>JAUMYU010000017.1 GCA_030528485.1 Comamonadaceae bacterium
GCGACAGCCGCGCCGAATACGGCGACGCCAAGAACTGGGCGCAGCAAATCAGCGCGCGCCGCGAAGAACTCACCCTCAAAGCCCTGTTCAACGAGGAGCCGGGCGTGGTGCTGCAAGTGCGCACCGCCGAGCGCGACGCCGTCATGCAGACGCTGCGCGCGCACGGCCTGTCCAGGCACAGCCACTACATCGGCAAAACCCGCCCCGCGCAGGCCCCGCTGGAAGACGGCAAAGGCCAATTGCAGATCTGGCGCGACACGCAAAAAGTCTTTGCCGCCGACCTGTTCGACCTCTACCAGGTCTGGGACAGCGTGAGCTGGCAAATCGCCCGCGAGCGCGACAACCCCGCCTGCGCCGATGAAGAACACGCCAACGCAGGCCAGATGGACGACCCCGGCCTGCACGTGCACCTGAGCTTCGACCCGGCCGAGAACGTGGCCGCGCCCTTCATCGGCCAGGCCCGCCCGCGCGTGGCCATCCTGCGCGAGCAGGGCGTCAACTCCCACGTCGAAATGGCCTACGCCTTCAGCGAAGCGGGCTTTGACGCCATCGACGTGCACATGAGCGACTTGCAGGCCGGGCGCGAAAACCTGGCGCAATTTCAGGGCTTGGTCGCCTGCGGCGGCTTCAGCTACGGCGACACCCTGGGCGCGGGCGTGGGCTGGGCGCGCTCCATCACCTTCAACCCCGCGCTGGCCGAGCAATTCCAGCAATTCTTCGCCCGTGGCGACAGCTTCGGCCTGGGCGTGTGCAACGGCTGCCAGATGTTCGCCGAGCTGGCGAGCATCATCCCCGGCGCAGGGGCCTGGCCGCGCTTTACCACCAACCGCAGCGAGCGTTTCGAGGCGCGCCTCTCGCAAGTCGAGGTGCTGGACAGCCCCAGCCTGTTCCTGCAAGGCATGGCCGGCAGCCGCCTGCCCGTCGTCGTCGCCCACGGCGAAGGCTTTGCCAACTTCAGCCGCCAGGGCGACGCCAGCGCGGCCATTGCCGCCATGCGCTACGTCGATCACCTGGGCCAGCCCACCGAACGCTACCCCGCCAACCCCAACGGCAGCCCCGGCGGCCTGACCGCCGTGACCACGGCCGATGGCCGCTTCACGGCCATGATGCCCCACCCCGAGCGCGTATTCCGCAACGCCCAGATGAGCTGGACGGATCTGGCCGCTACCGGCGGCCTGGCCGCCCACAGCCCCTGGATGCGCCTGTGGCGCAACGCCCGCAAACGGGTGGGTTAACCACCAAAATTACAAATCAAAAGGAAATTAAATAACCCTTTTTTGGCATGATGGTATTACAATTGCATTTACTTTGATTTATAAAAAATACCAATGCAAACGGCCGCTTGATGCGGCCGTTTGTATTGGTATTGGCATTCGCTCTGGTGGCGAGGGAGGGGCCAGCGGGGGATTGCCCGAGCGCCAGACAAGCTCGCTGGCCCTCAGGCTCCAACCATCACCCCTTCAACCCGCGCGTTTATTGAGCAGCGCCACCGCCACGCGGGACTGGTTTTTGCGGCCCAGGTGCTCGCTGATGAATTGGCCTGCATCCACGAGCTTGTCCAGATCAATGCCCGTTTCGATATCCATGCCGTGCAGCATATACACCACATCTTCCGTGGCCACGTTGCCCGTGGCGCCCTTGGCGTAGGGACAGCCGCCCAGGCCAGCAACGGAGGATTGGAAGTTGCTCACCCCCACCTCCATCGCCGCCAAAGTGTTGGCCAGGGCCTGGCCGTAGGTGTCGTGGAAGTGGCCGCTGATGTGCGCAATGTCGTAATAGCCCAGCGTCGCCTCGATGGCGGCCTGCACCTTGCGCGGCGTGCCCACGCCGATGGTGTCGGCCACGTCCACGCGCTGCACGCCTATCTCTTTCATCAGGCTGGCCAGGTAGGCCACTTTCTCGGGGGCGATATCGCCTTCGTAGGGGCAGCCGACGGTGCAGCTCATGGCGCCGCGCACGGCAATGCCCTGGGCCAGGGCGGCCTGAACCACCGGGGCGAAACGCTCGATGCTCTCGGCAATGGAGCAGTTGATGTTCTTCTGGCTGAAAGCCTCGCTGGCCGCGCCAAAGACGACGATTTCGTCAGGCCGCGTGGGCAGCGCCGCTTCAAAGCCTTTCATGTTGGGGGTGAGCACGCTGTAGCGCACGCCGGCCTTGCGGGCGATGCCTGCCATGACTTGGGCGTTGTCGCCCATTTGCGGCACCCATTTGGGGCTGACGAAGCTGGTGACCTCGATTTCCTGCAAGCCCGCCTCTTGCAGCTTGTGCACCAGCTCGACCTTGATGGCGGCGGGCACGGGTTGTTTTTCGTTTTGCAAACCATCGCGCGGGCCAACGTCGATGATCTGGACTTTGCTGGGCAATGTCATGGCGGGGGGTCTCCTGGTGAAAGCGCAAAGGGAGAGCGCAACATTTACATTTCAAAAAGCAAAGAAATCGCCTTGTTTTGGCAATATTATCAATGATCGCCTTTTCTTATGATCTGCAATATTAGCATGGATGGCTGTAGGCGATGTTTGTTGCGTGGGGAGGCAGCGGCGGCAAAAACATCGGGCCTGTCAAAGGCCCGATGTTTTTGCTCCAGATGCCATCACACAGCGTCGCCATTTTGCTCGCCGGTGCGGATGCGGATGACTTGCTCCAGCGGGGTGATGAAGATTTTGCCGTCGCCGATTTTGCCGGTGCGCGCGGCTTTGGTGATGGCCTCCACGCAGGTTTCCACCACTTCGCTTTTCACGGCGATTTCGATTTTGACTTTGGGCAAAAAGTCCACCACGTATTCGGCGCCGCGATACAGCTCGGTGTGGCCTTTTTGGCGGCCAAAGCCTTTGACTTCAGAGACCGTCAGGCCCGTGATGCCTGCTTCGGCCAGGGCTTCGCGCACCTCATCGAGTTTGAAGGGTTTGATGACGGCGGTAATCAGCTTCATGCTCATGGAAATTCCTGCTTCGATGGTTTTGTGGGAACAGCCGCCCAATGGCAGCCCGTACTCCCTGGAGTGAAAACATATGCCCCGCGCACCGGGCGCGCGACGGGCTCTGATGGTAACGCGATTAGGACACGCGGCGCCTGCCCACCCGCGGCATTGGTTACTGAAAAACCCGCTCGCGCAGCCATTTGGTGGCGACCCATTTTTCGCCGGAGATGACGGGCGCGCCGCCATGCAGCGAGAGGGTGCTGGGGTGAGCGCGGTCGTAGCTGAAGAAGACGGCCATGCCTTGCTGGGCGGTGATTTCCAGCCCGGCGTCGGGGAAGGTGGTGCCGCCGCCTTCGGGCGGGGTGTTGAGGTAGATCAGCAAGGTGCCCACGCGCTGGCCGCCGCGGCTGAGCAGCGCCTCGGTGCTGGGCTGGCCCAGCTCGAAGTAGTCGTAATGGGGGCGGTATTCCGCCCCCGGCCCGTAGCGCAGCACTTGCAGGCCCTCGCCGTTTTCCACCGGCCAGTTGAGCAGGCGGCTGATGCGCGCCTCCAGCGCGCTGATGACGGGGGCCTGGCCACGATCGAAAAACATGCCGTCGCTGGTGCGGCTGGCGTTGAGGGAGTCGCCGCCCTCCTCGCTTTGGTTATCCACGGTGAGGGAGCGGCGCATGTGCGGCTTGGCCAGGGCGATGATTTCATCGCACTCGGCAGGGGTGAGCAGGCCGTCGAGCACGACCACGCGCGGCAGGCGCAGGTGCATGAGCACGCGCACCTGGCGGTCGCCCACATCGATCCAGGCGGGATGGTTGTCCAGCGCAATCTCTGGCGTGGCGACGGCGCGCGGCAAGCGTTCAGCCGATCGGGCCGCCGCGCCTGCGGGGCCTAGCGCTTGCTCCAGCACGGCTTGCAGCGCGGCGAGATCAATGCCGAGCACGGTTTCCAGCGCCGCCAGCGCCACTTCCTCATGCCAGCCGGCATCCAGCATGGCTTGCAGCACCTTGGGCGCGGAAACGCCCGCCTTGGCCTGCGCGGCGATCCAGGTTTTCAGTTCAGGCGTGATGGAGGCCTGGTAGGGGTTGGCGGCTTGGGGCATGGCGGTGGTCTCCTACAAGGGGCAGAGAGCAGGGCGAGGCGGCGGCATCACATGCGGCCAAAGGAGAATGCCTCGCTCTGGGGTGTTTGCTCCACTTCGTCGATCAGGCGCAGCAGCGGGCGCAGCTCGCGGTAGCGGCTGGCGGTGCTGCGGATGTAGTGGATAAAGCGCGGTGCATCGGCCAGATATTGGGGCTTGCCGTCGCGCAGCGTCAGGCGCGCAAAAATGCCCGCCACTTTCAGGTGGCGTTGCAGGCCCATCCATTCCACCGCGCGGTAGAACTCGCCGAAATCGCGCTCCAGCTCGGGCGCGCTGGCCAACAACCCGGCTTTGCGGGCGCGCTCCCAGTAACGCACGGCGATGTCGAGCACGAAATCCTCCTCCCAACTGTGGAAGGCGTCGCGCAGCAAGCTGGCCAGGTCGTAGGTGATGGGGCCGTGCAGCGCGTCCTGGAAATCCAGCAGGCCGCTCAGGCGCGCGCCCTGCCCCGCCGCATCGGGCTGCACCATCAGGTTGCGCAGCATGTAATCGCGGTGGACAAAGACCTGCGGCACGGCCAGGTTGCGCGCCACGATGAGCTCAAAGCTCTGGTGCAGGCATTGGGTTTGGCTGGCGCTGAGCTCGGCCTGGCGGTGCCGGCCCAGGTACCACTGCTCGAAAAGCCGCAGCTCCTGGCGCAGCTTGTCGGCGTCGTAGGCGGGAGCCGACTGTGCGGGAACGCGGGTCTGCATGGCGATGAGCCAATCCAGCGCCTGCACCATCAGCGGCTGGGCGCGCCGGGCGGTATCTTCGCCGCCGTTGGGGGCGTCTTGCGCAGCGGCCAGCAGGTATTGCAACGCGGTTTGGCGGCCCAGGTCGTTCATGAGGACGAAGCCGTTTTGCACATCTGCCGCCAACACCTCCGGCACGGGCAGGCCCGCTTGCTGCAAAAGCTGGTCGATGTGCAAAAAGGCCGCCAGCGGCTCTTTGTCCGGCGGGGCGTCCATGATGATGCGGCTTTGGCCCTGCCGGTCGTGCACGCGCAGGTAACGCCTGAAGCTGGCATCGGCGCTGGCCAGCTTCAAGGTGCCGGCATCCAGGCCGTGGGCAAGCGCCTGGGCGGCGAACCAGGCGTCAAAACAAATGCGGCGTTCAGGGTCTTCCCACGGGATGCTGTTCATGGCTTTTCTCAAACTGTGCTGCCCGCCATTGTATGAATAGGCAGCCTGGGATTTGGGCTGAAAGCGACACTTTGACGAAATACAAATTTTTTAAATCAAAATAAAATTCAATTAAATACCATCATGCCAAAATAACATGTTTTTATTTCTTTTTGAATTGTAATCTCAAAGACCCGCATGCTGTTGTGCGCGCCGCTGTTGCTCTGCGCGGGCCATGGCGGCGATGAGTTCGCCCCAGGTTGCCATGCCCAGCGCCTGCGCCCTGGCCAGCGCAACCAATGCCAATTCGGCGGTGGCCATCGCATCGGCCACGGCGTGGTGGCGCTCGCTATTGCCCAGGCGCAAGGCGCGCAGCCACGCATCCAGATCGGCGCCCAGCGCGGCATGCTCGGGGAACAGCAGCGGCATGGCGTGCGCCAGGTCGTACACCTTGGGCAAGCGCCCGCCCTGCGCCGTCAGCCCCAGCCACTGCTGCGCGGCGCGGTGCAGCATCGTTTCGTCAAACCAGGCGTGCCAAGCCAGCCAGATCGCATCTCGCCCCCAATCGAGCAATTCCAGCAACGCCTGGCGCGGGTCTTGCCCCCGGGCCAGATCGGCTTGCGTCATGCCGTGGAATAACTGGCTATCGGGCTTGAGCTGCACTTGCACCGCCAGCACGCGCTCCCACGTTTGCCCCAGCGCAATGCCCAGGCCCTGGCCGCCTGCATCTGGCTCCAGGCGCACGCCACCGATGGACAAGATGGTGTCGCGCTTGAGATCCAGCCCCGTTGTCTCCAGGTCGAACACCACCACCGCCTGCTGCCGCAAGCCTTGCGCGCCCGCTTGCATCATGGCGGGCCACTGCGCCAGTTGTGCGGCCAGTGCCTGCTGCTCGCTGCTTGACAGCGCCTTCTGCGCCTGCACGGCTGGCGCGCCCGCGCTTGCGCCACCCAGCCATTGCCTGATCCGATCCCACATCTCGCCCCGCCTTTCGTGCAAGCCCCCGTTGCCGCACTGGCTAGCGGCATTGCGCCGGTTTCGTCGCCATCCACACGCTCAACGCCATCCCAGCGCGCATAAAAAAAGGAACGCCACCCGTTCCGATGCGTTCCTTTTCATGGTCTCAGTGGGCTTCAAGCCATTGTTCACTGCGCACCGCTGGCTTCCGCCTCACGGCGCAAGATCGCGTACAACTCATCTTTGATGAGCAGCTTTTCTTTCTTCAGCGTTTCGATTTCGGTATGGATGCCGCCTGCATCCATATCTTCAAGCCTCTTGATCTGGTGATCCAGATCATTGTGCTTTTCAAACAAATTCAAAAAGCGGGCGTTGGTGCCTTCCGTTTTCAGGCGGGTGATGAGGTCACGGTATTCAGGAAACATGCGCGTTTCTCTCCTTTCTTGCCGCCGATGATAGCCCAGCGCACAGGCCATTGAACGCAAAAGCCCCCCCGATTCACACCGACCTGCCGCAAATAGGTTTTGCCGCTGATGCAGCCGTCTCAATTGTTAAAAATGCGTGTAATATCAATTCATCCTGCGTCAAGTTGTGTCTGCCAGTGTGCGCACAAGCGCGGCAGGATTTGCCCATGTATTCAAGCTGCCATGCTCCGTTTTGATCTTCCGCCCGTCTGGTCCCACGTCACCCGCTGGGAGTCTTTCATCAGCTTTCTCGTCAGCGCCGCCGCCTTGGTGTGGACGCCGTGGCTGCTGCTCATCCCCCTGGTGCAAGGCTTTGTGCGCGGCTTCTTTGGCCATTACAAATGCCCAAGCCATGTCGTCTGGGCCAAACTTTTCGAGGCGCGCGGCTGGGGCGGCAAAAAAGAAAATGCAGGCGCCAAGATGTTCGCCAACAAAATGCTGTTTCTGGCCAGCGCCGTGGCGCTGGTGCTGGCCTTCGCGGTCCAAAGCCCTTTGTGGCAAGCGCCCTGCATCGCCATTGTGGTCTTGACAGCGCTGGATTGGAGCATGGGCTTTTGCGCTGCATGCTCTGTGTACGGACTGTGGTATCGCCAATTTCCGCCTAAAAACGGGTGACTTGAGCCAATGCTTTTTCTTTCGCCCGGGCTGTGCTTGCATGCCTCGCAAGACGCCACCGGGAACGCATTTCCATCCAACACACAGCAACCAAGGAGACTTGATTCATGAGCATCAAAACCCCTCCCGCCTTCAGCCGCCGCGAGCTACTGTCGCTTGGCGTGGCTGGCGCTGGTTTGGCCATGCTGCCAGCCAGCAATGCCCAAGCCGCGCCGGCCAAGGTCAAGACCAGCGCGCGCATCGTCATCGCGGGCGCGGGCGCGGCCGGCCTGGCCAGCGCCTCGCGCCTGGCCGCAGCGCTCGATGGCGCCAAGATCACCATCATCGATCCGCGCAAGCAGCACCTGTACCAACCCGGCTACACGCTGGTGGCCGCCGGCATCAAGCCGGAGAACTACCCTGTCTCGACCACGGCCGAATACATCCCCAAGGGCGTGCAATGGGTGGCCGAGCGCGTGGCCGAGATCGACCCCGAGGGCAATCGCGTGGTGACCGACTCGGGCAAGAGCTTTGCCTATGACTTCCTGTTCGTCACCACCGGCCTGGTGCTGGACTACGCCGCCATCGAGGGCATGGACGAGGGCCTGATCGGTCGCGAGGGCATCGGCAGCATCTACCACAGCCCGCAAGGCGCATTTGCCACCTGGCGCGAGATGGACCGCTTCACGCAAAAAGGCGGCGTGGGCGTGTTCCTGCGCCCGGCCTCCGAGATGAAGTGCGCGGGCGCGCCGCTGAAATACACCTTCCTGGTGGAGGACTACCTCAGCCGCCGCGGCGTGCGCGGGCGCTCGCAACTGATCTACAACGCCCACAGCAAGGCTTTGTTCAGCGTGCCCGTGGTGGCCGAAAAAGTGCGCATGCTGTTCCAAGAGCGCGGCGTGCAGGTGAACTACGAGCGCTCGCTCAAGTCCATCGACCCAGGCCGCCGCATCGCCACCTTCAACACCACCGAGGGCACGACCGAGCTGCAATACGACTTCATCAACGTCATCCCGCCGATGAAAGCGCCCGATGCCGTGCGCAACAGCCCCCTGCCCTGGCAAGAAGGCAAGTGGGCCAAGGATGGCTGGATGGAAGTGGACAAGGGCACGCTGCGCCACGTGCGCTACCCCAACGTCTTCGGCGTGGGCGACATTGCCGGCGTGCCCAAGGGCAAGACGGCCGCCAGCGTCAAATGGCAAGTGCCCGTGGCCGTTGACCACGCCGTGGCCGAAATGGCCGGCGCCACCAGCAAAGCCCTCTACACCGGCTACACCTCCTGTCCGCTGATCACCCGCCTGGGCCGCGCCATGCTGATTGAGTTCGACTACCAGAACAATCTGCTGCCCTCCTTCCCCGGCGTCATCGCCCCGCTGGAAGAGCTCTGGGCTAGCTGGGCGCTCAAGACCTCCGCCCTCAAACCCACCTATATCAGCATGCTGCGCGGCCAGGTCTAAGCGCGCCAACGACAAGGAGAACGACACATGAAAGAACTGGATTTTTCCTCCGTGCTGGCCGTGCTGCAGGAAATGCTGGGCGCGCCCCTGCTGATTGCCCTGCCCCTCATCAGCATCCTGGGCACACTGGCCTTCTTGCTGCTGTTGCTGCGCGAGCGCCGCCTGGCGCCTGCGCGCCTGGTGGCCTGCCAATTCCTGGGCATCATCGGTGGCGCATTGGCTCTGGCTTTGATGTTCCAGGTGGCATCTTCGGGCAGCACCAACCCCGGCGGCGCCATCGACTGGCTGGTTATCGGGCTGGTGTACGTACTGGGCTGGATCGGTACAACCATCGTGTGCTACAGCATCGCTGGCTGGCTTGGCGGCGCACGCAACCGATAAGCCAATTCCAAATCAAAAGAAAAACCCCATTATGTCCAATATGCCATAATGGGGTTATTTTTTATCCTTTGATTTATAAAAATATCAACGCAACACCACCAAGCCGGGCTTGCGGGAAATCCGATACACCGATGCAGGCGGGATATTGCGCCACGTCTTGCCTTTGAGTTCCGCACGCAAATGCAGCGCATCCAATATGCCCGGTGGCACAGGGCAGCGCGATCCGTAGGTGAAAAGAAAAAAACTGCCGCCATCGCCCAGGTGATGAAACGCACCTTGCAAAATGCGCCGCACCACATCCTCAGGCATATTGAGCAGCCCCAGGCCACACACAACCGCCCCGGCGGGCCTGCCATCAAACAGGCGCTGGCTGTCTAAAGTTGCCGCGTCCACTTGCAAAACGTTCAGGCCGGGATGGCGCATTTGCAGCAGCTTGGCAAACGTCGCATCCAGCTCCACCACCGTAATGGCCTGTTGCGGCACGCCGCGATTGAGCATTGCCCGCGTAAACACCCCCGTGCCTGGCCCCAGCTCCAGAATCGGGCCGTTCTCTGGGCCAATTTCACTGGTAATGAGTTCGGCCAGCGCTTTGCCAGAAGGCGCTACGGCTGCAATTTTGCGAGGCTGGCGAAGCCATCTCTTGATGAAAAGCGCTGCATCCTGGGGCATGATGATTGGTATGGGTTAGGGGGCTTGATCCCATTTATGCACGTCATACGCGCGCAAAGCGCCAGCGCCACAGTGGGAAACCAGTGCAAATGCGTGCAATGCGGTGGGGCTTTTGTTGTGAAATGGGATGACGCGCCAGAGCCTAAGCGACACTTTATTGCAAAGGCTCCGTGATGGCGGGAGGCAAGGGTAACACTGGAATACCCTCTTGCAGCAACTCCACCACTTCCTGTCCACTCGCTTTGCCGTGGATGAGGCGCTCAGGCGCGTTCCCTTCATGGATACGCCGCGCTTCCTGAGCGAAACGCTCACCAACGCTTTCACCTTCACGCACCATTTGCCGCATGTGCGCCAACCAACGCGCCTGCCGCCCCTTACCAGCATCACTCGCATCCGCCTCCTTGCTCCCAGCGCTACGGTTGCTTTTGGCCTTGACATGCGGTGCGCTCAGCGCCTTTTGCACTTGCGAGCTGCCACATATCGGGCATTGCAGCACACCACGCTGCGCCTGCCCCTGGTAATCCTCCATGGAGGCGAACCAGCCCTCAAAGACATGGTCATTGTCACAATGCAAATCCAATACTTTCATCGTGCATCCGTGCGTCATTCAGAGAAACGTAGGGGGCACAAAGCCACCAGCAAAGCGGGCATTGTCGCTATAGATAGAGCACAAGACGCAAAACGTAGCTAGCAACCCGCGCTATTGGCAAATTTTTCATCTTGCAAACCGCCCTGCCCCCGGGGATAAGCCCGGCGCGTGGATTTTGAGAGCAGGCGCTCAGGCTCAACGCCATGAAAAAGGCGGCCGCATGGGCCGCCTGCAACGATCAGCACAAGTAAATGCAATCTCAGGTACTCAGCGCATTGAGGATTGCTTCTGCGCACAAGGCCATGAGGCCACCTGGCAGCAAGCCCAAGACCAACAGCAAGGCGCTATTGAGGCCCAGCACCGCCTTCACATCCCAAGGGCCTTGCACCGGCTGCGCATCGGCTGGAGCCGCATCAAAGTACATGACCTTCACAACGCGCAGGTAATAGAAAGCGCCGATCAGCGACATGATCACCGCGAACACGGCCAGCATGACGTGCAGATTGGAGCCGGAATCCAGCAACGCCTGCAACACGGCGAACTTGGCATAAAAACCCACAAGCGGAGGAATGCCGGCAAAAGAGAACATGCACATCGCCATGATCCCGGCATAAAGCGGACTGCGTTGATTCAACCCTGCCAAGTCACGGATTTCGTCAGACTCGAACCCTTCCCGCGCAAGCAACATAATCAGCCCAAAGGTCGCCAATGTCGTCAGCACATAAGTGATGACATAGAACATGGCCGAGCTGTAAGCCGCCTGACCGCTCTCGGCACTGAACTCCGAGCCGTGAACGCCCGCCATCAGTCCCAGCAAAATGAAGCCCACGTGAGAAATGGTCGAATACGCCAGCATGCGCTTCAAATTGGTTTGCGCAATCGCAACCACGTTGCCGATGAACAGCGAACAGATGGCCAACACCCCGAGCATTTGCTGCCAGTCAGCCGCCAATGGCAGCAAGCCATCAACCAACATTCGCATGATGATGCCAAAAGCCGCCAATTTGGGCGCAGATGCAATCAGCAGGGTCACAGATGTTGGCGCGCCGTGGTAAACGTCCGGAATCCACATGTGGAAAGGGACAGCCCCCAGCTTGAAGGCCAGTCCGGCGACGATAAAGACCAAGCCGAATACCAGCACGTGTTGGCTATCAAACAAGCCGCTGTCGATCACGCGGAAGATTTCTCCAATATCCAGCGACCCCGTTGCCCCATACAGCATAGACATGCCATAGAGCAAGAAACCGCTTGCCATCGCGCCCAGAACAAAATACTTCATCGCGGCTTCCGTCGCCGCCACATCGTCGCGCCGCAAGGCCACCAAAGCGTAGCTGGACAGCGTCAAAAGCTCCAGGCCAAGATAGAGCAGCAGCATATTGTTGCCAGAAATCATGAAATCGATCCCCAACAACGCCAACAGAGCCAATACGAACAGTTCGCCGCCACGCAGCATGTCACGACTAGCAGCGTAGGAGCGGGAATACACCAGCGTCACCATCACGCTGACGGCAGCAAAACCCTTGAGCCAACTGGCCATCGAATCCACCACCATCATGTTGCCGAAACCATAGAAGGTATTACCCTTCAGGGCGTAGGCAAAATGCATCCCCGCCACCACGGCCAAAGTCAGCATGGTCATACCATGGGTCAGGGTGCGCAGGCGACTTTTATCCGTGAGGTCCAGCAGTGTGATGATGCTGGCCATGATGAGCAGCACCAGCTCTGGATATACGGCTACCCAGCCATAACTATCAATCATCGTCGTCTCTCTTCGCGGGATGGGTTACTGTAGCTTCGCCTGCGCCACGTGGGCCAGCAGGTGGGTGACGGAGACATCCATGATGTCGGTAAATGGCTTGGGATGGATACCCATATACAAGACGCACACAGCCAGCGTAACCATCACCAGCATTTCTCGCCCATTGATATCCTTCAACGCCCGCACCTGCTCATTCTTCACATCGCCCAAATAAACCTTCTTGAACATCAACAGCGAATACGCCGCGCCCAAAATCAAGGCCGTAGCCGCCAGCAACCCAATCATGAAGTTGTATTGCACGCTACCCAAAATGACCATCCACTCGCCAATGAAACCGGCCGTTGCAGGCAAGCCCGAATTGGCCATTGCAAACAGCAAAGCAAACGCTGCAAACTTGGGCATGGTGTTTATCACGCCACCATAAGCCGAAATTTCACGCGTGTGCATGCGATCGTAGAGAACCCCGATAGCCAGGAACATGGCCGCAGAAACAAAGCCGTGTGAAACCATCTGAACAATGGCACCGGTCATGCCCAGCTTGTTAAAGAGGAAAAAGCCCAAACTCACAAAACCCATGTGGGCCACGGACGAATAAGCCACCAGCTTTTTCATATCCTCCTGCACGATTGCCACCAACCCCACATAAATAACAGCAATCAGGGACAAGGTAATCATCAGCCAAGCGTATTCCTGTGCCGCATCTGGCGCAATGGGCAGCGAAAAGCGCAGAAAACCATAAGCCCCCAGCTTCAGCATGATTGCAGCCAATACAGCCGAGCCTCCCGTAGGCGCTTCTACGTGCACATCAGGCAGCCAAGTGTGCACCGGCCACATGGGAATCTTCACCGCAAACGCGGCAAAGAAAGCAAAGAATATCCACGTTTGCTCCAGCAGCGACAAGGGTTGTTTATGCCAGGCGAGGATGCTGAAACTCCCCCCCGAAGTGTTGTATAGGTAGATAACCGCCACCAGAGTCAACAACGAACCCAACAAGGTGTAGAGGAAAAACTTAAAGGCCGCATAAATCTTCCGAGGCCCGCCCCACACACCGATAATGAGATACATGGGGATCAAAGTGGCCTCAAAAAATACATAAAACAGCATGCCGTCCAGGGCGCTAAATACCCCCACCATCAATCCGGAAAGGATGAGGAACGCCGCCATGTACTGATTCACGCGGGTGGTAATACTTTCCCACGAAGCAACCACCACAATCACCGTAATAAATGCTGTTAGAGGCACAAACCAAAAAGACAGCCCGTCAATACCCAAGTGGTATTGAATATTGAATGCAGGAATCCAGCTTGCCTTTTCAACAAACTGCATTTGGGCTGTGCTGGTATCAAAGCCAGTGTAGAGCGGCAATGTCACCAACAGCCCCAATAAGGCGCCAACCAACGCCAACCAACGCACCAGGGGCGCCTGTGAGGATTTATTCAGTGGCAGGAGCAAGATGCCCGCCACAATGGGCACCCAGATCGCAAGACTCAACCAAGCCATTTTTCCTGTTCTCCTAGTAGCTCCGCCACACGAAATACGACATGAGCGCGAACACACCCAGAATCATGACCAGCGCGTAGTAGTAGATATAACCCGACTGGAACCAGCGCACGATGCCTGCAATCCAGCCAACCGTTTTCCAGGAGCCATTCACCACGGCCCCATCAATCAATGTTTGATCGCCAGCTTTCCAGAAAACACGGCCCAAGCGCATGAAATTACCGCCAATGATGTCGATCCAGAGTTTATCCATGCCGTACTTGGCCTCAAAGATGCGGTAAAGGCAATCGAATTTTTCCCTGAAAAACGCTGGAACTCGAGGATTGACCATATAGCAATACCACGCCGCCAACACTCCAGCCGCAGCCAAATACAATGGAGGTGTGACAAAAGCATGCAACGCCATGCTGAAGGGACCGTGGATGACCTCACGCAACTTCTCCATAGCCGGATGAGCAGCATCCACGGTAATGACTCCAGAGAAGAAATCACCGAACAGGAAAGGCACAACCACCCATCCCGCAAAAATTGACGGAATAGCCAGCAACATTAATGGCACGGTGACGACCCAAGGCGACTCATGCGGCTTATGGTCATGGCAATGGTCATCGTGATGGTGCTCGTGCGCATGAGGATCTTGATCGTAACGTTCCTCACCATGGAAAACCATAAAGTACATCCGGAAGGAATAAAAGGCCGTGATGAATACACCCGAAAGCACAGCCCAATAGGCAATATCAGCCGCCCATAAATTACTGAAATGGGCCGCCTCAATGATGGCATCCTTAGAATAAAAGCCTGCAAACAATGGCGTGCCAATCAAAGCCAGCGATCCGAGTAATGAGGTGAACCACGTAATAGGCATGCGCTTCCACAGCCCGCCCATATAACGCATATCCTGGTTATGGTGGCAACCCATGATGACAGAGCCCGCTCCCAAAAACAGCAATGCCTTAAAAAAAGCATGCGTCATCAAGTGAAACACAGCCACATGGTATGCAGACGCACCTAGCGCCACAGTCATATAGCCCAGTTGGGACAGGGTAGAGTAAGCAACCACCCGCTTGATATCGTTTTGAATCAAGCCCAACAAACCCATGAAAAATGCGGTAATAGCGCCAATGATGAGAATAAAGCTCAGCGCCGTATCCGACAGTTCATACAAGGGAGAAAAACGGGCCACCATGAAAATCCCGGCCGTGACCATTGTGGCTGCGTGAATCAAGGCCGAAATAGGCGTCGGCCCCTCCATCGAGTCCGGCAGCCAGACATGCAGCGGGAATTGTGCTGATTTACCCATAGCCCCAATAAACAAACAAATTAAGGCAACAGTCAACAAGCTGTACTGGGTACCTGGCAAGGTCAGCGTCGCCAAATAATCCGAGCGCGCAAAAACCTCACCGTAATTAAAAGAACCCACATTGGCTGCCAATAGACCAATACCCAGAATAAAGCCAAAATCACCAACGCGGTTAATCAAAAAAGCTTTCAAGTTGGCAAACACCGCCGTTGATCGCGTGTACCAAAAACCAATCAACAAATAAGACACCAAGCCTACCGCTTCCCAACCGAAAAACAGTTGCAGCATGTTGTTGCTCATCACCAGCATCAGCATGGAAAAGGTGAACAGCGAGATATAGGAAAAAAATCGGTTATATCCCGGATCTTCATGCATATAGCCAATGGTGTAGAGGTGCACCATGAGGGATACAAAGGTCACCACCACCATCATCATGGCTGTCAGGCTGTCGACCTGGAATCCCACTTCCATCACCAAATTACCAAGCACAGCCCATTGGTAAAGTGTCTGATTGAAAACCGGCGCACCATCCATGACGCGCCAAAGAGTCATGGCCGACAACAAAAACGCAATAGTCACGCCAGCAATGGTGATGGAATGACCGGCTTTGCGCCCCAGTACATTCCCCCCCATGGCGGTACCAAAAATACCGACGATAAGCGCCCCCACCAAGGGGGCCACAGGCACCCAAATCAAGGTTGACGCAGTGAGTGTCGATGTCATGTGATTCAGCTCCCCTGCTTAACCCTTGAGTGTGGACAACTCATCGGCATTGATGCTGGTGCGCGTACGGAATAACTGCACCAAAATCGCCAAACCAATAGCCGCCTCAGCTGCCGCAACAGTCATGATGAAAAACACAAATACCTGCCCATGCAAATCGCCCAAAAAATATGAAAAAGCGACAAAGTTCATATTGACAGCCAGCAACATCAACTCAATAGCCATGAGCAGCACAATGAGATTTTTTCGATTGAGAAATATCCCTACCACCGAAAGCGCAAACAGAATTGCACCCAAAGTCAAAAAATGCGGCAACCCTAACGTTAATGCCCTATCGGCACCGACGCCCAGGTAGTAGCCAAGCTGGCTCCAATCCATCCCTGTGTGCTGTGCACTCATGATTTATCCCCTTTAGCTTGCGCAGCATTGTTTTCTGCCGCGGCAGTTGGCTCATCGTGCACTTTACGTACAGCAGGCATCTGGACGACTCGCATACGATCAGCCGCCTTCACATGCACTTGTCTAGATGCATCCAAAGCCTTGGTGTCACGACGCTTCTCCCGCAGTGTCAGAGCAATCGCAGCAATCATGCCCACCAGCAAAATGACACCGGCAACCTGTACAGGCAAGATGTATTCGCTGTACATGAGCTTGCCCAGTTCACGCGTGTTGTTGTAATCCGGATGCGCAGCGATGACTTCCCCTGCCGAATCAGCCACGGGGAAGCCCAACCACAATGCCACTACCATTTGCCCCACGACCACAACAAAAATCGTCAAGGCCAATGGCAGCGTTTGCAGCAAAGTCCTCATCAACGAGCGAGACAGACGCTCAATGCGAATATCCAGCATCATCACAACAAAAAGGAACAGCACCATCACCGCTCCCAAATAAACCATCACCAACAAAATGGCGAGGAATTCCGCTCGAATCAGCAACCACAACCCCGCAGCTTGCGAGAATGCGAGTATCAAATACAGCACGGCATGCACGGGGTTACGTGCCGTAATCACACGCACTGCTGCAAACAGCAGCACGGCAGAAAAAAGGTAGAAAAACGCAATTCGGACGTCCATGACGGTCTTCTTATCAGCCTGGCAAATGCATTTGAGCAAGGTTTAACGATAAGGTGCATCGGCCGCTTTGGCCTCTGCGATTTCCTTCTCGTAGCGATCCCCAACCGCCAATAGCATTTCCTTAGTGAAATACAGGTCGCCACGCTTTTCACCGTGGTACTCGAATATCGATGTTTCCACAATGGAGTCAACTGGGCAGCTTTCTTCACAAAAGCCGCAGAAGATGCATTTGGTCAAATCGATGTCATAACGCGTCGTACGACGCGAACCGTCATCCCGCTCTGCCGATTCAATCGTGATCGCCATAGCGGGGCAAACAGCTTCACACAACTTGCAAGCGATGCAGCGCTCCTCGCCATTTTCATAACGGCGCAAGGCATGTAACCCCCGAAAACGCGGAGACAACGGCGTTTTTTCCTCTGGATATTGCAATGTCACATGCGGGCTCAGAGCGTAACGGCCTGTTAACGCCATCCCCTTGAGCAGCTCCCAAAGAGTGAAGCTTTTAATAAAGTCCTTGAGCGAAAAAACACTTTCCGAAGCAGGAGAGGATTTGCTCTTTTCCATCGTGGCTTGTGTCATGGGCGCGAGTCTCCTTTATCCCCAAATATTCAGTGGCGAGAACAGCCAAAGCCCGACCACTACCACCCAAATCAGAGTGACAGGAATGAAAATCTTCCAGCCCAAGCGCATCACCTGGTCATAACGGAAGCGCGGGAACGTAGCGCGGATCCAGATAAACCATGTGATCACGGCCGAAGCCTTGAGGCCTAGCCAAATCCAGCCTGGAATGAAGTCCAAAAAGGCCAATGGCGCATCCCATCCACCCATGAACAAAATAGCCGCCAGGAAAGAAACCAGCCACATGCTGGCGTACTCACCCAGGAAGAATATGGCAAACCCCATGCCGGAGTACTCCACCATATGTCCGGCAACAATCTCGGCTTCACTTTCCACCATGTCAAATGGGTGACGGTTGGTTTCCGCAACGATGGAAATCATGTAGACCACAAACAAAGGCAGCAGAGGCACCCAGTTCCAAGCCAGGAAATTCAGCCCCAGGTCTGGAATACCCCATGCGCCCCAATTCCAGTTCTGCTGCAAAGCCACGATGTCACTGAAATTCATGCTGCCAGTGATCATCACCACGCCCAAGAAGCAAAAACCCAAGGCGATTTCATAGCTGATCATTTGCGCTGAGGCGCGGATAGCACCCAAAAACGGATACTTGGAGTTGGAGGCCCATCCAGCGATGATCACACCATAGACCTCAATGGACGTAATAGCCATGACCAACAACACGCCTGCATGCACATTGGCAAGCGCCACATCGGGTCCAAATGGAATCACCACCCAAGCCGCCAATGCCGGCATGATGGCCATCACAGGACCTAAGTAATACAGCACTGGGCTGGCAGCGGTGGGGAGAATCAACTCCTTGGTCAACAACTTAAGACCATCGGCCATGGGCTGCAAAAGACCCCAAGGGCCTGTACGGTTTGGCCCATAACGCACCTGCATCCACCCCAGTAACTTACGCTCCCACAGCGTGGTGTAAGCCACAGCAATCATCAGCGGCGCAATGATGGCAATGATCTTGATCAGGTTCCAAATAACCGGCCAAACCAGCCCGCTCCACCAGGACGCATCAATCAAATGGTCAAACCAGTTGTAAATCGCATCAATCATGCACTCACCTCTGGCATCATGGTTTTCATAGTGAGTTCCGAGGAGGCAACGTCCTCCAAAGCCCAACCGGCTCGCTCTCCCAAGCGGGCATCTCGCGTCGCTTGCAGGGCGGGAGCACGGCGCACAATGCCATCTAATTGGTACATCGCAGCAACTGTTGGTGAAGCACTGGCTGCGCACACTTGGACTTCCTGCCGCGCTGCCGTGTTATTCAACAATTCCAACGGAACAAACTCAGGCCGCTGACCACCCCAGAAACGCGCAAGAATCTGCGGCGTTTCGTCGTAATCAAAGTCTGGGAGCCCCATCAAGTTCCCCAACACACGCAGCACTTTCCAAGCGGGACGTGTTTCATCCAAAGGCTTGACGACCGCATGGAAGCTTTGCACACGCCCTTCGGCATTCACAAACGTTCCCGAAGTCTCTGTAAACGGAGAAATAGGCAACAAAACGTCGGAACACTCCAAATTCGTCTTAAACGGACTCAGGGTGACGACCATGTCCGATCGTTTTAGACTTTCCACGGCATTAGCACCAGCGGCACTATCCCACTGAGGCTCGACATTCAACAAAAATGCCGCTTTGAGTCCGCCGGCAAGCATTTGTGCAGCATTCAAACCGTTAGCTTGGGGCTGCACGCCCACCCATTGAGCCCCCACAGTATTTGCTGCTTCTGTGAGATAGCCAACGCTGGCACCGATTTGCGCGCCCAGCCATTGCGCCACAGCCAACAAAGCCTCAGCCTGCTCATGATGCGCTACGGCATTGCCCAACAAAATCGCTTTGACTCCCGAGCCTGCGAGCCACTGTTGCGCTGCAGCGCGATCCGCATCGCTTACCGGCATCCCTGCGTCAAAGGGACTAGAAATGCCTTTTTCAGCCGCCACTGCCGCTGCCAATCCAGTCAGCGCAGGCAACCATTGAGCCGCAGGCACTTTCCAAGCATAAGCCACAGGCATAGCCCAGTCATAAGCGTGTTCAGCGAAGGCGTACACCTGTGCGCCCGCTCGTGTCGCGTGACGCACTCTGGCCGCGAACAGCGGATGCTCCTTGCGCAAATTCGAGCCGATCACCACTGCTTGCTCCAAGGTAGAAAGCGATGCAATGGATGTACCCAGCCAGCGCACGCCGGGAGCTTTAGAAAACTCTGCATGACGCAAACGATGATCGATGTTGTCGCTACCCAACCCGTTCATCAACTGCCTGATAAGCAGCATTTCTTCCAAGGTGCTATGTGGACTGACCAAGGCACCAATGCTTTGTGCACCATGCTGGTCCCGAATACAGCCTAAGCCTTGCGCTATGTATTCCAGTGCCTGCTGCCAGCCGACTTCCAGCCATTGCCCACCCTGCTTAATCATCGGAGCGCTCAAACGCTCGGGACCATTGAGCGCCTCGTAAGAAAAACGATCACGGTCGGCAATCCAGCATTCATTTACCGCCTCGTTCTCCAGAGGCAACACACGCATGACACGGTGATTTTTCACCTGCACAACCAAATTGGCACCTGAGGAATCGTGGGGCGCCACAGACTTGCGACGCGATAACTCCCAAGTGCGAGCGTTGTAACGGAAAGGCTTGCTAGTGAGCGCGCCAACCGGGCAAATGTCGATCATGTTGCCCGACAACTCCGAATCCACCGTGTCGCCCTTGACGGTCGTGATTTCCGAGAACTCGCCACGATTGATCATCCCCAGCTCCATCACCCCGGCGACCTCCTGGCCAAAGCGCACACAGCGGGTGCAGTGGATGCAGCGCGACATTTCCTCCATGGAGATCAAAGGCCCCACATCTTTATGGCGAACGGCACGCTTTTCTTCTTGGTAACGGGACGCGCCAGCGCCATAGCCAACGGCCAAATCTTGCAGTTGGCATTCACCACCCTGATCGCAAATAGGGCAGTCCAGCGGATGGTTAATCAGCAAAAACTCCATTACCGATTGCTGTGCTTGCACGGCTTTATCGCTGTGGGTGTGCACCACCATACCCTGCGTCACTGGAGTTGCACACGCAGGCAGCGGCTTAGGCGCTTTCTCCACTTCCACAAGGCACATGCGGCAACTGGCAGCGATAGAAAGTTTTTTGTGATAGCAGAAGTGCGGGATGTAAGTGCCGGATTTCTCGGCTGCATGCATAACCATGCTGCCTTCCTGCACCTCTACCTTTTTGCCATCAAGTTCGATTTCAATCATAAGGCGCTCACTTCATCACTTCAGGCCGCACGGCGCTGTACGGCATTGGCGGCAGCGGCTGCCATGACGGCGCCCGCCATGCCAGGAATTAGCGGCTCAGGCGGTTGCACTTGAGGTTGGGCCGTCTGGATCTTGGCCTCGAATTCCTGTCGAAAGTGCTTGAGCATGGCGCGCACAGGCATAGCCGCCGCATCACCCAACGCACAAATGGTGCGCCCCATGATGTTGCCGGCCACGTTATCAAGCAATTCCAGATCGCCAGGGCGACCATGACCAGCCAAAATTCGATCCACCACTCTTGAAAGCCAGCCCGTTCCCTCGCGGCAAGGCGTGCATTGCCCACAAGACTCATGCATATAAAAATAGGACAGACGCGCCAGCGACTCGACCATGCAACGTGTGTCATCCATCACAATGACAGCCCCCGAACCCAGCATAGATCCAGCCTTGGCAATGCTGTCGTAGTCCATCGTGCACTCCATCATCATGTCAGCGGGGATGACAGGAGAGGAGGAGCCGCCAGGAATAACCGCCTTCAGCTTGCGCCCCGGACGCATACCGCCAGCAAGCTCAAGCAGCTTCGAAAAAGGCGTGCCAAGCGGAATTTCATAATTGCCAGGCAATTGCACATCACCACTGACAGAGAAAATCTTGGTACCGCCATTGTTCGGCTTACCGCAAGCCAGATAGGCCGCACCCCCATTGCGCACAATCCAGGGAACTGCCGCAAAAGTCTCGGTATTGTTGATCGTTGTGGGTTTGCCAAATAAACCAAAACTGGCGGGGAAAGGGGGCTTAAAGCGCGGCTGTCCCTTTTTACCTTCGATGGATTCAAGCAACGCCGTCTCTTCACCACAAATGTAGGCGCCAAAGCCATGATGGGCGTACAGCTCAAAGCCGAATCCGCTGCCCAAAATGTTCTGCCCCAAGAAGCCCGCCTCACGCGCTTCTTGCAAGGCAGCCTCGAAGCGCTCATAAGCCTCGAAAATTTCCCCGTGGATATAGTTGTAGCCAACGCTGGCTCCCATGGTATAGCCACCCAATATCATGCCTTCGATCACGATATGGGGGTTGTGCATGAGGATTTCCCGATCCTTGCACGTGCCCGGCTCCCCCTCATCGGAATTGCACACCACGTATTTCTGACCAGGAAAATTGCGCGGCATGAAGCTCCACTTCAAACCCGTAGGAAAGCCCGCACCTCCACGGCCACGCAAGCCAGACTCCTTCAGGGTTGCGATCATGTCGTCTTGTGACATGCCCGCCCCGCCATCCTTGCCCAGGACTTTTTTCAGTGCCTCATAACCGCCACGGCTGATGTAATCCTTGATAGACCAGTTGCGACCATCAAGCCCCGCATAAATTTGAGGATTGATATGCCGACCGTGGAAGCAGGTCTGCTCACCCGAAGCCTTGAAGGGCAGCAAAACATCTTTCATTCGTTGATTCATTTACTGGCCTCCGCACTTAATGCATCAACCAATTGATCCAGCCGCTGCTTGTCCATGAAGCTGCACATGTCACGATCATTGACAAGCATGACTGGCGCATCGGCGCAAGCCCCCAGGCACTCGCACTGCTGCAAAGTGAACATGCCATCCACGGTGGTATCGCCCATATGCACTTTCAGGCGCTGCTCCAAATATTCCAGCGCCTCGCGCCCACCCCGCAACTGACAAGGCAAATTCGTACACACAGCAAGCTTGTACTTACCCACCGGGTGCTGGTTGTACATGTTGTAAAAGGTTGTCACCTCATGCACAGCGATTTCGGGCATTTCCAGGTAAGCAGCAATTTGCGCTTCGCTCTCTTGGCTGATATAGCCCTGCTCTTGCTGCACGATGGATAGGCAGGCCATGACAGCCGACTGTTTGCGATCAGCCGGATATTTGGCTACCTCACGCGCAAAACGCGCTTTGGTGGCTTCGCTAATCATCGATCAACCTCCCCAAACACAATATCCAGCGAACCCAGCACCATCACAGCATCCGAGAGCATATAGCCTCGGGTCACAGCATCCATGGCGGAGAGATGGGCAAAACCTGGCGCGCGGATCTTCATGCGATAAGGCTTGTTGGCGCCATCACTGACCATGTAAATGCCAAACTCCCCTTTGGGGTGTTCCACCGCAGCGTAGGTTTCACCTTCAGGCACGCGCATGCCTTCGGAAAAAAGCTTGAAGTGGTGAATCAAATCCTCCATGCCCGCTTTCATGCGCGCACGAGGCGGCGGCGCCACTTTACGGTTCTCCGTAATCACTGGCCCCGGGTTGGCCCGCAGCCAATCAACACACTGCTTCATGATGCGGTTGGCCTCGCGCATTTCATGCATGCGCACCAGATAGCGGTCATAACAATCGCCAGCCACACCAACGGCCACATCAAAATCCACGCGGTCGTACACATCGTAGGGCTGTGTTTTACGAAGATCCCAAGGCACACCCGAGCCACGCAACATAGGCCCTGTCATGCCCAGATTCATCGCATCTTGCGCCGACACCACGCCAATGCCAACGGTACGCTGCTTCCAGATGCGGTTATCCGTCAGCAAAGTTTCGTATTCATCCACACACTTGGGGAAGCGGCGCGTGAAGTCCTCAATGAAGTCGAGCAAACTCCCCTGACGCGCCTCATTAATCTTGTCCAAACTACGCTGGCTGCGCACTTTGGACGGCTTTTGCTTAGGCATGGAGTCGGGCAGGTCACGATACACCCCCCCTGGACGGAAATAGGCCGCATGCATGCGCGCACCCGAAACCGCCTCATACATGTCAAACAAATCTTCCCGCTCGCGAAATGCGTAAATCAGCACCGTAGAGCTGCCCGCATCGTTGGCATTGCCCCCCAGCCACATCAGGTGATTGAGAATGCGGGTAATTTCCGAAAAAAGCACGCGGATGTACTGCGCCCGCAGAGGAGCTTCAATACCCAGCAACTTCTCGACCGCCAGGCAGTAAGCGTGCTCATTGCACATCATGGAGACGTAATCCAGCCTATCCATATAAGGCAAGGCCTGGAGAAAGGTCTTGTGCTCAGCCAGCTTTTCCGTGCCACGATGCAGCAAACCGATATGCGGATCGGCGCGCTGCACCACTTCCCCATCAAGCTCGAGCACCAGGCGCAACACCCCGTGCGCCGCCGGATGCTGCGGCCCGAAGTTGAGCGAATAGTTCTTGATTTCAGCCATAGTCGATTACCAAACGGATCAAGACCCGGTCAGCGCACACCTCCATAGTGATCTTCGCGGATGATGCGTGGCGTGATCTCGCGCGGCTCAATGGTCACAGGCTGGTACACAACGCGCTTTTGCACCTCGTCGTAACGCATCTCCACATGCCCAGACAGCGGGAAATCCTTGCGGAAGGGATGACCGATAAAACCGTAGTCAGTCAAAATGCGACGCAAATCGTCGTGCCCTTCAAAAACAATCCCAAACAGATCGAAGGCTTCCCGCTCAAACCAGTTGGCGGAGCGCCAAATGCCAATCAGCGAGGGCAGCACGGGATAGCTGTCATCTTCCGCAAAAACACGCACGCGCACGCGCTGATTCAAGCTGACAGAAAGCAGTTGAACAACCACAGCAAAGCGAGGCCCCTCCCAGACATGGTTCCCATATTCGGAAAAATCCATGCCACATAAATCGATCAAGACTTCGAACTGGCAAGACTTCGCATCGCGCAGGCGCTTCATGGCTTCCAGGTAATGGGTAGCAGCCAGATCCACCACCACCTGATCGATGGACACATCGACACGCTTAGCCAGCTCGCCCAGTTCTGCTCGCACGTTATCGCACAGTGTTTGAGGGCGAATCGCCTCGGCAGCAAAAGACATATTCATAGCCTCACCCCTCAAACACGCGCAATCGTGTTGGTGCGACGCACCTTTTGCTGCAATTGAATGATGCCGTACAGCAACGCCTCCGCTGTAGGAGGGCAGCCCGGCACATAAACATCCACGGGCACAACCCGGTCGCAACCGCGCACCACCGAATAGCTGTAGTGGTAATACCCACCACCATTCGCGCAAGAACCCATGGAAATCACCCACCGCGGTTCGGCCATTTGGTCGTAAACCTTGCGCAAGGCGGGCGCCATCTTGTTGCACAAAGTGCCCGCCACAATCATCAAGTCGGCCTGACGCGGGCTGGCACGAAACACCTCGGCGCCAAAACGCGACACGTCGTAGCGGGATGCCGCCATGTGCATCATTTCCACCGCACAGCAAGCCAACCCAAACGTCATGGGCCACAAAGAGCCGGTCTTCGCCCAATTCGCCGCAGCGTCATAGGTGGTCGTCACCACCCCTTGCTTCAGGACACCTTCAATCATTGTTTGTACTCCTCAGGCGGACGCCAGGCCCGACCGAATGCAGCCGCAACAGCGCCGGGATCATTCCCAGGTCAGCGCGCCCTTGGCCCACTCATAGGCAAAGCCGATCACCAGAATCGTCAGGAACACCAGCACCGCCACAAAGCCCGTCAATCCGACATCGCGCAAAGCCACCGCCCAGGGAAAAAGAAAGGCGATTTCCAAGTCGAACAGGATAAAAAGAATGGCCACTAGGTAATAACGCACATCGAACTTCATGCGCGCATCCCCAAAAGCTTCAAAGCCGCATTCGTAAGGGGAGTTTTTGGCTGCATCAGGCCGGGTAGGCCCCAGAATCCAACCGAGCACCATCGGGACGACCCCAATAGCGGCGCCAACCAGGATGAACAGTAGAACCGGGAGATACTGATCGAGATTCATGGGTAGATGCCATCGTGCGACCCTCGCCGCTGCACCAGCGCAACCACGGGGCTTTTTATTGATGTTGCTGGTGTGCCAACAACGCTTATATCGAATATTGGCGCCCCCACAACAGCGTCTTGCACCGAAGACTCCGTTGCGCGATGCGCCAATCCAGTTGGCGACTCAATTCTTTGACTGGCCCCAACTGCGGCGGCGATTCTAGCCCATGGTTGACACACTTTGAAAGAATTGCGCCGTCCCAACTTAGCGCTTGGTTTTCGCCGGGCGTTGCCAATTGGCCACCGTCAGGGTTTTCGCCCGCGTGACCGTCAAGCTCCCGGCAGGCGTATCCCGCGTGATGGTTGAACCGGCCCCGATGGTGCCGCCCTCGCCCAGCGCCACCGGCGCAACCAGCACGCTGTTGCTGCCCACATGCACATCGGCGCCGATGGTGGTGCGGTGTTTGTTGGCGCCATCGTAGTTGGCCGTGATGGCGCCCGCGCCGTAATTGACGCGCTCGCCCACGCTGGCGTCGCCCAGATAGGCCAGATGGTTGGCTTTGGCCCCGCGCGCCAGCGTGCTGTTTTTCACCTCAACGAAGTTGCCGATATGCACCTCGTCTGCCAATTCAGCCCCGGGGCGCAAGCGGGCGAACGGGCCGATGCGCGCCTCATCGCCCACGCGCACGCCTTGGGCCTCGCCATCCACATGAGAGTACGGGTGGATCACCCCCCGCTGCCCTATCTGGGCCTGGGCGATGTGGCAGTAAGCGCCCACCTGCGTTTGAGCGCCCAAATGGACCTCACCGGCAAACACACACCCCACGTCAATATGCACATCCGGCCCGCAATGCAACGCCCCCGGCAAAGCACTGCCTGGGCGCGCGCGCAAATCAAAACGCGCCGGATCCGCCAGACGAACGCCCTGGGCCATCAATTGCTCCGCTTGCATGCGCTGATAGCGCCGCTCCAGCGCCGCCAATTGCGCCGGGCTGTTGACGCCCTCCGCCTGCCAGGCCAGGGCCTGCGGCAAACAATGCGCCTGCACCTCCACACCTTCGCCAACGGCCATGGCGATGACGTCCGTCAAGTAATACTCACCTTGGGCGTTGTCGTTGCGCAGCCTCTCCAGCCACGGCTTCAACAGGCGGGCAGGAAAGGCCATGATGCCGCTGTTGATCTCGCGGATGCGGCGCTGCGCTTCACTGGCATCTTTTTGTTCAACAATACCCTGCACCTGCCCAGCGGCATCACGCACGATGCGGCCATACCCACTTGGGTCGTCCAGCTCCACGCTCAGCAAGGCCACGCGCTGGTTGGCGCACAAATCCAAAACCGCCCGCAAAGTCGGCACTGTCACCAGCGGCACGTCCCCCAGCAGCACCAGCACCATGTGTTCATCGGCCAAGGCGGGCGCGGCCTGCTGCATGGCATGGCCTGTGCCGCACTGGGGCGACTGGAGCACGCACGTCAGCGCCGTCTGCGGCAGCAGCGCAGCGGCGTGCTGGCGGGCGTAATCCTCCACCTGCTGCGCTTCATGGCCCGTCACCAGCGCCAATTGCGCGGGCTGCAACTGCCCGGCGGTATGCAGCACATGCGCCAGCATGGCGCGCCCGCCCAGGGTTTGCAGCACTTTGGGATAACGGCTTTGCATGCGCGTGCCCTTGCCTGCGGCCAGCACAACGACGCTCAAAGCGCCTGAATGGAATGGGGATGCACTCATGGATGCGCTCATCACAATGAAAAGAAAAGCATGAAGGGAGAAAAATCGGCTGCGCATTATCCCTGCCCTGCCTGCCCCCCTTTCGCCCCAAACGGCTGCTGAATCAGCGCCCCGGCCGCCCCCGATGCCGCATGGATAATGCGCCCTTTGTTTTTTTCGATACCGGAGTCAACCGCCATGCAAGGGATGGATTGGGCCGCGCTCGCCGCAGCGTGTCTGGGCGCATACCTCTTGGGCTCTGTGCCCTTTGCCGTCATCGTCAGCCGCCTCATGGGCCTGGCCGATCCGCGCTCGTTTGGCAGCGGCAATCCGGGCGCGACCAACGTGCTGCGCTCGGGCAGCAAATCCGCCGCCGCCCTGACCTTGCTGCTCGATGCCGCCAAAGGCTGGCTGCCCGTGGCCCTGGTGGGCTGGTGGGGCCTGCGCTACGGCCTGGGCGCAGGCGCGCAAACGCTGGTGGGGCTGTGCGCCTTTGCCGGGCACGTCTGGCCCGTCTTTTTGCGCTTCAAGGGCGGCAAAGGCGTGGCCACCGCCCTGGGCGTACTGCTGGGCATCAGCCCCTGGCTGGGGCTGCTGGTGGCCGGCGTTTGGCTGCTGGCGCTGGCAGGCTCGCGCATGTCCTCGCTCTCGTCGCTGCTGGCGGCGGCGGCGGCCCCCATCATTTACTGGCTGGGCTCCGGCCTGGCCTGGGGCAGCACGCCGCAAGTGCCCTTCATGCTGGGCGTGATGGCGGTGATTTTGTTTTACCGCCACAGCAGCAACATCGCCCGCCTGCTGGCCGGCACCGAACCGAAAGTGGGCCAAAAAAGCGCCGCGCCCCACACCACCGCAACCGCCCACGCTCCCGCGCCCCGGCTGACCAAGGCGCAGCGCAAAAAGCGCAACCGCTAAGCCCTCAGAAAATTCCATTCAAAAGAAAACACAATAACCACCCATATCGCCAAAGAACGCAATTTTTATTTCTTTTGAATTGAAAAACCATGATTTACGGCATCGGCACCGACATCTGCGACATCAGCCGCATCGCCCAGGCGCTGGAGCGCCACGGCGAACGCTTCGCGCAAAAAATCCTCAGCGACGCCGAACTGGCCACCTGGCAGCGCCGCGCGGCGCGCAATGCTGCACGCGGGCACAGCTTCATCGCCACCCGCTTTGCCGCCAAGGAAGCCTTTAGCAAAGCCATCGGCCTGGGCCTACATGCCCCCATGAACTGGCGCGACTGCGAAGTGGCCCACCACCCCAGCGGCCAGCCGCGCATCCACACCCATGGCGCCCTGCACGATTGGTGCCAGGCGCGCCGGCTGCGCTTTCACCTCACCCTCACCGATGAAAACGACTACGCCGTGGCCTTTTGCATCGCGGAAACCGACGCCGCCCCCGCGCCCGGTCAGCAAAATTACCAATCATAGGAAAATTAACAATATTACCAAATTGCCGAAACAAGGCAATTTTATTTCCTATTGATCGATAAAACAAATCAATAAAAAGACCACTTCATGCCACACATGCCCTTGCCCACCCTGGCCGAGATCGAGGCCGCCGCCCGCATCATTTACCGCGAATTCCCGCCCACGCCCCAATACCGCTGGGCCTTGCTGTGCGAGCGCCTGGGCGCCGAATGCTGGCTCAAGCACGAAAACCACACCCCCGTAGGCGCGTTCAAGATTCGCGGCGGGCTGACCTACTTTGCCGCCCTGCATGCGCGCGGCGCGCTGCCGCGCGAAGTCATCAGCGCCACGCGCGGCAACCACGGCCAAAGCATCGGCTGGGCCGCCCGCGCCCACGGCGTGCCCTGCACCATCGTCGTGCCCCACGGCAACTCGGCCGAGAAAAACGCCGCCATGCGCGCACTGGGCGTCAACCTTGTTGAATACGGCGAGGACTTCATCGCCAGCGTCGATCACGCCCAGCGCCTGGCGGCCGAGCGCGGCGCGCACATGGTGCCCAGCTTCGCGCCCGAGCTGCTCACCGGCGTGGCCACTTACTGGTGGGAATTTTTCAAAGCCGCGCCCGCGCTGGACGTGGTTTACGTCCCCATCGGCCTGGGCAGCGGCGCGTGCGCGGCCATCGCCGCCAAGCAGGCGCTGGGCCTGCCCACGCGCATCGTCGGCGTCGTCAGCCGCCACGCCACCACCTATGCCGATTCGCTGGCCGCAGGCCGCGTTGTCGAAGCAGCCGCCAGCACCCGCCTGGCCGATGGCATGGCCGTGCGCCGCGCCCACCCCGAAGGGCTGGCCATCATGCAAGCGGGGCTCGATCGCATCGTGCAAGTGAGCGACGAAGAAATCGCCGCCGCCATGCGCGCCATTTACAGCGACACCCACAACCTGGCCGAAGGCTCGGGCGCGGCCTCCTTCGCCGCCGCCATGCAAGAGCGCGACAGCCTGCGCGGCCAGCGCGTGGGCATCACCCTCACCGGGGCCAATATCGACGCAGGCGCTTTCGCCCAAGTCCTGCACGGCAGCGCCCCATGATGCACTTGATTTACAAATCAAAATAAAATCTACTTTATATCCATCAAGCCAAAAACAGGCGATTTCATTTCCCTTGATCGATAAATCCATGCCCGCCACGCACGCCCCGCTATTCATCGACATCGCCGGCACAGAGCTGCAAGCCATCGACCGCGAGCGCCTCGCGCACCCGCTGGTGGGCGGCCTCACCCTGTTCGCGCGCAACTGGCAAGACCGCCGCCAGCTCACCAGGCTGTGCGCCGACATCAAAGCCGTACGCCGCGACCTGCTCATCTGCGTCGATCAGGAAGGCGGGCGCGTGCAACGCTTTCGCGGCGACGGCTTCACCGCCCTGCCGCCCATGCGCACGCTCGGCCAGCTCTGGCTGGAAGGCAGCCCGAGTGCGCCACGGCCTGACCCAAGCAAGCGCCCCAACGTCCCTGCTAATGAAGCCCTCCCCCCCAGCGCGCAACGTGCCATCGCCGCCGCCACCGCCTGCGGCTACGTGCTCGCCAGCGAACTGCGCGCCTGCGGCGTGGATTTGAGCTTTACCCCCGTCGTCGATCTCGACTGGGGCGGCAGCACCGTCATCGGCGACCGCGCCTTCGCCCCCGATGCCGCCACCACCGCCCGCCTGGCCCAGGCCCTCATCCACGGCCTGCGGCAAGCGGGCATGCAGCACTGCGCCAAGCACTTCCCCGGCCACGGCTACGTGCAAGCCGATTCGCACACCGACATCCCCTACGACCAGCGTCCCCTGCCAGCCATCTTGCAAGACGACGCCGCCCCCTACGCCTGGCTACAACCGGGGCTGGCCGCCGTCATGGCCGCGCACGTCGTCTATCCCCAAGTCGATGAGCGTCCCGCCGGTTTTTCCGCCCGCTGGCTCACCGACATCCTGCGCGGCCAGCTCGGCTTTGACGGCGCCATCTTCAGCGACGACCTCAGCATGGCCGGCGCAGGGGCGATGGCCGGGCGCAGCCTCAGCGCCACCGAAGCCGCCATCGCCGCCCTGCACGCGGGCTGCGACCTGCTGCTGCTGTGCAACCAAAGCCTGCACGGCGGCGCGGCGCTGGACGCCTGGCTCGGCGGCATGCACACCGCCCTGCAAACCGGCCAATGGCAACCCAACCCCCAATCCGAACGCCGCCGCCAAGCCCTGCTGCCCACCCTCCCCGCTCCGGGCTGGGACGCCCTCATGCAAACGCCCGCCTACCAGCAGGCGCTGGCGCAGTTGCCATAGCCCATCCAGCGCAGCGAACGCCGTGCACCTCAAAACCTCGCAGGCGACTCAAACGCCAGCTCTTTGCCGCTGACGGGGTGGGTAAACGCCAGCTCGCGCGCGTGCAGCAGCAGGCGCGGCGCGGCGCCAAGCGATTCGCCCTGGGCGTAGAGCGGATCGCCCAGGATGACATGACCCTCGCTCTGCAAATGCACGCGCAATTGGTGGGTGCGGCCCGTTACCGGCTCCAAATCCAGCCGCGTGTGGGCGATGGGGTAGTCCGGATCGCCCGGGCGGGCGGGCAGGATGCGCCAGCGCGTCTGGCTGGGCTTGCCGTTGACGGGATCGACCACATGCAGCGGGCGGCGCTCCCAATCGAGCGCCAGGGGCTTGTCGATCACGCCCCAGCCCTGGGCGTCGGGCTGCGCAGGCGCTGCCATCACACCCGCCACCACCGCCGTGTAGCGCTTGTGCACGCGCCGCTGGGCAAAAGCCATCGAGAGCTGGCGATGCACTTCGGGATTGCGCGCCAGCACCAGCAGGCCAGAGGTGGACATATCCAGCCGGTGCACGATCAGCGCATTGCGCCAGTACTGCTGCGCCCGCCAGGCCAGCGAATCGCGCTTGTGCTCGCCGCGCCCGGGCACGCTGAGCATTTCATGCGGCTTGAAAAGCACCAGCAGGTGCTTGTCCTCATACAGCGCCTGGGGGCGGGGCAAGGCGGCGGGGAGATCGGCCAGATTCGGTTCTTCCATCGTGTGGCAAAAGCGGGAGCAGGGGCGCGCAATCAAGCTAAATTACAATTCAATAGGAAAATAAATTGCCTTGTTTCGGCAATTCTGTATTGAAATCAAATATTCTTTGATTTGTAATTCAAGCAACACGCATCAAACAGCCCGCTATTGTGCCGCCGCTGGGCGCTCGTGCAGCGCAACGGGCTGCGGGCGGCAGGCCGCGCCCTGCGCAACGCGCGCCGATAATGGCGGGCCTTTGTCTGGCCCCCATGCGGCCGCTTTTTTTGCTCCCCCTTTTTTGTCCCCTTTTTGCCCGATCGCACCGTGCCCCCAGCGCCCTTATCGCCTTCCGACAACGCCTTGCACATCCTCCAGCAAGTCTTTGGCTACGACAGCTTTCGCGGCCTGCAAGCCGACATCATCACCGGGGCCATCCAGGGCGGCAGCGCGCTGGTGCTGATGCCCACCGGCGGGGGCAAATCGCTGTGCTACCAAATCCCCGCCATCGCGCGGCACCGCCAGGGGCTGGGGCTGACCGTGGTCGTCTCGCCGCTGATTGCCCTCATGCACGACCAGGTCGGCGCGCTGCATGAAGCGGGCGTGGCCGCCGATTGCCTGCACTCGGGGCTGGACTTCGAGCAAAGCCTGGCCGCCCTGGCGCGCGCGCGGCGCGGCCAGAGCACGCTGCTGTACGCTGCGCCCGAGCGCATCCACACCCCGCACTTTCTGGACTTTCTCGACGATCTGGCCCAGCGCGGCCAACTGGCGCTGTTCGCCATCGACGAGGCCCACTGCGTCAGCCAATGGGGGCACGACTTCCGCCCCGAATACCGCCAGCTCAGCGTGCTGCACGAACGTTATCCGCACGTGCCGCGCATGGCGCTAACGGCCACGGCCGACGCCCTCACCCGCGCCGACATCGTCGAGCGCCTACACCTGCAAAACGCGCGCCACTACGTCAGCAGCTTCGACCGCCCCAACATCTGCTACCAGGTGGTGGAGAAAGCCGACGCGCGCAAGCAACTGCTGCGCTTCATCCTCGATCAGCACGAGGGCGACGCGGGCATCGTCTATTGCCAAAGCCGCAAAAAAGTCGAAGACACCGCCCAATGGCTGCTGGAGCAAGGCATCGACGCCCTGCCCTACCACGCCGGCATGACGCCCGCGCAACGCCAGCGCCACCAGGACCGCTTCCTGCGCGAGGACGGCCTGGTCATGGTCGCCACCATCGCCTTCGGCATGGGCATCGACAAGCCCGATGTGCGCTTTGTCGCCCATCTGGACATGCCCAAGAACATCGAAGGCTATTACCAGGAAACCGGCCGCGCCGGCCGCGACGGCGAGCCAGCCGACGCCTGGATGGCCTATGGCCTGGCCGACGTCGTCAACCAGCGCCGCATGATCGACGACCCCGCCAGCCCCGCCAGCGAGGCCTATCGCCAGGTCATGCGCCGCAAGCTCGATGCCCTGCTGGCCATGGCCGAAAGCACCGAATGCCGCCGCGTGCACCTGCTGGCCTACTTCGACGAAGCCTCCCAACCCTGCGGCAACTGCGACAACTGCCTGCACCCGCCCGCCACCTGGGACGCCACCGAGGCCGCGCGCAAGCTGCTGAGCTGCATCTACCGCGTGCAGCAAATGAGCGGCATCCACTTCGGCGCCGGGCACCTCATCGACATCCTGCGCGGCAAAACCACGCCCAAAGTGGAGCAATACGCACACCAGCGCCTGAGCACCTTCGGCATCGGGCAGGAACTGAGCGAGCGCCAATGGGGCGCCGTCATCCGCCAGCTCATCGCGCGCGACGCCATCATTGCCGACGCCCAAGCCTTCAACACCCTGCGCCTGGGGCCGGGGGCCAAAGCCCTGCTCACCGGCGGCCAACGCATGCACCTGCGCCAATTGCTGCCACCCGCCGCCAACCGCGGCCGCCTGCGCCGCGCAGCCTCTGGCGCTGCGGGCGCGCCGGGCGCCACCGCCAGCCGCGACAGCCGCCTCAACGCCCTGAGCGAGCTGGCCCGGGCGCGCTTTGACGCCCTCAAAGCCTGGCGGCGCGAAGTGGCCGAACAGCACGAACTACCCGCCTACATCGTCTTCAGCGACGCCACCCTCATCGCCATCGCCGCCGCTGGCCCGCGCAATGAGGACGAACTGGCCGCCATCTCTGGCGTGGGCGAGAAAAAACTCGCCGCCTACGGCGAGGAAATCCTGCGCATTTGCCGCGCCTGAAACACGCTGGCCCCATGCAAAACACGAAAACGGAAATCCGCGACGCCTTTTGGGACACCGCCCCGTTTCTGTTTTCGGTCTTTTTCACGTTTCTGGTCATCGGCGCGCTGGCCCGGCAAAAAAACCTTGGCGGGCTGGAGGCGATTTTCTTCACAGCCTCCATGATGTCGGAGCCGTTGCAACTCACATTATTGAACGCACCGCTTGATGGCTTGACCTGGCTTGGCATTATTGCGTCTGCTTTAAGCGCCAATCTCAGATTCGTCGTCTTTACCCTGGCCATCAAGGAAAATCTCCAAGGCCCGATCCGCCGGTTTATTCCCGCCCTGATGGTAATGGCCAATGCTGCTTATATGCGCATGAGCATGCGCCAAAGCACGCAGAAAGTCACCGCCCCCTATGCCAATGCGGTTTGCTTTTCACTTTACGCAGCAGCCTTGTTGGGCACCTTCCTGGGCTATATCTCTGGCAGTTTATTGGGTGACGCTCTGAACCAGCACGCCTCGGCCGCACTGGCCATTTTTCTTTGCGCGCAGATTGGGAAAATGTGCCGCGACAAAAAAATGCTTTATACGGCAGCCGCCGTTCTGCTACTTTGCATGGGGCAGATATTTTTATTCAGCGCCAACCATTTGCTGATCACACTGGTTTGCGCCATAGCCATCACGCATTTATATGACCGGCGCTAACTCATTCTGGGTATATGTTGCGGCCTGCGCGGCAGTCTCCCTGTTATGCCGCCTTCTGCCACTATTGATCGACACCCATCAACTTCCGGCAGCGTGGCGGCGTTTTATCATGCGCACCGGCCAGTATGCCTCCATTATTTTGCTGACCGTCATCTTGTTCAATATCTTGAAAGATATGGACGCCCTCGAAAATCACCATGAATTATGGCTGGGCGCAGCAGTTGCGGGATTATTAACTGCATCCGGCCTCAAAACGCATTGGGCCTTTATGGCAGGCATTGGCGTTTATATGGTTTTCGGCATCATCTTTTGAAAGCCACGCACAGAAAAACGGCTTGCCGATTTTCATCGGCAAGCCGTTTTTTGATTGGTCGGCGTGGCGGGATTCGAACTCGCGACCCCTTGCACCCCATGCAAGTGCGCTACCTGGCTGCGCTACACGCCGGAAAGCTGCGCATTGTAGCCTACAAAATGGCCTCCCCAACCAAAATGGCGCGAATTTTGAACAATTCGCTGCGCAAGGCGGCAAAGTCGATGGACGGCGGCTCGGTGCGGCCTTGCGGCGAAGCCTCATCGGCCAGCTCTGCGACGGGTTGCGCTGCAACCTCCTCGGGCTGCGCAAGGGGCGTGGCTTCGGCGCTGGCGGGCTGCGGCTCGGCGTGCCAGTCTTGCAGGCGCGAGCGCGCGCCGCTGATGGTGAAGCCCTGGCCGTAGAGCAGCTCGCGGATGCGGCGGATCATCAGCACTTCGTGGTGCTGGTAGTAGCGGCGGTTGCCACGTCGCTTCATGGGGCGTAGCTGGGTGAATTCTTGTTCCCAATAGCGCAGGACGTGGGGCTTGACGTCGCACAGCTCGGCGACTTCGCCAATGGTGAAGTAGCGTTTGGCGGGGATGGGGGGCAGGACGTTGTTCATGAACCGCAATGACGAGGGGGTCAATGGAGAAAGAAAAACCGGCGGGCCTGCGCGCCATCGTCAGCGCCGCATGCGTGTTCGAAGGCGGCGCTTGGGGTGCCGGCGCAAAGGCGCTCCCGGGCAGGCTGGGCGCAAGGCGCGGGCATGATAGCGTCAGTCGCGGCGCTGGCCGGGCGGCCCCCGGTGTTTATGCGTGCCAATGCCACCCCTGCGCGGCTTTCTGTTGCAAGGTTGCCGTTTGAAAGCAACGGCTTGCTGTCCCGCCTGGGCCTGAGTTTTTTGTCTCCCCTTTTCTTTTCTCGCATGAAAACCCGTTTCATCCTGATTCAAACCAGCCATGCCGGCAATGTGGGCGCAGTAGCGCGCGCGATGCGCACGATGGGTTTTGACGATTTGGTGCTGGTAGCGCCGCGCTGGCCCGATGTGTTGCGCATGCCCGAGGCGATCGAGCGCGCCAGCGGGGCCACGGATGTACTGGCGGCGGCGCGCGTGGTGCCGCGGCTGGAGGATGCGCTCGATGGCGTGCAGCACCTGTGCGCCACGGCGATGGTGGCGCGCGATTTTGGCCCGCCCACTTGCACGCCGCGCACGCATTTCACGCAGTTGATGGCGCAGGCCAGGGCGGACGAGGCGGGCCTGCCTTCGGTGGCGTTTTTGTTTGGCAGCGAACGCTACGGCATGCGCAATGAGGATGTGTACCGCTGCCATGTGGCGTTGCAAATCCCCAGCGATCCGGCGTTTGGCTCGCTGAACCTGGCAGCGGCCGTGCAAGTCATTGCCTACGAATGGCGGCTGTGCCTGGATGCGCTGGGCCTGGCGCCGTATGCGCCCCAGGGCGATGCGGGCGGGGTTGCAAACGCGCTGACTGGCGCGGACACGCCCGCCGATGCGGCCACGGTGGCAGCGATGCTGGCGCATTGGCGCCAGGGCCTGGAGGCCATTGGCTATCTGGACCCGCAAGCGCCCAAAAAGCTGATGCCGCGTTTGCAGCAGTTGTTCAACCGCGCCCGGCCCACGCCGCAGGAGATTCACATCCTGCGCGGCATTGCCAAGTCCATGCTGTACACGGCGCAGCAGGCGCACAAGGGGGATGGGGCGTAGGCCGACGCCTGCGCATGATGATTTTTTACAGATCAAAAAGATAAAAAATCACTCCATTTCGGCATGATACTCAATGCATCGAGTTTCCATTGAAATGGAATTTCACAAAACAACAATTAACCATTCAAAGGATAAAAAACACCCTTGTTTCGGCAAGCCCAGCCTTCAGCCGCATTGCCTTTGAACTGCAATGCGTCACAACTCCAACCACTGCACGCTGCCTTGCGTGGCGTCGTTGATGGCTTGCTGCAAAGCGGCGGCTTCGCTTTCGCGCACGCTGGCCTGCATGCGCACCCGCGCGCCGTGGGCGGTTTCAAGCAGGCTGGCCTGGCGCTGCTCCAGCAGGCGGCGCACCAGCCCTTCTTGCGCGTAATCGACGGCAAAAGCCAGCGTCACCACCGCTTGCAGTTCGATTTTTTCGGCGTGCAACAGGGCCTGGGCCACGGTGTCGGTGTAGGCGCGCACCAGCCCGCCCGCGCCCAGCTTCACACCGCCGAAATAGCGCACCACGGTGGCCAGCACGCCTTCCAGATGCTGATGGCGCAACACCTCCAGCATGGGGCGACCGGCCGTGCCCGCTGGCTCGCCATCGTCCACCGCCGCCGACTCGCCCCCGGCCATCAAGGCCCAGCACACGTGGCGCGCCTGCGGGTGCTGCTGCCACAGCTCGGCCACGATGCTTTGCGCCTGGCTGCGGCCGCTGACGGGCTGCACACAGCCAATGAAGCGGCTTTTCTTGATGACGATTTCGCTATGAACGGGGCTTTTGAGAGTCTGGCGCATGGCGGTGGCAAAAGATCATCGAGCGTTCGGATACGGGCAACAGGGCGGGCAGCAAGGCGCGCCGCTCAATGCCCGCGCAACGGCCCCAACGCCCGCGTGAGGTAGCGCGCGCCCGCGCCATAGCCGCCGAGCTTGTGCGCCATGCCGGGCAAGCTGCGCGCGGGTTCGGCGTAGCCTTGTTTTTGCCAATACCCCACGGCGCTCTCCAGCGCCACCAAGGCGGCCTGACGCAAGCCCACGGCCTGCGCGTGCGCGGCAGCGGTGCGGTACAGCGCCTGGCCCACGCCCAAACCTTGGCAGTGGGCAGCCACGGCGCAATCGTGCAAAAACCAGGTGGTCGCGGGGCTGGGCAAGGTGTGCAAAGGGGCGTTGAGCGCGGGCGGCAGGCCATCCGCCCAGGGGTAGGCGATGAGGTAGCCCAGCAGGGACGCGCTGGCGGGTGCAAAGGCGGGCGCGCTGGCGGGCCGCGCCACCCAGCAAGTGCTGGGCGAGAGGGCCAAACGGTTGCGGAAAAACGCCGCATCTTCCAGCAAATGGGCGGGGTAGGCGCTGGCTTGCACGGCCAGCGCCTGGGCGATGTCGCTCAGGTGCATGGGGGTGATGGCGTAAGCGGGTTGGGCCTTCATCGGCACTGCTCCTCTGTGCGATTGGCGGCGGCGCGCTGGCGCAGGCCGGGGGCCATGCGGCCGAAGTGCATGACCAGCATGCCCGCCACGGCCAGCGCCGCGCCGGCGGCCAGGGAGATATGCAGGGCCTCGCCCAGCCACAGCGCGGAAAAGCCCATGCCGAAGATGGGCACCAGCGAGATATACGCCGCCGCATTGCCCGCCCCCAGCGCCTTGACGCCAGCGAAAAACCAAGCGTAAGCCAGCACGGTGGCCAGCGCCACAATCGCCAGCAGGCTGGCCCAGCCCCGCGCCGGGGCGGCCCACATGGCCGACCACGCGCCCGGGCCTTCAATCAGCCAGGCGCACAGGAGCAGCAACACCGCCCCGATCAGCGATGTGACGGTGACGGTGGCCAGGGCCTCCATGCCTTGCAGCTTGCGGCCGATCAAGGTGTAAATGGCCCAACTGGCCACGCAGCCCAGGATCAGCCCCTCGCCCAACCCCAGCCCGCCCGCCAGCGCCTGCATGGGATGGCCCTGGGTAATGGCCCAAATGGCGCCCACCACCGTCATGCCCATGCCCAGGCCAATCCAGAGGTTGATCCGCTCCTTGAACAGCCAGGCCGCCAGCAGCAGCGTGGCCACGGGATTGAGGGTGATGAGCACGACCGCCTTGCTGGCGGGGATGCGTTGCAGCCCGAGCATGAAGAACACGGCGTACATGCACACGCCCGTGGCCCCGGCGGCCAGCAGCCACAGCCACTGGCGCGCGGGCAGGCCGCGCAAACTGTGCGCGCGCCCGCTGTGGCGCAGCCAGAGAAACAGCAGCGCGCTGGCGAGCAAAAACCGCAGCGCCGAGGACGTCAGCGGCGGCATGCTCTGCGTCACGATCTTGGCCCAGGGCCAGGACGCGCCCCAGACGGCGGCCATCGCCAGCAGCCGCGCATGAATGCCCCAGGGGGCGGGGGTGGTTTGCATGGGTGGGGGGTGATTCGCGCAAAGGCGAGGTATTGCTAAAATTTCCAATCAAAAGAAAAACAACCTCAATACCATCAAGCCGAAACAAGGCAGTTTTTTATCCTTTTGATTTGAAATAAAAAGGCGGCAAGCCTTGAAGCTGCCGCCTTGTTGCACCCGCGCGCTTACGACTGGTTATCCAGGAAGCTGCGCAACTTGTCCGAACGGCTGGGGTGCTTGAGCTTGCGCAGCGCCTTGGCCTCGATCTGGCGGATGCGCTCGCGCGTGACGTCGAACTGCTTGCCCACTTCCTCCAGCGTGTGGTCGCTGGTCATCTCGATGCCAAAGCGCATGCGCAGCACCTTGGCCTCGCGCGGGGTGAGGGAGTCGAGGATGTCCTTGACCACATCGCGCAGGCCGGCCTGCATGGCCGCATCCACGGGTGCGGTGTTGTTGGTGTCCTCGATGAAATCGCCCAGGTGGCTGTCGTCGTCGTCGCCGATGGGGGTTTCCATCGAGATCGGCTCCTTGGCGATCTTCATGATCTTGCGGATCTTGTCCTCGGGCATTTCCATCTTCTCGGCCAAGAGGCTGGCATCGGGCTCGAAGCCGAATTCCTGCAAGTGCTGGCGCGAGATGCGGTTCATCTTGTTGATGGTCTCGATCATGTGCACCGGGATGCGGATGGTGCGCGCCTGATCGGCGATGGAGCGCGTGATGGCCTGGCGGATCCACCAAGTGGCATAGGTCGAAAACTTGAAGCCGCGGCGGAACTCGAATTTGTCCACCGCCTTCATCAGGCCGATATTGCCTTCCTGGATCAAGTCGAGAAACTGCAGGCCGCGGTTGGTGTACTTCTTGGCGATCGAGATCACCAGGCGCAGGTTGG
>JAUMYU010000090.1 GCA_030528485.1 Comamonadaceae bacterium
ATAAAACTCGCCGATGACGATGCTCGCGCCAATCAGCACGGCTGCAATCAGCAAGGCGGGCAGGGTGTGGTGCAAGGCCAGATCAACGAACACGGCCAGCGAGGCATAGGTGAGGGTGAACACGCCCAGCCCCATCAGCAGCACGGGTTTGCGGCCCAGCCTGTCGCTGGTGCGGCCCCAGGTGCGCGCCAGCAGCATCCAAAACACGCCGCCGATGGACATGGAAATGCCTGCCACCATCTCGGAAATGCCCAACTGGCGCACGACGGGGCCGATGATGGCGACGTAGGCCATCATGGCCATGGTGCCCACCAGGGCGGCCAGCAGCAGGGGGGCGAGGCGAAAGGGGCGCGGGGCAGAGGGCATGGGAAAAAGCGCAAAGCGGCGGGTTGGCAAGGGGGGCGGGTATTTTCGCGGCAGAGCGGGCCTCTCCAGGCGCTTGGAGGGCATCCGTGCAGTGATGTGGGGGCGGTCGCCAGCGCCTGGCCGCAGGGCAAAACCCTGTCTTTACAAAAAAATGCACGGCCAGCCACAATGTGCACACCAGGGTTGGTCAGACTCGCCGGCTTTGGTCAGACTCTTGCGCGGATTGCGCTGCTTTGCTGTTGAGGAATTCTTTTTATGCTGCGCCTTGCTCGGATGTTGTGTGGCCTTTGTTGTTTCAGCGCCCTGGCTTCTGCTGGCGCGCAACCCAAGGATATTGCGCGCTTTAGCGGCAGCAGGCAGGCCATGGCGGAGTTGTGCGGCGACAGCGCCGCCTTGGCCAGGCTCCAGCAAAATCAAGAGCGGGCGATGCAGCACAGCGGGATGTCTCCGGCCGAGTACCAGGCGGAGTTTCAGCGCGGCTATGTGCAGTCGAAGGGGGATTTCGCTGGCCTTAGCGAGGAGGAGAAGGCAAAGACGTGCGCGCAGCTCCAGGCGTTTTCCCGGCATCAGAAAAAATGAATTTTTCTAAATCAAAAAGAAACAAAATTGCCTTGTTTCGGCATGATTGGTATAAATTTTGTTTTACTATTGATTTGTAATAAAAGAGCGGGAATACCGCAGGTTTGCGATCAGGGCGGTTTGCGCGGAAGGCGCCAGCCGCCTTTTTTCATGGCAGGATCGCCGCCGCCCTGTCACGGCTTTCTGCCGCTGCCTCCTCTCGCCACACGCCTGCTTGTTCATGCCTTTGACCATCTCCGTCGGCCCGCTGCTGTTGCCAGCCCCGTTTGTGCCGTTGCTCCTCTGCGTGGCCGTGGGGCTGGGCTGGGTGCATTGGCGCGCACGCCAACAGGCCCCTGGCGAGCGCCAGGCGCTTGCGCGGGTGGTGCAAGGCGCAGTGCTGGTGGGGGCGCTGGCTGCGCGGCTGGGCTTTGTGTTGCATTACCACCAGGCGTATCTGGCCCACCCGTGGAGCGTGCTGGATATCCGCGATGGCGGCTGGGCGCCCTGGCCGGGGTTGATGGCGGCGTGGTTTTACGCAGCCTGGGCAATGCGCACCGCCCGCACGCGCCAGCGCCTGGCGCTGGGGGCGATGGCCGCTGCCAGCGTGCTGTGGTTGGGCGGGCAGGCGGCGCTGCTGTGGCATGCGCCAAGGGGGCAGGCGTTGCCCGCGTTCGCATCGCTTTCCATGCGGGGTGCGCCGGTGCAGTTGCAGTGCCTGCGCGGCAGGCCAGCGGTGGTGAATCTTTGGGCGACGTGGTGCCCGTATTGCCGCAGCGAGCTGCACGCGCTGGCCCAGGCGCAGGGCCAGTATCCAGAGGTGCAATTCGTCTTCGTCAACCAGGGCGAAGCGCCGCAAACCATTGCCCGATTTTTGCAGAACCAACGCCTGGCGCTTGACCCTGTGGCGCTCGATGGCAAGGGCGAGCTGGCGCGCCACTATGGCCAGACGGGCTTGCCGCTGACTTTGTTTTTCGATGCCCAGGGCCGCTTGGTGAGCAGCCGCGTGGGGGTGATGTCGCAAGCAAGTTTGCAGCAGCGCATTGAGGCGGCGCAGTTGGCAGAGTGGGCCCGCTTTGGGGCCGCGCCTGCGCCGAAAGATCCGGGGATCGGCTGCTGAGAGACTTTGAGCAAGTCCTGCGGACAGGCAGAGCTTAGTCTTTGGCCGTGGAGGCCACGCGCCAGGCCATGGTCTCGCCTGCGCGCAGGGGTTTGAGCTGCGTTTGCCCGTAGGGGTAGGACTCGGGCATTTGCCAGCTTTGCTTGCGCAAGGTGATGGTGCGGGTGTTGCGCGGCAGGCCGTAGAAGTCTGCGCCGTGGAAAGCGGCAAAACCTTCGAGCTGATCCAGCGCGCCCACTTGCTCGAAGGCTTCGGCATACAGCTCAATCGCGGCAGGGGCGGTGTAGCAGCCTGCGCAGCCCACGGCGGCTTCTTTCAATGGCGCGGCATGGGGGGCGCTGTCGGTGCCCAGAAAGAAGCTCGGGTGGCCGGAGGTGGCCGCTTGCAGCAGCGCCTGGCGGTGGATTTCGCGCTTGAGCACGGGCAGGCAGTAGTAGTGCGGGCGCACGCCGCCCAGAAAGATGGCGTTGCGGTTGTAGAGCAGGTGATGGGCGGTGATGCTGGCGGCCAGGCGGTCGTCGGCTTCCACCACGAATTGCGCGGCCTCCAGCGTGGTGATGTGCTCCATGACGATCTTCAGCTCGGGGAAGTCGCGGCGCAGGGGGATGAGCTGCTGCTCGATGAATACGGCTTCGCGGTCGAACAAATCCACTTCGGGATCGGTCACTTCGCCATGCACGAGCAGCGGCATGTCCACTTGCTGCATGGCCTCCAGCGCCGGGTAGATGTTGCGCAGCGCAGTCACGCCCGCATCGCTGTTGGTGGTGGCGCCGGCGGGGTAGAGCTTGCAGGCCGCCACGCCAGCGGCTTTGGCCGTGCGGATGGTTTCGGGCGTGGTGCGGTCGGTCAGATACAGCGTCATCAGCGGCTCGAACGCGGCATCGGGGGCTACTTGTTGCAGCGCATCCAGAATGCGCTGGCGGTAGGCCAGGGCCTGGGCGGCATCGGTGACGGGCGGACGCAGATTGGGCATGACGATGGCGCGGCCAAATTGTGCGGCGGCATGGGCGACGGTGGTCAAGAGGGCATCGCCATCGCGCAGGTGCAAATGCCAATCGTCGGGGCAGGTGAGGGTTAGCTCAGTCATGGGCAGGTGTATGAGGGGCGGTAAAAAAGCCGGGGGAAATCCGTGAAAAGTCTTTCCGGCAATCATGCCCGAAAGAAAGCTGCGGCGGTATCATCGCCGCCCGTTTTGATGGCTTTTAAGACCGTCTGTATGGATGCCGTGGAAATGATGCGCCGCGTTTTCTTTCTCTCCATGCTGCTCTGGGCTACGGTGGCGCTGGGCCAGCCGGCAGGCCAGCCTTTGGACTTGCTGCAAGCCCACGCACAGGCGCTGCGCCATTCACAGCAATTGGCAGCCAGCCGCGCCCATGTGGAGGGCGCGCGCCTGCGCAGTGAAGGGATGCGTGGCTTGGGCGGGCCTTCGCTGGCGCTAGGGGCGGCCGGTTATGCCTATTCGGTGCATGCGGATGTTGGCCTTGGGCCTATGCGTCATGCACTTGGCGGCGCCTTGCAGCAAATGCCCGCGCCCTTGCAGCAAGGCATGGGGCCAGCATTGCCGATCCTGCCTGAGACCTACGCACTGCGTCGCCGCGAGGAGCGCGCCACAGTCAGTGTCTCGGGCGTTTGGCCGCTCTACACAGGTGGCCTTGCGCAAGCCGTGCGTGATGGGCTGGAGGCTTCTGAGCAGGAGGCCGTGGCCGATGCGGCGCTGGCCCATGCCGCCTTGCAGCGGCAAGTGGTGGAGCGATATTTCGATGCGCAACTGGCGGCGCGTGCGGCGGCTTTGCGAGCGCAGGCGGTGCAGGCCATGCAAAAGCACGATGAGGCGGCCCAGAAGATGCAAGAGGCGGGGGTTGTGGCGCATGTGGAGCGTTTGCAGGCGCGGTCTGCTTTGGCAGAGGCGCAGCAGCAAGCGGCGCAAGCGCGCGATGCAGAGCAACTGGCCCAGGTGGCCTTGCAGCGCACGATCGGCGCGACGCAGGCATTGACGCTGACGACGCCGTTGTTTCTCCACTCCCAACCGTTGCCCCCGCTGGCGCATTTCATTGATGCGGCGCAGCGCCATCACCCGGGGCTGGAGAAAATCCAGGCCAAGCGCCAACAGGCGCAAGCCTTGCACGCGGCGCAGCAAGCGCAGCGCAAGCCCACGGTGCTGGCCTTTGGCAGCCATGAGCTGGCGGCAGGCAAACCCAATTGGGTGGCTGGCGTGGCGGTGCGTTGGACGTTGTGGGACAGCCTGGATCGTGACAGCCTCTCCCGCTCGGCGCTGGAAAAGGTGAGCGAGGCCGAGCACAGCCAGCGCCAGGCGTTGCAGGACATCGCCCTGCTGGTGGAAAAGCACTGGCTGGATGCCGAGCACGCGCGCACGCGCTATCTGGCGCAGCAAGACCAGCAGCAACTGGCCCAGGAGCTGCTGCGCCTGCGCCAGGCCGGGCTGCGCGCGGGCGCCAGCACCGCGCTGGACTTGATGGACGCGCAATTGCAACTGGCCAAGGTGCAGACCGAGCGCGCCCAAAGCGCCAACCAATACGTCAAGGCCCTGGCGGCGCTGCTGGAGAGCAGCGGCCAGGGCGAGCAGTTTCCGCGCTACCAGCAGCAGGCCGATATCCAGATCCTGCCCGATACGCCTTGAGCTGTCTTGAGCTGTCCCGGCCCGCATGCCCCCTGATCGCTTCTTTGCCCCATGACCGTTTCCGCCCCCGCCCCAGCCGCCCCCCGCTCCCTGTTGCGTGGCCTGTTGAGCGCCAGCGTCGCTCTGGCCGTGCTGGCCTTTGTCGCCTGGGGCTTTTGGCGCGCCGCACAGCCCGCGCCGCTGTACCTGCAAGGCCAGTTGGAAGTGCGCGAGGTGGACATCG
>JAUMYU010000091.1 GCA_030528485.1 Comamonadaceae bacterium
GGGCACTTGCGCGGCGTAGTGCGCGTATTGCTGGGCGCTCAAGGGGCGGTAAAAGACACGATCCAGGCTGACGCTGCGCAGCAGCGGGTGGGCGGCGTAGGCGGCCAGCCCGGCTTTGGAAAGGGTGCTTTCGGCATAGTCGCTGCCCCATACCAGCCCGGCCCAGCCGGGAAAATGCCAGGACGAGGTGCCCATGCGCAGCTGGGGCGGCAGGCGCGCGGCCAGTTCCAGCAAGGCGGCATCAGGCGGGGCAGGCAGCACGGCGCCGCGCCGGGCGCGCGTTGTTCTTGCGGTGGGCGTGTGTGGCGGCTGGGTTGCAGATGCCGGGGGTGAAGAGGATGGCGGCCTGTCTTGGGCTGGATGCCTGGCTGCATTCCCTGCATGTATTGCCTGGTTGGCCGTGTTGTTTGAGGCAGATGCCGCTTCGGTGCTGCTGGCTTCGTCAAACAAAGCCGCCTGGGAAGGGGCCTGAACTGGGGGCGGTGTGGGCATGGGTTGAGTGGGGCAAAGCAGGTGTTGCAGCGTGGGGCTGGGGCAGCGATTGATGGGGCGGATGATAGCTGCGCCGGGTGTGGCTGTGGGGGCGGTGCTGAGCACTTGTTGATGGGGCGATGGCGCGCGGCAAACCGTTTTCTTTTGGGGCGATCAAGCCATACCCGGCCATTCAGAACAGGGGCAGAGTGCGGCAAGGCTTTCTTTCGGTATGCTGTGCGGTTTTGGGTTTTCGTCAGATCCTGCGGGTGCTTTCAAAAGGTGCCGCAATAGAGGGGCAATAAAACGGCAATAGGGTGGCGCGGGCGCGTGGGCTTGCAAGAGGGTCAAGCGAGTCATGTGGCGCTTGATGCATCAAGCCTGCTTTCTGCAAAAGGGCTTGGCCATACGACAAGCCCTTGCCCACGCCTCTTTTCATGCGCCCTATAAACAAAGCTGGCGGTCGGGTGCCAAATGTTTGGCGCGGCCAGGCCGGAAGATTCATGGTTGACGGTTTGGGAGAGTGGTGTGCGTGTGTTTCGTTTGATCGGAATGGGCTTGCTGTGGCTGGCTGTGGGCCTGGCCCAGGCTGCCGTTGATGTGCCGCCTGCGCAGGGGCCAGCCATTGCGGCGGCGCGCAGCGCGCTGGACGAGGCCGGGCTGACGCAGGAACAGCTCAAGGCCGCGCAGGCGCAGCTTGAGGCTGCACAGGCCTTGGAAGCAGAGGCCGAGCCGCTTGCCGAAAAGCTGACGGCTTTGCGCCAGCAGGCGCAAGCGCCGCTGCCCGAAATACCTGCCGCCCTGAGCCTGGCCGAGCAACAAGCCCAGTTGGCGCAGTGGGTGGGGCGCTTGCCCCCCAATCTGGGCGCTGATGCGCTGGAGCATTTGTTGAGCGAAGAGCGCAATGCCAGTGCGGCGCTCAAGGCGCGGATCGAGGCGGTGACCAGCGATTTGACTGAGCTGATTTCGCGCCCCAGCCAAATGCCTGCGCAACTGGATGCCGTGCGCCGCCGGGCTGAGGCCAGTGCGGGCGAGCCCCCCACGCAGGCCGACGAGCCAGCTGCTTTGCTGGCGGCCCGCCGGGTGCAGCGCCAGGCCGAGCGGCGCCGCGCCTTGCTTGAACTGGCCGTGTACGAGGCAGAGCAGGGCACGGCCGAGCAGCGCCAGCGCCAGTTGGAGGTGCAACTGCAAACCTTGCAGCAAGACCAGGCCCTGCGCACGCTGCGTGTGGAGTGGCTGACCCAGCGAATCACCCGGGAAAGCCAGCAGCGTGTGCAGCAGCAGGCCCGGCAGTTGGCCCAGCAGGCCGAGTTGATGGCTGCAACGGGTATGCCCGCCGATGTGGTCGAGCTGGCGCAGCACAACGCCAGCCTGGCGCAGCAATTGCTCGAAGGCACTGCGCAATTGGCGCAAGAGCGGCGCACCCTGGCCGATTACGAGCGCCAGCGTGCGCAAATCGCCGCCGTGCTGCGCGATACCCAGGCGCGCCTGCGCTTAGGCGGTGATGGCGCGGCCATTGGCCCCTGGTTGTGGCAACAGCGGCAGGGCATGTCTTCGCTGCTGGAGCTGCGCATTCAGCGCGATGACGCGCAAAAGCGCCTGACCGAATTGCGCCTGCGCCTGTACAGCAGCACGGAAGAGCGCTATGCCCTCACGCGCAGCCGCTTGCAGGCGGTGGCTGCCAGTGCGCCGGGTGCCGCAGCGGAGCTGGCTGCAGGCGTTGGCGCTGCTTCTGCGGCCTGGCCTGCAACGGCGGGCACAACATCGGCCGCGTCTGCAGCGCCTGCCGCGGCTGTGGCCGCTTCCAACGCATCAGCCGCTGGTGCTGCTGCGTCAGCCAAGCTGGCGGCGGACGATGCCGAGCGCCTCAAAACCTTGCAGGCCACGCAGGCCGATTTGAACGACCAGTTGGAACCTTTGCTGCGCCGCCGCATCACCGTGCTGGAGCAAACGGACGAAGTCTTGCAGGCCCTGCTGGCGCAGGGAGACGAGCTGCGCCTGCTGCTTGATCAGCACCTGCTGTGGATGCCCAGCCACCAGCCCCTGGGGGCCAAGTGGCTGAGCGCCTGGCGCATGCAGGCCGGCGAGCTGGCCTCGTTGCCCGCCACGCTTTGGGCGGCCATGCGCGCCTTGCCGCGGCACATCAAGGCCAGGCCGTTCATGTACCTGGTGCAAGGGCTGTTGCTGCTGGGCCTGTTGGGCTTGCGCCTGCGCGCACCGCAGCGCCTGCAGGCCATTGCCCAGCGCATGCGCAATGTGGCGCAAGACAGTTTCGTCTACACCTTGCAGGCCCTGGGCTGGAGCCTGCTGATGGCCTTGCCCAGCGCCGTGGTGGCCTGGGGGCTGGGGGGTGCTTTGCAAACCATCGGGGCGCGCCAGGCCGGGCAGATTGAAGAGCTGGGCCGCGTCATCGATCAAATGGGCGTGCCCCTGCTGTTTACCGGCCTGCTGGGCGCAGTGGTGCGGCCCGACGGCCTGGGGCCGGTGCACCTGGGCTGGTCGCCCGCCGTGCTGCGCGCCCTGAGCCGTGTGCGGATGATCGTCATCACGCTCATCCTGCCTGCGGCGTTTTTCATGTCTTTGCTGGCCTTGTTGCCCAATATCGAAATCGCCATCGGCACGATCGGGCGTTTGACCATGATGCTCATGGCCCTGGGGCTGGCCGTGCTGTCGCGCCCTCTGCTGCGCCGCCTGCCGCAGTGGGCGCCGGGCGCCAACCCCGGGCTGATGCAGGTGCTGGGCTGGCTGCTGCCCAGCGCCTTCGTGGGCGCGGCGCTGATGGTGGCCGCCGGCTACATCATGACCGGCATCATCGTGCTGGATGCCCTGCTCGACAGCATGACGGTGACGCTGTTCGTGATCGTGATCGACGGCCTGCTGCACCGCTGGCTGCTGCTGGGCGAGCGCCGCCTGACGCTCAAGCGCCTGCGCGAACAGCAAAACGGCAGCGGCGGCGAAGGCAGTACCGTGGTCAATCTGGAGGCGGGCGAAGTGCCGCCTGATGCCGAAAGCGAAATGGCGCTGGTGGCCGTGAGCGAGCAATCGCGCCGCCTGCTGCGCCTGCTGCGCGCGGTGCTGTGGGTGCTGGGCCTGCTGTGGGCCTGGTCGGACGTATTGCCCGCCCTGCTGCGTTTGAACGAGGTGCAACTGTGGCACACCACCACCACGGGCGCCAGTGGCAAGCCCGAGCCGATTGCCGTGAGCCTCATGGACGTGCTGCTGGGCGGGGTGATTCTGCTGCTCACTTTCAGCCTGGTGCGCAATTTGCCGGGCCTGCTCGCTTTGGCTTTTGGCGCTTCGCGCCGCATCAGCTCGGCCATGCGCTACACCATCACCATGCTGGCGCGCTACGCCATCACGATCGTGGGGGCGCTGCTGGCCTTCAGCCTGTTTGGGCTGCGCTGGAGCCAGTTGCAGTGGATGGCCGCTGCCTTGACCGTGGGCCTGGGCTTTGGCCTGCAAGAGATTTTTGCCAATTTCGTTTCGGGCCTCATCCTGCTGGTGGAACGGCCTTTCCGCGTGGGCGACACCATCACCATCGGCAGCCTCACGGGCAACGTCACGCGCATCCGTACGCGCGCCACCACCGTGCTGGATTACGACAACAAGGAAATCGTCATCCCCAACAAAACCTTCATCACGGGGCAAGTCACCAACTGGACGCTGAGCGATAACGTCACGCGCCAGACCCTGAACGTGGGCGTGGCCTATGGCAGCGACCCCGAGCAGGTGCGCAACCTGTTGCTGCGCGCAGCCAGCGAGCACCCCTATGTGCTCAAAGAACCTGCGCCCAATGCCTGGTTCATGGAGCTGGGCAACAGCACGCTGGACTTTGAATTGCGCGTGTACGTGGCCACCATCGGCGATCGTGTGCGGGTGCGCAATGACCTGAACCAGCGCATCACCCAACTGCTGAGCGAGGCGCGCATCGAAATCGCCTTCCCGCAGATGGATCTGCACCTGCGCGATGTGCCAATGGGCTGGCCGCAGCAGTCGGTGCAGCCACGTGAGGGTGAAGCAATCGTCGGAAAGGTGGCAGGCAAAGCGGCTGGGTGATGGCCGTTGTGCTTGCAAATTGAGCAGGAGCAAATGATGCGTTTTCTCGGATTGATCGGATTGGTGTTGGCTTTGGCCATTGTGGGCGTGTTGGCGAAAAAGCAGCTCGGCGCCGGGCGCGCTGCGCTGCCTGCGGTGGCGGCATCTGCGCAGGGGAATGCGCCGGTTGATGCGCCATCTTCGGCAACGGTGCGCGACCAAAGCCAGCACATTCAGCAGCAATACCAGCAGGCGCTGGACGCGGCTTTGCAACAGCAGCGCCGCGAGATGCCGGAGGAGGCCCGGTAAGACCGT
>JAUMYU010000018.1 GCA_030528485.1 Comamonadaceae bacterium
TGCGGCGGGGTCAGCGCCTTGCACTGCACACGCCGGGGCGCTCTCGCGGGGGGCGCAAAGTGCATAACACGCTCTAGGATCACGCAGGCGAAAGAGAAATGGGGCGAGTTGTCCGTGAACTACGCGGGCGGCAATACCTACGCGGAGGGACTGATCGACATGGCCGAGGCCCTATCCGCCCACGTCTGCGAGCTATGCGGCAGCCCCGGCATCTTGCAGGAGGGGCCAACGTTGCGCACGCGCTGCGCGGCACACACGGGCCAGCCCATCCCCTGATCGTCAGGCCGTCGTCGCTTCGGCCTGCTGGACGTGCCCGGCTTGCGGCCGCGCATCGGCGGCGGCGCGGGCAGGCATCGGGAGACCCTGCCAGTCGCTGGGCACGCCCAAGCGCGCTGCCCCGTGGGTCGGCGCTGCGTCAGCGAACTACAGCCGCGCCCTCTGCGGTCCGCCCGGGTGTTCGGGATTTTGGGCCGGACGGCAAGCTGCCATCGCGCAATTTTACAAATCAATAGGAAAAATAATTGCCTTGTTTCGGCTTGATTCGTATTGTTTGAATTTTACTTTTGATTTATAAAATTGCCGCCCAACTACGCCACCCATTCACGCCGCCCAGCTACGCCGCCAATTGCGCCTGCAATTGCTCGGCCAGGCAGGCGGCCACGGTCTCCCAATCGGCGCTCACGCCCAGCGAGCGCATGTCGCACGTGGCCAGGTGCGCGTAGCCGCAGGGGTTGATCTGGCGGTAGGGCTGCAAGTCCATCGCCACGTTCAGCGCCAGGCCGTGGTAGCTGCACCCCCGGCTGACTTTGATGCCCAGCGCGGCGATTTTGGCCAGGCCCGCAAAACCGGGGGCGGGAGCGTCCGGGGCCAAAGCGGCGGGGCCATGCGCCGCGCCATCGGGGTTTGCCGCGTCGCTGCGGTGTGCTGCATCCGGGCCGGGCCAGGGCACGTACACGCCGGGTGCGCCCGCCACGCGCTGGCCGTGCAGGCCAAAAGCGCGCAGCGTGGCAATGGCCGCTTCTTCCAGCCGGTGGACGTAATCGCGGATCAGCAGGCCGCGGCGGCGCAAATCCAGCAAGGGGTAGGCCACCACCTGGCCGGGGCCGTGGTAGGTGACTTGCCCGCCGCGCGTGGTGCGGACGATGGGGATGTCCCCCGCCGCCAGCACGTGGCGCGCATCGCCTGCCGTGCCCAGCGTATAGACGCCAAGGTGCTGGCACAGCCATAGCTCATCGCCGGTGTGCGCGCTGCGCGCCTCGGTCCAGGCTTGCATGGCGGCGGCGGTCGAGGGGTAGTCAACCAGCCCCAGGTGGCGGATGTGCATGGTAGGCGGGGCAGATGCGGCAGGGCGTTCGGGCAGCTTGTGCAGGCTGGCTGCCTTCAAAACACCATCTTGACGAGCGGGTGCGCCGTCAATTCCTGGTAGATGCCATCCAGGTGCTCGCGGCTGGTGGCGGTGATGGTGATGGTGACGCTCAAATACTTGCCCTCGCGGCTCTCGCGCAGCTCGACCGTGGCCGGGTCAAAGCCCGCATCGTGGCGGGCGGCAATGGTTTTGACGGCTTCGACGAACTCGTCGGATTTGAGGCCCATCACCTTGATGGGGAATTCCAGCGGGTATTCGATGATGGATTCCTGGGCGTTGCTCATGGCGTTTGCGTAAAAAGCGGGGAGGAGAAAAAGGCCGCTTTTCGGCGCGGCGCAAAGCGCCCCATTGTGCCGTGGTTCGGTCAGGCCGGTTGCTGGGCTGGGGATTTTGCGAAGGCGGCCTGTGCGCCGGACGCTCTACACTCGCGGCCCCGCGCTTTTTTTCTGCCTTCATTGCTTGTTATGCGTACCACTCTCTCGCCTGTCACAGCGTTTTTGCTGACCTTGCCAACCCTGCTGTGGGCGGGCAATGCGGTGGTGGGCCGCATCCTGGCGCCACTGGCGCCGCCGCTGACGCTGAACTTGCTGCGCTGGGCGCTGGCGGTCGTGTTGCTGCTGCCGCTGGGCTGGCGCTTGTGGGGGATGCGCGCCCAGTTGGCGGGTTCGCTCAAGCCATTGGCGCTCATGGGCTTGCTGGGCGTGGGCTGCTACAACGCTTTTCAGTACATGGCGCTGAAAACCTCCACGCCGCTGAACGTCACGCTGGTGGCGGCGAGCATGCCGCTTTGGATGATGCTGGTAGGCGCGCTGTTTTTTGGCGAGCGTCCCGGGCTGCGCCAGGGCGTGGCGGCGCTGTGCTCCATCTCTGGCGTGCTGGTGGTGCTCTCCGGCGGGCAATGGCAGCGGCTGGCGGCGCTGCATCTGGTGCCTGGCGATGTGCTGATGCTCGCCGCCGCTGTGTGCTGGGCAGGCTATAGCTGGTTGCTGATGCGCGCGCAACTGCCCGCCGAGCTGCGTGGCGACTGGGCCGCTTTTTTGTTGGCGCAAATCCTGTGCGGGCTGGTGTGGTCGGGCCTGTCCACCACTGTGGAGTGGCAGGTGGGGCAGCCGCATATCGTTTGGGGCTGGCCGTTGCTGCTGGGCTTGGTGTATCTGGCGGTGGGGCCGTCGCTGATCGCCTATCGTTGCTGGGGCCTGGGCGTGCAGCGCGCAGGGCCAACGGTGGCGGCGTTTTTTTCCAACCTCACGCCCCTGTTTGCAGCCATTCTTTCGGCCGCTTTGCTGGGCGAAACGCCGCAGGCCTACCACGCATTGGCGTTCGCGCTGATCGTGGCGGGCATCGTGATTTCGGCCCGCAAATGATTTTTCTGGGGCGAAGCCTTGCGCCATCTGTGCCCGTGCAAAGGTCGGTGGGCATCGGGGCCAGTGGGCAGTCGCCTGTCCAAAACGCTCTACCATCACGCCCATGGCCAGCAGCATCCCCTTTCACGTTGACGTGCGCACGCAGTATCTGCCCGAGCAATCCCGCCCTGCGCAGGGGCTGTACCGCTTTGCCTACACCATTCGCATCACCAACTCCGGCCCGCAGGCCGGACAAGTCATCGCCCGCCATTGGTGGATTCGCCACGGCGATGGACAGACTGAGCAGGTGCGCGGCCTGGGCGTTGTGGGCGCGCAGCCCTTGCTCAAGCCGGGCGAGACGTTTGAGTACACCAGCGCCTGTCAATTGCGCACGCCTACGGGCGCCATGCGCGGTCATTACCTGTGCGTGACGGAAGAAGGCCAGGTTTTCGAATCCCCTATTGCCGAGTTCACGCTGGACGCCTACGCGCGCGAGCGCCCGGACGCCGCCCTGGCCCGCGAGCTGTCGTTGCCGCCCGGCCCGCGCGTGCTGCACTGATGCCGCAGGGCCGGCCCCATGCCGCACGCGCTGCCCACGTATTGCCACATGTATTGTCTATGGGCGAGTTTGACCTGATCCGCCGCTACTTCAGCGGCCCTGACTGGCAGATGCGCAGCCGCGCTGTGGTGCAGGGCGTGGGCGATGACTGCGCCTTGCTGCAACCGGCGGCGGGCATGCAATTGGCCATCTCCTGCGATACCTTGAACGAAGGGCGTCATTTTGTGCCCGGCGCCGATCCGGCCCGCCTGGGGCACAAGGCCCTGGCCGTCAATTTGAGCGATCTGGCCGCCTGCGGCGCTGCGCCATTGGGCTTTACGCTGGGGCTCAGCCTGCCTGCCATCGACGAAAGCTGGCTGAGCGCCTTCGCCCAGGGCATGCAGCAACTGGCGCGCGCCAGCGCCTGCCCGCTGGTGGGCGGCGACACCACCCGCGGCCCGCTGGCCTTGCACATCACCGTGTTTGGCCAAGTGCCGCAAGGCCAGGCGCTGCTGCGCAGCGGCGCGCGACCGGGGGATCGGGTGTACGTCACCGGCGCCATTGGCGAGGCCCGCGCCGGGCTGCATGTGCTGCAAAACACGCCGCCCTGGGACGAAGCGGAAGCGCCCGCCGCAGCAATCAAGGCGTCGATCACCGCATCGGCTGCCGAACCAGTTGCCGCATGCAAGGCCCGCCTGCTCGAGCGCCTCGAAGCCCCCGCCCCGCGCCTGGTGCTGGGTCAGCGCCTGCGGGGCGTGGCCAGCAGCGCGATTGATTTGAGCGACGGCCTGCAAGGCGACCTGGGCCATATCCTGCGCGCCAGCGGCGTGGGTGCGCGCCTCAGCGGCCCGGCCCTGCTGGCCACCGCCCCCAAGCTGTGGCGCGTCCCCGCGCTGGCGGGCTGGAGCACCGCCCGGCGCGTGGCCTTTGCCCTGGCGGGGGGGGACGATTACGAGCTGCTGTTCACCGCTCCGCCCGAGCGGCATGCGCAAGTGCTGGCGCTCGGCCAAGGCGCCGATGGCCGGGGCGGCGACCTGCCCATCCACCCCATTGGCCACATCACCGCAACGCCGGGCCTGACGGTGCTGGACGAAGCCGATGCGCCCATGGCGCTCACGTCGGCCTCGTTCGATCACTTCGCCTAAAATGTCAAATCAAAGTAAATTTGATTTGAGTATAGAATTGCCGAAATAGGGTGTTTTTATTTCCTATTGATATAGAAAAATCCTTGTATTCCCCTTTGCCAGTCCCGCCTCTGCCATGCAATCGCGCCACCTCATCCACCACTGCCGCCGCTGCGGCCATGCCGTCGAGCAACGCGTGCCCGACGACGGCGATACCCGCGTGCGCGCCATCTGCCCCGCCTGCCACCTTGTGCACTACCTCAACCCGCTCAACGTCGTGGGCACCATCCCCGTGTGGGAAGACAAAGTGCTGCTGTGCAAGCGCAACATCGAGCCGCGCATGGGCAAGTGGACGCTGCCCGCAGGCTTCATGGAGCTGGACGAAACCACCGCCGAAGGCGCCGCGCGCGAAACCTGGGAGGAGGCCGGTATCCACGTGGACATGGGGCCGCTGTTCTCCATCATCAGCGTGCCGCGCGTAGGCCAGGTGCACCTGTTCTACCGCGCCGCCATGCGCAGCCCCGAATTCGCCCCCGGCCCCGAAACCCAGCAAGCGCGCCTGTACGCCGAGGCCGACATCCCCTGGGCCGAGCTGGCCTTCCAGACCACCCAGCGCACGCTGGAACGCTTTTTCGCCGACCGCCGCGCAGGGGCTTTCGGCCTGCACGATTTGCGGATTGATTAAGAACCTGCTCAAAATCTCTGCACGGCGGTCAAGAGAGCGGATTTGGGCGGTCTGCTGCGCCCGCAAAGCCTCGCCATAGCGGGCGCTATGGCTGTGTTTTGCGCCTTGCAGCCCATCCCAAACCGCTTCTTGCCCACTCGCGCCGAGATCTTGAACAGGTTCTAACGCCCGCGTGCAGCCGCACCGTGTCGCCGTCAAAGCGCACTTGCCCCGGCGTTTGGCCGTCGGGGCTTGGGGCGGATTTCGATGGGGCTGGACGTGCGCGGTTCGATCATTTCTGCCCGGCCAGCAGGGCATCGTCAATGGCATCGGCGCGCAGGCGGGCGGGGCGCTGGCTGTGCGCTTCTACAAAGGCGAGGAAGGCCGGGCGCGACTCCAGCAGTTGGAATTGCAGATACCAGCCCACGTAGGCGGATACCAGCAGGTCGGCTGCGGTGAAGGTATCACCGGCCAGATGGGTTCGGTCTTTGAGGGCGGCTTGCAGGGTGTCGAGCACATCCTGCTCGGTGCCGAAACCGGCGTTTTCCGGCTTGGGCAAGGCGCCGGTCATTTTGGCGCTGATGAGCTGCTCCAGCGGCGCCATGAAGCTAATCCAGCGGTAATAGCTGCCGCGCTCAGGCGCGCCCACGGGCGGGGCGAGTTTTTTCTCGGGTACGAGGTCGGCCAGATACAGGCAAATCGCCGCCACTTCGGTGATGACGGTGTCGCCGTGCCGGATGGCGGGCACCTTGCCCATGGGGTTGATGGCGCGGTATTCGGGCGCTTTCATGCTGCTGCCGTATTCCAGCAGCACGGTGTCGTAAGGCAGGCCGGTTTCTTCCAGCATCCAGCGCACGACGCGCCCGCGGGACATGGGGTGGGTGTAAAAGGCCAGAGGCATGGCGCGCTCCTGTTTGAGTAAAGGCGGCAGTGTGGCACAGGGCCTGTTTCTCGATGAGCGTCATCAAACGCCCTGGCTGCATGGCCCTCAAGGCAATGTCTCTACAATCGGCGGCCTTTCTTGCCCTTCGCCAGCCTTGCGCCTTTCGTCTTTCGTCCCATGCTTGCCTTGTCCCTGGATAGCCGCAGACTCGCCATGCTGAAGGCGATGGGGGCGGATGCGTGGTGGGTGAAGCCGCCTGCGGCCGTTGCAGGGCTTGCGGCAGCGCCTGAGGCCAAGCCAGCCACCGTGCAGGCCGCGGTGGCCTCGCCCGCAGTGGCCAGGCAAGCGCCGCCGCCGATGCAACCCCAGGCTTCGGAGCGCGCCCAGGCGCGGCCTTCGCCCGCCAAGCCCTTGCCGCCAGCGCCCAGCGCGCGTGCGGCGCATGCGCCAGCCTCGTCGCCCGCTGCTCGCCAGCGCGCCAGCGCACCGGCACCGGCCGTTGTGCCCGCTTTGGCGCCGCTGGGCCTGCTGGCCGCCAGCCCGTGGCTGCGCCCCGATGCGCTTGCGGCAGCGCCAGCCGCCTCGTCACCCTCTTATCTGCTGGTGGTGGACGATCTCCGCGCCCTGGGGCAAGAGCAGGAAACGGCCCGGCGCCTCTTGCACAACATGCTGCATGCCATGGGCCTGGCACAAAGCCCGGCGGTCTGGTGGAGTCAGGCGCGCCGCCTCGCTCAAGGGGAGCAGGCCACGCCCATTGAGGCGTTGCTCGGCCAGTGCCAGCCCCGGGTGCTGATTGCCTTGGGGCGCGATGCGGCCCAGGCGGTGCTGGGCGATGAGCGCCCGTTGGGCGTGCTGCGCCGCACGGAGCACCGCATGGCCCATGCGCCTGCGGTGCCCGTGGTGGTGACGTACAGTCCAGCCTATTTGCTGCGCGCTGCACATGCCAAGCGTGGCGCGTGGGAGGATTTACAGCGCGCCCTGCAACTGGCAGCGGCGTGATTGCAACAAGGCAACTTTTGCCTACGGAAGAAAAGGAAGCATCCATGCCTTACGGCTACATCGTCGCCAATATCGACACCACCGACGCGGAAAAAATGGCCGAATACCGCCAGTGGAGCGCCGCTGCTGTGCAGGCCCACGGCGCCGAGTTTCTGGTGCGCGGAGGCCAGCAGCAGGTGCTCGAAGGGCAGGCGTTTGCGCGCACGGTAGTCATCCGCTTTCCCGACTATGCAGCGGCGCGGCTGTTCTATGATTCACCACAGTATCGCAAGGCGCGTGAAATTCGCGAGGGCGCGGGCGTTTTCAATGTGGTCTGCGTTGAGGGCCTGTAACAAACAAGGCAAGGCCCCTCAAGCACTTTGAGGCCCGGCTTGCTGTGGCGGCTTTTCGCTGCCGCCTTGCACCGCAACGGCGTCGCGCCTTTGCCTACTCCCTTTTCCCCATTCCCCATCCGATTCAAGCTTCAAGTGAAGGAACATCATGAGCGCAATCGTAGATATCGTCGGCCGTGAAGTGCTCGACAGCCGCGGCAACCCCACCGTCGAATGTGATGTGCTGCTGGAGAGCGGCGTCATGGGCCGTGCGGCCGTGCCATCGGGCGCTTCCACTGGCGCGCGCGAAGCCATTGAGCTGCGCGATGGCGACAAAAGCCGCTATTTGGGCAAAGGCGTGCTCAAGGCCGTCAACCACATCAACACCGAAATTTCCGAAGCCGTGCTGGGGCTGGACGCCGCCGAGCAGTCCTTCCTGGATCGCACCCTGATCGATCTGGACGGCACGGACAACAAATCCCGCCTGGGCGCCAACGCGCTGCTGGCCGTCTCCATGGCTGTGGCGCGCGCTGCTGCCGAGGAGTCGGGCCTGCCGCTGTACCGCTACTTTGGCGGCATGGGCGGCGTGACCCTGCCCGTGCCCATGATGAACGTCATCAACGGCGGCGCGCATGCCAACAACAGCCTGGACTTGCAGGAGTTCATGATCATCCCCAGCGGCGCGCAGAGCTTTCGCGAGGCGCTGCGCTGGGGTGCGGAAGTGTTCCACGCGCTCAAGAAAATCATCCACGACAAGGGCATGAGCACCGCCGTGGGCGATGAGGGCGGCTTTGCCCCCAGCGTGGAAAACCACGAAGCGGCCATCGGCCTGATCCTGCAAGCCATTGAAGCGGCAGGTTATCGCCCCGGCGAGCAAATCGCCCTGGGGCTGGACTGCGCTTCCAGCGAATTTTTTAAGGAGGGCATCTACACCCTCGAAGGCGAAGGCGGTCTGCGCCTGGATGCTGCCCAGTGGACAGACCGGCTGGCCCAATGGTGCGACAAATACCCCATCGTCAGCATCGAAGACGGCATGGCCGAAAACGATTGGGACGGCTGGAAGCTGCTGACCGAGCGCCTGGGCCGCAAGGTGCAACTGGTGGGCGACGATTTGTTCGTGACCAACCCGAAAATCCTGCGCGAGGGCATCGAGAAGAACATCGCCAACTCCATCCTCATCAAAATCAACCAGATCGGCACGCTGTCGGAGACGTTCGAAGCCATCGAAATGGCCAAGCGCGCGCGCTACACGGCCGTAATCAGCCACCGCAGCGGCGAGACGGAAGACTCAACAATAGCCGACATCGCCGTGGGCACCAACGCCGGGCAGATCAAGACCGGCTCGCTCTCGCGCTCGGATCGCATGGCCAAGTACAACCAACTGCTGCGCATTGAGGAAGACCTGGGCGACGTGGCCGTCTATCCCGGCAAAGACGCGTTTTACAACCTGCGCTGAGTGCGCCTCTGGCCAGCGCGCTGATCCATACCCCATTTGCCTCGCCCGATGCCATTTGTGCGATTGCGTTACTTCGCCACGCTGCTGCTGCTGGTCCTGCTGGGCTGGTTGCAGTGGCAGTTATGGACTGGGCGCGGCAGCTTCCCCACCGTGGGGCTGATGCGCGAGGAAATCCGTGTGCAAAAAGCCTCGAATGAACTCGTACGCCAGGACAATGAACGCTTGGCCAACGACATCGCTGATTTGCGCGAGGGACGCGAAAAAATGGAGGAAATCGCCCGGCAAGAGTTGGGCATGATCAAGCCCAACGAGATTTTCGTGCAGTACACCAAGCCCAAGTAAGGCGTTGAACGGGATGCTTTGCAAATCAAAAGAAAATTAAATTCAAGATGGCCGCGCCAAAATCGGATATTTTTATTTCTTTTGGTTTGTAAATATGCGGTTTCGCCGCATGTGGATTCCGCTGGAAGCTGGAGCGCAGGCTTGGTGTGCGCAACAAGGCGGGCGTTAGAGCCTGTTCAAAATCCCTGGGCGGCGGTCAATCAAGTGGATTTGGGCGCTCTGCGCCTTGCGTCCCATCCCAAAAAACTGCTTGTTGCCCATCCACGCCGAGATGATGAACAGGCTATTACAGCCGGGAACGTTGCGCGAACCGCTTGGCGCGCTCTGCCATGCGCCAGCCGCGCCAAGCCAGCGGGGCGGCCCACACCGTGAACCGGCGCACACGGCGCGGGCCTAGCGCCAGGACAGCGCCCAAGGCCAGGCCAATCGCGATCGGATGGCGGTACACCCTTTCGCGGGCGTTGAGAAACAGCGATTGGGCTACGCCCATGGCAGAGAGGGCGGGTTGCGCGTTGCGCTGTTGCGCCCGGGCGGTCAATCGCTTGCCCAGGCGCTGGCGTTGCGCCTGGATGCGATGCAGCACACGCGCCGTTTCCTGGCTTGCGAAAGTGACACCACGCTCCTGGCGCAGCTCGCTGGCCGCTTGATCCAGCGCGTGCCTGATGCGTTCGCGGTGGGCTTTGGATGGGGCAGGGAGGGGGGCGGAGCGGTGTGAGGCGTTCATGGGCGTCTCCAAGGCGCAGCAGCACAACGATTGGCTACTGCTGCGTTTCGAGGCGCGCCCATGTCAGGAAGCAACAGGGCCGCTGCACTTTGCGCGCCTTTTTGATCGTTGTCTCGGCGGGCATCAAGGCGTTGCGCCGATGTGTAGCCCGCTTGCGCCAAGACTTTCAGCAGGTTCTCAGAGGTGCTCACGCAGAGCGTGGAAATCCTCAGCCAATACACGGCGCGTGAGGGCGAAGGGGCTGCCCATGCGGCGCCAGGCGCGCCAGGCGATCAACCCCGCCACGGCCATGACCGCCAGCCATGCACCCAGCACGGCAAGCCATGCGGCGCCCCATTGCGGGGTTTGCCAGTAGTGCAGCAACACGATCATGGAGCCGACGAAAAACGCGCCAAAGAAGAACAGCAGCAGCAAGGCGCAGGCTGCCAGCAGCAGCACGGCGGCTGATTTCTGCCGCTGCCATTCCAGCCGCGCCAGATCCAGCCGATCACCCACGGCCAGGCTGCCTTCGTCGAGCCATAGGCGCGCCGATTCGCGCAGGCGTTGCACGCCTAAAAGCGATTGCCAGTCCAGGGCCATGCGGGGTGTTTTCCTATGTGTGCGTTGTGGCGGAGGGGCTGGCGAGCCAATCAGCGGCGGGCCAACAAAAAGCCCAGGACGACGCCTGCGGCAGCGGCGATGCCAGCGGTTTGCCAGGGCGATTCGTGCACGTAGCGATCAGCCACTTCAGCATGTTCGCGGGCGCGGCTGGCGGTTTCGCGGGCGGCGCGCGTTGCGGCGTCGCGGAAGTCCTCTACGCCGTTTTCAAAGCGTTGGCGCAATTGGCGGATTTGGGGGACTTCATCCAGATCGCGGCTGGCAAGCGCCTCGCGCAGATCGTCCACCAGTTTTTCAAAATCGCGCGCTTGGGGCTTGCTGGAAAAAAGGCTCATGTCAAAGCTCCTTCAGGGTGAGTCCCGCCAGAGCGGCGGTGTGAAAAGAACGCCGCGCTACGCAAATAGCGCGGCAGACGGCGCATGATAAGTGTGGACAGTTGCTGCGATTGCAAGAGTCTGCATGCACTTCTCGGGTTTTGTGGGTGACGGGTGCGTGTGGCTGGCGGGTGCTGCGTCCGCTTGGCTGTTTTGTGTTTGGCTGTTGCGTTTGGTTTGCTGGATGGGGGCTGCCGGGCAGGCCGAAGCTGCTAAGCCTGCGTCAAATGCCGGGCCAGCGCCTTGCGCAAGGGCTGCATGGCCTGGGCCAGGCGCAGTGCGCCATCGCGCAGCAGGCGCGCGGGCAGGCGCGTATCGCCATAGAGTTGGGCGATGCCGTTGGTAGCCTGGTACAGCGGCCAGGTGGCCAGGCGGTGTTGGCGCTCGTAGGCGAGCAAAAACGCTTCGTCGCCCAAGGGGCGGTTGCGGCGCCTGGCCGTCCAGAGTTGCGTGGCCAGGCGGTGTTGGCTTTGCAGCCCGAAGTTAAAGCCATGCGCGGTGATGGGGTGCATGCCGACGGCGGCGTCGCCGATGAGGGCGTAGCGCGGGGCGACGAAGCGTTGCGCGTACACGCCCACCATGGGGTAGAGGTGCGGCTGGCCTTCTTTTTTCATTGCGCCCAGGCGGTGGGCGAAGCGGCGGGTGATGTCGGCGGAGATGGCGGCGTCATCTCGCGCCAGCAGTGTTTGCAGTTCGTGGGGCGGCAGCGTCAGCACCACGTTGCTGCGCAGGCCGTTGAGGGGCAGCAGCGCCAGCGTCTGCTCAATGCCGAACCATTGCCAACTGATGTGCCCGTGCGGCTTTTCGTGCGCGAAGCGGCACACCATCATGCTGCGGCCAAAGTCGTGCATGGCTGCTCCAATGCCCATCATGCGGCGCGTTTCGGAGTAGCGGCTGTCGGCGGCGACCACCAGCCGCGCGGCCAGTTCGCTCCCGTCCGAGAGGTGCAGGGTGTGCTGGCGCACGCCTGCCGTGATGGCTTTGACGCTGCGCTCGCCCAGGATGCGCACATCGCCCCGGCCCTGCTCGCGCCCTTGCTGCACGGCCTCGAACAAGGCTTTGCGGATGAGGTGGTTGGGCACGAAGTAGCCCAGTTGGTCCACGCCCACCAGTTGCGCGTCGATGCGCAGAGCAAACAGCGAGGGGCCGTTGAAGATTTGCGCATCGCGCAGGGTGGAGATGTGCGTGGCGTCGATGCGATCCCACACGCCCAGCTCTTGCAGGATGCGGCGCGAGGCGTGGGTGAGGGCGATTTCGCGCCCGTCGTAGGCGGGCTCGGCCAGCGCCGCCAGCGGCTGGCGCTCCACCAGCGTCACCGTGTAGCCGCTGCCCTGCATGGCCTGGGCAAAGGCCAGCCCCACGGGGCCTGCGCCGATGATGGCGATGTCTGTTTGCTGCATGGAAGGCTCTCCCAATCAATCCCCAGCGGGGGCAAAACCAGGGCGCAATGCGCGCGCGTGGGCCGATTGTCCACTGGATGACAGCCTTCTTTCGGGCTTTTCCAATTCTAATTCAAAGGAAAATAAATAACCATATTTAGGCATGATGGTATTCGAACGATTTTTCCTTTGAATTGGAAAGTTGGTGCAGCCGCCTTGCCCGCCGCAGATGCGGTCTGGCAGGCCCTTCCAAGGGCGCGGTTCTATAATGCGCGGTTTTGCAAATTGCGCCGATTTTTGCCTGATCCATGCCTATTTACGCTTATTTGTGCAGCCAGTGCGGCTTTCGCAAGGATGTGCTGCAAAAACTCTCCGATGCGGCCTTGACGGTGTGCCCGCACTGCGGCGCGCAGGCGTTTGCCAAGCAGCTTTCCGCGCCGAGCTTCCAGCTCAAGGGCACGGGCTGGTACGCCACGGATTTCAAGCACAGCGGCACGGCAGGCGCGGCCAAAAACACCAGCGGCGATGCAGGCCAGGCGGCCAAAGGCGATGGCAACGCCGGGGGCGATAGCGCCAATTCCGCCCCAGCGCCCGCCCCGGCCCCCGCCGCCCCGCCAGCGGCAAGCTGAAGCAAAGCGGCCAAATGGCCCTGGCGGCCCGGTTTTCTCCCCCTTCCCCCTGGCGCACGCGCCAGTTCCCCCAAGAAACGGATTTTTCACATGTCAATGCGCACCGAATACTGCGGCCTGGTCACCGAGGCCCTGCTGGGCCAGACCATCACCTTGTGCGGCTGGGTCAACCGCCGCCGCGATCACGGCGGGGTGATCTTCATCGACCTGCGCGACCGCGAAGGCTATGTGCAGGTGGTGTGCGACCCCGATCGTCCCGAGATGTTTGCCGCCGCCGAAACGGTGCGCAACGAGTTCTGCCTGCAAATCACCGGCCTGGTGCGCGAGCGCCCCGAAGGCACGAGCAACGACAACCTCAAAAGCGGCAAGATCGAAGTGCTGTGCCATGAGCTGAAAGTGCTCAACCCCTCGGTGACGCCGCCGTTCCAGATGGACGACGACAGCCTGTCCGAAACCACGCGCCTGACGCACCGCGTGATGGATTTGCGCCGCCCCTACATGCAGAAAAACCTGATGCTGCGCTACCGCGTCAGCATGGCGGTGCGCCAGTTTCTGGATGCGCACGGCTTCATCGACATCGAAACGCCCATGCTGGGCAAGAGCACGCCCGAAGGCGCGCGCGACTACCTCGTGCCCAGCCGCGTGCACGACGGCCAGTTCTACGCCCTGCCGCAATCGCCCCAGCTCTACAAGCAAATGCTGATGGTGGCCGGCTACGACCGCTACTACCAGATCACCAAGTGCTTCCGCGATGAAGACCTGCGCGCCGACCGCCAGCCCGAGTTCACGCAGATCGACATCGAAACCTCCTTTCTGGGCGAGCAGGACATCCGCGATCTGTTCCAGCGCATGATTGCGCAGGTCTTCCAGCAAACGTTGGGCGTGGACCTGGGCGAATTCCCCGTCATGCCTTATGCCGAGGCGATGGCGCGCTTTGGCTCCGACAAGCCCGACCTGCGCGTCAAGCTCGAATTCACCGAGCTGACCGACGTGATGAAGGACGTGGACTTCAAGGTCTTCAGCGGCCCGGCCACCACGCCCGGCGGGCGCGTGGTGGCGCTGCGCGTGCCCGGCGGCGGCGAGATCAGCCGTGGCGAGATCGACCAGTACACCGAATTCGTCAAGATCTACGGCGCCAAGGGCCTGGCCTGGATCAAGGTCAACGACGTGGCCGCCGGCCGCGATGGCCTGCAATCGCCCATCGTCAAGAACATTCACGACGCGGCGCTGGCCGAAATCATCCAGCGCAGCGGCGCGCAGAATGGCGACATCCTCTTCTTCGGCGCGGACAAGGCCAAGGTGGTGAACGACGCCATCGGCGCGCTGCGCCTGAAGATCGGCCACAGCGACTTTGGCAAGCAGCACGGCCTGTTCGACGACCGCTGGGCGCCGCTGTGGGTGGTGGACTTTCCCATGTTCGAGTTTGACGAAGACGAGAAGCGCTGGAACGCCATGCACCATCCCTTCACCAGCCCCAAAGACGGGCACGAAGACTTCATGGACAGCGACCCTGGCCGCTGCGTGGCCAAGGCTTACGACATGGTGCTCAACGGCTGGGAGCTGGGCGGCGGCTCGGTGCGTATCCACCGCGCCGACGTGCAAAGCAAGGTCTTTGCCGCCCTCAACATCGGCGAGGAGGAAGCGCGCGCCAAGTTCGGCTACCTGCTCGATGCGCTGCAATACGGCGCGCCGCCGCACGGCGGCCTGGCCTTTGGCCTGGATCGCCTCATCACCCTGATGACGCGCGCCGAATCCATCCGCGACGTGATCGCCTTCCCCAAGACCCAGCGCGCCCAGGACTTGCTCACCCAGGCCCCCTCTGCGGTGGACGAAAAGCAATTGCGCGAGCTGCACATCCGCCTGCGCAACCCGCAGCCGCAATAAGCGCCCCGCCGCCGGAGCGGCGCGGGCATATGCAAGAAGGCGGCCTGATGGCTGCCTTCTTGCAATAGCTTCCCGGATTGGTGGTTTTTCATTCAAAGGAAAATCTATTTCATATCTGTTGTGCCATATTGGCGCAATTTTTTTGTCTATTGATTGGTAATAATCGGCGTGGCGTGCCCTAAAAACGGGGCCGTTGGGCCGCTGCCAGATAGTTTTTCATGCCCGCTTCAAAGGCCAGATCCAGCCGGCCGTGGTAGTCGGGGCGGCTTTGCGCCGTGCATGAGGCAAAACCGCCGTGCAGCACGCCAATGACATGGTTGGAGTAGGAAAACAGCGCCGCGCCGCTGCTGCCGTCCTGCGTGGAGCCCTCATGCCAGACCACCTCGTAATAGCGGCCATGCGCATCGCCCTGGCAGGTGGTGCGCGAGCAATTGCCGTAGCGTTTGGTCTGGCCATTGGTGATCTTGGCCAGACCGCCCGCAGGGTGGTGGATGCTGTAAACGTCCTGCCAGATGTTGTGCAGCCGCGCATCCCAGCCGGCCAGATACGTCCCCTCCGGCGCGCTGTCGTTGAGGGCGAGCAAGGCCATATCCTGCCCTTGCGAGACGTTGGAGGAGAACAGCAGCGTGGCGCCGCGCACCCGCGTGGTGCGCCGTGCATCGACATAGCTGGCGTTGCAGCTTTCGGAGCGGAAGAACCAGTCGGTTTGCAACGTGTTGGCCACGGTTTGCGAGCCAACGCAATGGCTGGCGGTCAGCAGGTAGGGGATATCCGTTTCGAGCGCATCGTTGAGCAGCGTGCCGGTGCACCAATAGCCGTTGCCGTTTTTGATGTAGTGCATGCGGGCCACGGCATCGCGCTGGGCTTGGCCGGTTTTGTAGCAACTGGCATCCAGCGTGCACCAGCTCGCTTGCGGGATGGGGGCGTACTTTTGCACGCCATGCTCGTCCTGCTCGCCGTCTTGGGCATGCTCGCCAGGTTGCCGGGCCGCTGCGCCCAAAGCAAAAGTGCTGGGGTCCACCAACCCATGCGAGATGCGCGGCAGCGCCAATTGCAGGGCTTGGGTGGAGAGGCCAGCGGGCAGCGTGAGATGCAGGGTGACGGTGTCGCCGCCCAAGTCGGGCGACCACCAGGTGCGGCCCTCCTCGCTGTGATCGCCCGCCGCGGCATTGCGCCGCAGCAAGGCGTTGATATCGGCGCCGCTGAAGCTGTGCACCTGCTGGCCTTGGGGGCTATGGACATGCAGCAGGGCCTGATCGGGCAAGGCGTGCACCAGCAGGCCCAGCCGGATGCCAAAAGCGTCTGCCGCGTGAATCGTCAGCGCCGCGTGGCTGGCGCCATCGGCACTGCGCACCCACTCCAGCGCCTGGGCCAGCTTGGCGGGGGAGTCGGTTGGCGCGACGGCCTGCGCCTTGGCCATCAGCATGGCGCCGGGGCCGCTGTCATCGTCCAGCGCGGCTTTGCTCACCGCGTCCAACGCGGGCAAATGGATGGTGCGGGCGGGCGTCTGGGGCAGATGCAAGGCGGCTTTGGTGATGGCGGCAGGCGCATCTTTGCCGTGGTGGTAGCGCCCCTGCACTTTGGTGATACGGAGCACGGGCGGATTGGGGTGGTTGTCATAGCCATCATCGGCTTCGCCGCCACAGGCCGCCAGCAGCGCCGCGGCCGCAAAGGCCAATAAGCCGGTTCGCACATCAAGCATGGGTTACTCCCTTTTTTCGTGTCATGAATGGCGGGCATTATTGCGGACGCCCATGCCGATCCTGCGAGGCAAGTGCGCTGGCCCGTGTTTCGGCCGCGCAGCAAAGGCAAGCAAACGCAACAGGAGGGGCCGCGCGGTTGCAGGCGTCTTGGCGTTCACACTTGCAACCACTGCTGGCGCACAGCGGCATCGGCGCGCAATTGAGCGGGGCTGCCCTCGAACACGATGCGGCCGTGCCCCATGACCAGGCAGCGGTCGGCTACTTCCAGCGCGATGGTGAGCTTTTGTTCAATGAGCAGCACCGCCACGCCGCGCGCGCGCAGCGTGTGCAAAAACTGCGCCACCTGCGCCACCAGCATGGGCGCCAACCCTTCGGTCGGCTCGTCGATCAGCGCCAGCAATGGCTCGCCCATCATGGTGCGGCACAGCGCCAGCATTTGCTGCTCGCCGCCGGAGAGCACGCCAGCGGGCATATGCTGGCGCTCGCGCAGGCGCGGAAACAGGCGGTAGGCATCGGCCAATCCCCACGGCGGGCGCTCTGGCGCTGCGGTGTGCGCTGCGCGGCGCTGCTGGCCCAGCAGCAGGTTTTGCAGCACGCTCAGGCGGGGAAAGATATCGCGGTGCTCGGGCACATAGCCCATGCCCAGGCGGGCGATGGCGTGGGGCGGCAGGCCCGTCAAATCCATTTCAGGCGCGCCTGCGCTGGCTTGCCAGCGGATGCGCCCACGGCACGCCGTCAGCCCCATCAGCGCCCGCGCCAGCGTGCTGCGGCCCGAGCCATTGCGCCCCAGCAAGGCCAGGATTTCCCCGCGCTGCACATGCAAATGCACGCCACGCAACACCGGGCTGGGGCCGTACCAGGCGTGCAAGTCCTCAACCCGCAGCATGGGCCTCCTTTGCGGGGGCGGCGCTGCACACGTTCGACGACGCGCCGAGCTGGCCCAGGTAGGCTTGCTGCACGGCAGGGTGGGCGCGCACGCGCGCGGGCGTATCGAAGGCAATCACCTGCCCTTGCGCCAGCACGGCAATGCGGTCGGCCAGGCTGAAAACCACCTCCATATCGTGCTCGATGATGAGCAGCGTGCGCCCGGCCGTAAGCTGGCGGATCAACGCCACGCAGTGCGCCGTTTCATCGCGGCTCATGCCCGCGGTGGGTTCGTCCAGCAGCAGCACCGGCGCGCCCGATGCCGCCGCCACGCCCATTTCCAGCGCCCGCTGCTCGGCATAGCTCAAATGCATGGCCAGCACATCACGCCGGTGCTGCAATTGCAAGGCATGCAACAGCGCCTGCGTGCGGCGGTTCACCTCATGCAGCCGCCCCAGCGCACGCCACCAGCTATAGCTCTGGCCGCTGTGCCACAGCAAGCCGCAGCGCAGGTTGTCGAACACGCTCAAGCCCGGGAACAGGCTGCTGATCTGAAAGCTGCGCGCCAGGCCCAGGCGGTTGATGGCAAAGGGCGTTTTCCCCTCAATCGGCTGGCCCTGCAAAGCGATGGAGCCGCCATCGGGCGCCATGCGCCCGCTGATCAGGTTGAACAAGGTGGACTTGCCCGCCCCATTGGGCCCGATGATGGCCACCCGCTCGCCCGCGTGCACGGTGAGATCCATGCTGCGCAATACCTCCAGCCCGCCCAGTTTTTTATGCACACCGCGCAACTGCAATGCTGGCGCAGCAGGGGGCCCGGGCGGTGGAGGGAAGGACATGGTCGCCGATTCTAGAGCGCGTGATGCCGCCGCTGGCGCAGGCGGGTTGCCGGCATATAATTAGCCATCAAATTAAATGTTGACTAATGATTGTCGCTCGCCACCATGCTGGAAGCCAAATACCAATCCTTGCTCCACGAAGCCAGCCAGCGCGGCTGGGCCGACGCGGAGAACCTTGCCCTGTGCTTTTCGTTGCTCTCGCTGGCTGCGCGCATCGACCGCGATTGCGCTGCCCGGCTGGCGCCAGCGGGCCTTTCCGAGGGGCGCTTTGTGCTGCTGTTTTTGCTGGCTTGCGCGGATGAGCCGTTGGCGCCGCATGCCCTGGCCAGTCGTGCAGGCATTCGCCGCGCCACCGTCACCGGCCTGCTCGATGGCCTGGAACGTGAAGCCCTGATTGAGCGCCTGGCCGATCCGCTCGATCGCCGCGCCCTTCGCATCCAGCTCACGCCCCAAGGCCAACGCCTGGCCGACAGTTTGCTGGCGCAGCACAGCCAATGGATTGCCAGCCTGTTTGCCGCGCTAAAGCCTGCCGAGCGAAAGCAATTGGCCGCGCTGCTGCACAAGGCGGCCGCCAATTTGCCGCCCCCCATCACGCCACGGGAGGCCCCATGACTTCTGCCAACCCCCGCAAGGGCGCCACCCGCATGGCCGAGATCGCGCCCGATGTGCGGGCCGCGCTCTCGCGCGGCGAAATTGCCAGCGCCACCTTGACCGAAGGGCTGGCGGTAGATCAGGCCGTTTTGCTGCGCACCGTCTTTCCCGATTTGCCCGTCAGCGCCTTGCGCGCCGCCCAGGCCATCGTGCCGTTGGGCATCCTCAAGCGCATGCAGGGGCTGGGCGAGCTGCTCTGGCATACCTTGGGCGAAACTGCCTTCGAGCGCGCGCGCGTGCACACCAGCGACACCGTGCGCGGCTGGGCCTGCTTCATGGTCGGGGCCATGCCCGCGCAGCCGCTGGCCCAGCGATTGCAAACCATCCAGCCCTTGGCCGACGATCCGCATTTCGGCGTGCGCGAATGGGCCTGGATGGCGCTGCGCCCGCACCTGGCCGCCCAACTGGACGAGGCCATTGCCCTGCTGACCGGCTGGACGGGCGCGCCGCAAGACAACCTGCGCCGCTTTGCCAGCGAAGCCCTGCGCCCGCGCGGCGTGTGGTGCGCCCACATCCCCGCCCTCAAGCGTGCGCCGCAGCAAGCCCTGCCCATACTCACCCCCTTGCGCGCCGACCCGGCCCGTTACGTGCAGGATTCGGTCGCCAACTGGCTCAACGACGCCGCCAAAGACCACCCCGATTGGGTGCGCCAGCTTTGCCAGCAATGGCAACAGGAAAGCGCCCACCCCGCCACCGCCTACATCTGCCGCCGCGCCCTGCGCAGCCAGAAAAACCACTGAAACCGGCCACACTCTGGAGAAAACCTTATGGCACAGGACAAAGACTTGTACTACCTGGTCGAGCTGTACACCCCAAAAGCCCATTGGCACGCCCTGCCTGCCGCAGAGCGCCAGGCTTTTCTGGCTGCCGTGGGCGGTGCGTTGATGGAGCTGGCCGCGTTGGGCGTGCACGTCATCAGCCTGGCCCCCACCGAGGCCGGCATTGAGCACGGCAGCCCGCACCGCTTTCTGGGGATCTGGAGTTTTCCCGACCGCGCCGCGCGCGATGCGCTGCTGGCGGGCATTGCCGCCAGCGGCTGGTACGACTATTTCGATCATGTCAATGCCGCCAGCGCGGCGGGCGACGCGGCCGCGCACCTGGCCGATTTGCAACAGACGTAACGCCGCGCCCGTCCGCCTGGTGGGCCGTTGGCACATGCCCGGCGCCCGCCCCGGGGTGAATGCGTGCAGTACAGTCGCGCCGTTTCGCCCTTTACCGCATTGCCACTGCCATGAATTTGCTGTTCATCATCGACCCGCTCGAGACTTTCAGAATCCACAAAGACACCAGCTACGCCATGATGCGCGAGGCGCAGCGGCGCGGTCACCGCATCGCGGTTTGCCACAGCGCCGATCTGTTCTGGCAACGCGGCGGCCAGGTCAGCGCGCCAGTGCGCGCGATTGAGCTGCTGGATGTCGATGCCCAGCACTTTCACGCCGAACATCCCGGCGCGCCCTGGTGGGTCGAGCAAGGCCCAAGCGAGGCCGCCCTGGCCAGCTTCGATGCCGTGCTGATGCGCAAAGACCCGCCGTTTGACAGCGAATACTTCTACGCCACCCACCTGCTGGGCCAGGCCGAGCGCGAGGGCGCCAAAGTCTTTAACCGCGCCGCCGCGTTGCGCGACCACCCGGAGAAGCTCGACATCCTGGAGTTCCCCGATCTCATCGCCCCCACGCTGGTCACGCGCGATGCCCAGCGCATCCGCGCCTTTCACGCCGAGCATGGCGACATCATCCTCAAGCCGCTGGACGGCATGGGCGGCATGGGGATTTTTCGCGTCGGCCAGGACGGGCTGAACCTGGGCGCCATCATCGAGACGCTCAACCAGCACGGCCGCACCACGGTGATGGTGCAGCGCCATCTGCCCGCCATTGCGCAGGGCGACAAGCGCATCCTGCTCATTGATGGGGAGGTGGTGCCGCATGCGCTGGCGCGCATTCCGCAAGGCACGGAGATCCGCGGCAACATGGCCGTGGGCGGCAAGGCCGTGGCCCGGCCCTTGAGCGAGCGCGACCGCGCCATCGCCCAGCGCCTGGGCCCCACGCTGGCCGCGCGCGGCCTGCTGCTGGTGGGGCTGGATGTGATTGGCGACTGCGTGACCGAGATCAACGTCACCAGCCCCACGGGCTTTCAGGAAATCACCCGCCAAACCGGCTTTGATGTGGCCGCCATGTTCCTGGATGCCATTGAGCGCCGCCAGCCGGATTGGTAAGAAACGCCCCGTGCGCCTGCACGCCCTGCCATGCAGGCGCTTGAACCGCTGGATTAACCCAGCAAGGCGTTGACGCGCCGCACGTAGGCGGCGGGGTCGGCGGGCAGGCCGCCTTCGGCCAGCAGGGCCTGGTCGAACAGCACGTGGGCCAGATCGTCAAAGCGCGCGCCTTCGGCGGCTTCGAGCTTTTTCACCAGGGCGTGCGCGGGGTTGATTTCCAGCACGGGGCGGGTGTCGGGCACGGCCTGGCCGGCCTGCTTGAGCAGGCGCGCCAGTTGGTTGCTGATTTGCCCGTCTTGCACCACCAGGCAGGCGGGCGAATCGACCAGGCGGGTGGTCACGCGCACGTCCTCGGCCTGGCCTTGCAGGCTTTGGCGCAGGCGCTCCAGCAGGGGCTTGAGGTGCTCGGCGGCTTCTTCGGCGGCTTTGCGCTCGGCTTCGTCTTGCAGCTCACCCAGATCGACGGCGCCTTTGGCGATGGATTGCAGCGGCGTGCCGTCGAATTCGGGCAGAAAGCCCATGGCCCATTCGTCCACGCGGTCGGTCATGAGCAGCACTTCAATGCCTTTTTGGCGGAACAGCTCCAGTTGCGGGCTGCTCTTGGCGGCGGCGAGGCTGTCGGCGGTGAGGTAGTAAATGGCCTTTTGGCCGTCCTTCATGCGGGCTTTGTAATCGGCCAGGCTGACGGTGACGGCATCGCTGGCGGTGCTGGCGTAGCGCAGCAGGCGGGCGATGCGGTCGCGGTGGGCGTGGTCTTCGCCCAGGCCCTCCTTGAGCACGGCGCCGAACTCGGCGTAGAAGTGCTGGTAGCGCGGCCCGCTTTCGGGGGCGGCGTTTTTGTCCGTCACGTCAGTGACCTCGCTCGCGCCATCCCCGGTGGGGGCTGCACTTTCCTCGGCCAGGCTTTCGAGCAGGGAGAGCACGCGGCGGGTGTTGCCGTCGCGGATGGCGCGCACATCGCGGCTTTCTTGCAGCAGCTCGCGGCTGACGTTGAGCGGCAAATCGGCCGAATCGACCACGCCGCTGACAAAGCGCAGATAAGCGGGCATCAGCGCATCGGCGTCGTTCATGATGAACACGCGCTTGACGTAGAGCTTGATACCCGCCTGCTTGTCGCGGTTCCACAGGTCGAAGGGGGCCTTGGCGGGGATATACAGCAGTTGCGTGTACTCGGTCGTGCCTTCGACTTTGTTGTGGCTCCAGGCCAGCGGGTCGGTGAAGTCGTGGCTGAGGTTTTTGTAGAACTCGGTGTACTGCGCGTCGCTGATGTCTTTTTTCGGGCGCGTCCACAGCGCACTGGCTTTGTTGACGGTTTCCCACTCGCCGGTTTTGACCATCTGGCCGGGCTGGCCTTCCTGCTCGGCGTCCTGCCACTGCTCTTGCTCCATTTGCACGGGCAGGCTGATGTGGTCGGAGTATTTCTGGATCAGCGAGCGCAGCTTCCAGCCGTTGAGGAACTCGCTGGCGTCCTCGCGCAAATGCAAGGTGATGCGCGTGCCGCGCTGGGCGCGCTCGATGCTCTCCAGCGTGAATTCGCCCGTGCCCGCGCTGCTCCAGCGCACGCCTTCGCTGGCGGGCAGGCCCGCGCGGCGAGTTTCAACGGTGACGCTGTCGGCGACGATGAAGGACGAGTAAAAGCCCACGCCGAACTGGCCGATGAGCTGGGCATCGGCCTTGGCGTCGCCGGTGAGGCGGCTGGCGAATTCGCGCGTGCCGCTTTTGGCGATGGTGCCCAGGTTGTCGATGGCCTCTTGCGCGCTCATGCCGATGCCGTTGTCCTCCACGGTCAGGGTGCGCGCGGCCTCGTCAAACGAGATGCGCACGCGCAAATCGGCGTCGCCGTCGTACAGGGCGCTGTCGGCCAGCGCCTCAAAGCGCAGCTTGTCGCAGGCATCGGCGGCGTTGGAGATCAGCTCGCGCAAAAAGATTTCGGGGTGGGAGTACAGCGAATGCGTCACCAGGTGCAGCACCTGCGCGACTTCGGCCTGGAAGGCGTGTTTCTGGGTTGTGCTCATGAAAGAAAAAGTGGGGAAAGAAAAAAACGTCCAACGGCGCGCGCGGCAAAGCGCCGCAGCCTGCCGGGCATCGCAGCGATGTAAGGCCATATGGGCGGCTTTCAAGCCGAATGCCCGGCAGCGGCCTCACAGATCGGGCGCCAACCCAATTTGCATTTCAAAGGAAAATCCACTTTATTGGTATCAAGCCGAAACGGGGTGGTTTTCATTCGCTTGATCTGGATTTTTCGGCTGCATCCAATTTTCATCAAAGGAAAATGAATGCATTGGCAGTCATGCCGAAACAGGGTGATTTTGTTTCCTTTTGATTGGTAAAAAGGGTTGTCCTGTCACTGCGGCACATATTGCGACACATGGCCCTCGCTCAGCCACATCAGCACGCCCAGCGCCACCAGCGCGGCCAGCACCGCCAGCGCAATCTTCACCCAGCTATAAGGCCGCTGGCCTGCCAGTTGGCCGGTGTAGCCGTTAGCGACGATTTGGTACGTTTTGCGCCCGTAGGTGTAGTGAATCAGCCAGACCGGTGCCAGCACGTGCTTGAAGGTGCGGCCCTCGTACTGCGCCTGCACGTACAGATTGCGGTAGGTGTCGCCTGGCACCTGGGCGGCGCACAGGCTTTCGAGCTTGGCCTGCATTTGCGCCTGGCCCAGTTGCGCCGCGCGGCGCAGATCGACCTGGTAGCGTTCCACCGTCCAGCCGCGCACGTACTCGGGTGCGTAGGGCACCAGATCGCTGGTGGTGGGAAACGGCTCAACCTGGCGCAGCAGCCCGGGCTGGATGCCCACTGTGCCCGGCACCAGCTCATCATCGAAAAAATGGCTGAGCTGGCCCGCCGCCGGTTGCCAGCGCACGTGGCGCACCTGGCGCGTTTGCATCTGGCCGTTGCCGTCGCGGTACGTCTCGGTGGTGTAGTAGTAATAACCCGCCTCGGCGCGCCAGTGGGCGCTGGCATGGGCATCGAACGTCCAGTACGGCAGGTAAATGCCCTTGAGCGTGTCCGTCAGCGCCGCGCGCCGCAGCCGGTTGGGCGCGAACCAGCGCGAGCCATACCACTGGCGCACGCGCTCGCGCATCTGCGCATCGCTGATTTTGAACGGCAGGATGCTTTGCGGCGTGATGGCATCGCGCATCTGCTCGTGCGCCACGATGGCGGGCGAGCCGCAAAAATCGCAACGCTGCGCCACCTTGCCATTAACAAACACCGAAATGGCATGGCAGCTTTGGCACTGGACCTCGCGGCGCTGCGCGCTCCAGCCGCGCGTGGCCGCCGGATCGTTCAACGCCGCCACCAAGTCTTGCTCGGCCACGGCGCTGCCATCGCCCGCGCCCGGCGCGGAGGGCCGCCAGGCCGCATGCGTGCCGCAGTACGGGCACACCAGGGCCTGCTTGGCCGCATGCCACTCCATATCGCCGCCGCATTCGGGGCAGGGATGCTTGCCAATGGCCGTCGTGCGCGCGCCAGCATCCGCCGCAGGGGCCGCTGGCGCGGGAGCAGGGGAGGGGGAAGGGGTAAAGCTCACGGTGCGGGGAGAAAGATCAAACCAGGGTGGACGATCCTAGAGCATGTGATGGCGCCTGCGCGAAAGTTGCCAAGCGTGCGTTGGCCCACCGCTATTTCGGCGCTCGCGCAGGTCAACCCTGTGTGAAGAAAGGTTAATGCGGCTTAGAAGAATAAGAAAAATTCGTATTTATAATCGCGCGCCATATACATATCAACCAGCCAGCCTAGAGGCCAAGCCATGATCGTCTGTGTCTGCCGCCGAGTTTCCGATCGTGAGATTGCGCGTCATGCACACGCGGGCATGAACTTTGATGAAATCCAGTTCGAGCTGGGCGTTGCCACCCAATGCGGGCGCTGCGAGTGCACCGCGCGCGACTTGGTGCAACAGTGCCACGCCAGCCAGCCCGTGGCGTTGATCGACAACGCCGCCGACTGGAGTCCATCGGCAACGGCCAGGGTGTGAGCCGCAAGCCCGCTGCCCCGGCAGCCGCGCAGCCGCCCGCCCGTCGCGCCCGGGGCCAGCCAGCCATTTGCAGAAAGCTCAAGGTATGGAACCCATCGTCTCGCTTGCAGCCAGTCTGGTACTCGTACTGGGGTCGGTGTGGTGGATTTTGCATAAATAGAACCCTCCGGAAACGGCCTTTCTCCCATCCTCGCGCGCTTTCGTCCCTTCCCCTTTTTGCAAATCGCGCCAGCCTGCGCCCGTGGGCTGGCTGGGTTTGTTCGCTTCATGATTCATGAGCAGTTACACCCTTGAGCCTCCATCCTCCCTGGGCAGCAGCAGCTTGGCTGTGGGCGCGGCCTTGCTGCTGCATGTGGCTGCCCTGTGGGGCATCCAGCAAGCCGCGCAGCGCGCGCCGCAAAAAGAAGAAGTGGTCGAGCCTGCGGCCATTTTGGTGCAGTTGGTAGCCGCGCCTGCTCCCGAGCCGATGGCCCCGCCCCCTGCGCCCGAGCCACCGCCGCCCAAACCCAAGCCCAAGCCCAAGCCAGCGGTCAAGCCCGTCGTCAAACCCACGCCGACGCCCGCGCCCGAGCGCGCGCCGTTGGTGGAGGCCGATCCTGAACCGGCACCGCCGCCGCCTGCTCCCCCGGCCCCTCCTGCGCCGCCTGCAGCGCCCGTGGCCGCACCCGCGGGCCCGCCAGCGGGCGCGCCTGTAGAGGTGCGCGCCGTGTCGCACAACATCGCTGCCGTCAGTAACGCGGGCATCACCTACCCCGCGCAAAGCCTGCGCTTGCGTGAAGAAGGCATCGTGCGCGTGCGCGTGCTCATTGGCGCCAATGGCCGCGCCAAAGAGGCCACCATCGCCCAGTCCAGCGGCTCCAGCCGTCTGGACAACGCCGCCATCGAGGGCATTTTGCGCAACGGCCGCTTCATGCCCACCAAGCGCAACGGCCAGCCGGTGGACGATTGGTACATCCTGCCCGTGAATTTCAAACTGCCCCGCTAATTCTTTTTTTCATTTCGCCCCTAGGAGCTTTACTCACCATGCACTCCGGTTTCAATCTGATGCACGCCTGGCAACAGGCCGATAGCGTAGGCCGCAGCGTTGCGGTCATCTTGCTGCTGATGTCCGTTGCCACCTGGATCGTCATCCTGATCAAAGGCCTGAACCTGATGCGCTACAAAGGCATGGTCAAAGCCAGCAAGGACTTTTGGCACTCCGAAGACCTGGCCGCAGGCATCCAGCGCCTGGGCAACCGCGCCGACAACCCCTTTTTGCGCCTGACGCTGGAAGGGCGCGACGCCGTCAACCACCACCGCCAGACGCAGGCGCACCTGCACGACACGCTGGATATCAGCGACTGGATCACCCGTAACCTGCGCTACACCATCGAGGGCTTTACCGCGCGGCTGCAATCGGGCCTGTCCATCCTGGCTACCGTCGGCTCCATCGCCCCTTTCGTGGGCCTGTTCGGCACCGTCTGGGGCATCATCAACGCGCTGATGGCCATCAGCGCCGAAGGCCAGGCCACCATGGCCACCGTGGCCGGCCCCATTGGCGAAGCGCTGGTGATGACTGCCGCTGGCCTGGCTGTGGCCATCCCCGCCGTCATTGGCTACAACGCGCTGGTGCGCGGCAATAAATCGCTGCTGCTGCAAGTGAGCGCCTTTGCCCACGACCTGCACGCCTACTACGTCACCGGCGCGCGCGTGACGCACGGCGAAGGCAAGGTGCTGCAACTGAAAAGGGGTTGAGCGCCATGGCCTTTTCCAACCTGGAGGACAGCGCCGGCGACGTGATGAGCGAGATCAACATGGTGCCGCTGATCGACATCATGCTGGTGCTGCTCATCATCTTCATCATCACCGTGCCTGCCATCAACGAAACCATCAAGGTCAACCTGCCCGAGGCCGCCTCGCAGGAAAAAGAGGAGGAGCCCGACAAGCCGGTGAACCTGAGCATCGACCTTCAAGGCGTGTTCTACATCGACAAAACCCCGCTTACGGACGACCAGCTCAAAGCCCGCCTGGCCGAAGAAGCCAGGAAAGAGCCAGCTCCTGCGCTCTACATCAACGGCGACAAGGACGTGAACTACGGCCGCATCATCAACGCCATGGACTTGGCGCGCCAAGCCGGGCTGAGCAAAATCGGCTTCGTGACCGACCCCAATGGCGAAGCAGGCACCGTCAACCCCGGTGAAGACAAGCCCGCCGAGGCTGCGGCAGGCGGCTGAGGGTTTTTGCTGAAAATGCATATCAAAGGAAAATAGATGTATTGACCATCATGCCAAAACAAGGCAATTTATTTTCCTTTTGATTGATAAAAACGGGGCCTGCCAGCCCCGTTTTGTCGTGATGGCGTCTGGCCATCTGCTCATCTGGCCGTTGGGCGATGCCGTGCGCCGCTACCTGTTCCTTCAGCGACAGCCCGCTCCGCATTCACGGCGCAGGCGCCATGCCCTCGCGCTGCTTGAGCGCCGCCGTTTGCGGCCCGGCCATGAACGCCAGCAGCCGCTCGGCCTGCTCGGTCTGGGCGCAGGCTTGACCAATCGCGCCGGAAAACACCGTGCGAATCGCCACGCTCTCGGGCAACAGCCCCAGCAGCGTGATGCCGGGCACATGGATCAGCTCGCTGAGCTGCTGAAACCCCAGCGCCACCTTCCCCTGCGCCACCAGCTCGCCCACCGGCACGCCCGGCGGGGCCTGCACCGTTTTGGCCGCCACGGCCCCGCTCACCCCCCAATGCGCAAACAGCGCCTGCAAAGCCACGCCGCTGGGGCCGGTGGAATAGCCGATGGAGGGCGCGGCCGCAATCGCCTGGCGCAAGTGCTGCTCGTCGCCTATCTCCACCGCCGCAGCGCCCTGGGGCACGGCAGCGGCCACCAGCGAAAGCGCCAGCGCCCGCTGGCTGCCCGGGCGCAACCAGCCGCCTTGGCCGAGCCTGTTCAGCGCATCGTCGGCCAGAAAAACCAGGTCAAAAGCCTCGCCCGCCTGCACGCGCCGGGCGGCATCGACGCCGCCGACCGATTCGATCTGCACCGGCGCGCCGCCCTGGGCATGCCAAAGCGCCAGCATTTCGCCCAGCAGGCGCTTGGTGGCCATGGAGGAAATGGCGCGCAGGGGCGCTGGCGCGGCGGCGCTGGCAGAGCAAGTGGCGGAGGAGGTGGCGTGCATGCGGATCAAAATGGGGCTTAAAAGGGATAGTGGCGCGGCGAGGTCTGCATCGTGACCCAGCGCAGCTCGGTAAAGGCTTCGATGCCTGCGCGGCCGCCAAAGCGGCCAAAGCCCGATTCTTTCACGCCGCCAAAGGGCATTTGCGCCTCGTCGTGCACGGTGGGGCCGTTGATGTGGCAAATGCCCGATTCGATGCGGCGCGCCACAGCCCAGGCTTTGCCCAGATCGCGGCTGAACACGGCGGACGAGAGGCCATAGGCGTTGTCGTTGGCGCAGGCGATGGCTGCCTCGGTATCGGCCACGCGCACGATGGGTTTGACCGGGCCGAAGGATTCTTCGCGGTAAATCGCCATCTCGGCGGTGACGTGATCCAGCACCGTGGCAGGCATCAGGGTGGAGTCGGCCTTGCCGCCGCACAGCAGCTTGGCGCCTTTGGCCAGCGCATCGTCGATCAGGCGGTTGCAGCGATCGACGGTGGTCATATCCACCACCGAGCCGAGCACGGCAGGCCCTTGGCGCGGATCGGCCAGCGGCAGGGCCTGGGCGCGCGCGGCGAATTTCTGCGCAAACGCATCGGCAATCTTTTCATCCACCACGATGCGCTCGGTGGACATGCAAATCTGCCCCGAGTTGGCAAATGCGCCAAAGATGGCCGCATCCACGGCGGCGTCCACATCGGCATCGTCGAGCACCAGCAGCGGCGCTTTGCCGCCCAGCTCCAGCACGCTGGGCTTGAGGTATTGCGCGCACAGGCTGGCGATGACCTTGCCCACGCGCGTGGAGCCGGTGAAGTTGACGCGGCGCACAGCGGGGTGGGCAATCATGGCCTCGACCACCGAGGGCGCGTCCTCAGGGCGGTTGGTGACGAAATTGACCACGCCCGGCGGCAAGCCCGCTTCGGCCAGGCAATCGACGATCAGGCCATGCGTGCGCGGGCACAGTTCCGAGCCTTTGAGCACCACGGTGTTGCCGCAAGCCAGCGGCACGGCGATGGCGCGCACGCCCAGGATGACCGGGGCATTCCACGGCGCCATGCCCAGCACCACGCCAGCGGGCTGGCGCACCGCCATCGCCAGGCTGCCGGGCACATCCGAGGGGATGAGATCGCCGTTGATTTGCGTGGTCAGCGCCGCTGCCTCTTGCAGCATGCCAGCGGCCAAATGCACGTTAAAGCCTGCCCACAGCGCCGATGCGCCCGTCTCGGCAGCCATCGCCTGGGCAAACGCTTGCTCTTTGGACTCCAGCACTTGCGCGGCCTTGAGCAAATAAGCGCGCCGCGCACTCGGCCCCAGGGCGGCCCAGGCAGGGAAAGCCTCTTGCGCCGCGGCCACCGCCGCCACGGCGTCCGCCGCAGTCGCCGCTGGCGCCACTGTCGCCACGCTGCCATCGAGCGGATTGCGCCGCTCAAAGCTGGCGTCGCCCTGGGCCTGGCGGCGCTGGCCGCCGATCAAAAGGGAAATGGAAGAAGTCGTCGTCATAGGTGGTGTGCTCCTGTGTTCCAAGAAGGTTGCGCAAAGTGCATTACGCGCTCCAAACCCGAGATTGGATGGGCAAGCCGCGCCGAAGGCAACTAGGGGAAGCCCCAACTTGTTATGAACCAGAACCTTTAACTAAGATAAACATTTTGCGAAAGCATCAAAACCCCAAGCCCACGCTTGTCCCATCCCCCTTGCCAGGAGAATCTTTCATGAGCATCGATCGCACTGAAGAACAAACCGTTGCCTACACCGTTGCCGATGGCATTGCCTGGGTGCGCTTTAACCGCCCTGAAAAACGCAATGCCATGAGCCCGGCGCTCAACCGCCAAATGATGCGGGTGCTCGATGCGCTGGAGTTCCGTGACGATGTGGGCGTGCTGGTGCTCACCGGCGAAGGCTCGTCCTGGACGGCGGGCATGGACTTGAAGGAATACTTCCGCGAAACCGAAGCCCAGGGCCTGGCAGGCACGCGCCAGGCGCAGCGCGAGAGCTATGGCTGGTGGCGCCGCCTGCGCTGGTACCAAAAGCCCACCATTGCGATGGTCAACGGCTGGTGCTTTGGCGGCGGTTATGGGCCGCTGTTTGCCTGCGATCTGGCCTTTGCCGCTGAAGAAGCGCGCTTTGGCCTGTCGGAAATCAACTGGGGCATCCTGCCCGGCGGCGGCGCGTCCAAAGTGGCGGTGGAGCTGCTGTCGTTTCGTCGCGCCATGTACCACGCGCTCACGGGCGAGAGCGTCGATGGCAAAACGGCGGCCGAGTGGGGCCTGGTCAACGAAGCCTTGCCAGCCCAGCGCCTGCAAGAGCGCGTGACCGAAGTGGCCAAAGTGCTGCTGCAAAAAAACCCCGTGGCGCTCAAGGCCACCAAGGACGCCATCCGCCGCGTGCGCGAGATGAGCTACGACAACGCCGAGGACTTCCTGGTGCGCGCCCAGGAAGCGGCCAACAGCTTTGACAACGAGGGCCGCAAAGAGGGCATTCGCCAGTTCATCGACGAGAAAACCTACAAGCCCGGCCTGGGCGCGTACGACAAATCCAAACAAGGCCAGGCTTGAGCGCCAACGCACCAGGAGACAGCCCATGACCGCCCTGCCCGAAACCGCCCCCGCCCCGCTCACAGGCGACATTGCCCGCCTGCTGCGCCCCCGCTCCGTTGCCATCGTTGGCGCATCGGCCACGCCTGGCGCGCTGGGCGCGTCGCTGCTGGATAACCTTGAGCGCAATGGCTTTGCGGGCGAGATCCACCTCATCAACCCCAAGCGCGCCGAGATTGGCGGCCGCCCCTGCCTGGCCTCGGTCGAGCAGCTCCCGCCGGGGGTGGATGTGGCTGTGCTCGCCATCCCGCAACCGGCTGTGCTGGAAACGGTGCGCGCCCTGGCCGCGCGGCAGGTGGGCGCGGCCATCATCTTCTCCGCCGGTTTTGCCGAGGCGGGGGAAGAAGGGCTGGCCCAGCAGCGCGAAATCGCCGAGATCGCCCGCCGCGCCGGCATGGTGATCGAAGGCCCCAACTGCCTGGGCTGCATCAACTACGCCGCGCGCACGCCGCTGACCTTTGTGCAGGTGGACATCGATGTCGCCAGCGCAACTGCCAACGCGCCTGCCAGCGCCAATGCCGCGCCCGCACGCGCAGGCATCAGCGTCGTCTCCCAAAGCGGCGCCATGATGACCGTGCTGTGCACCACCCTGGCCAGCCGCAAGCTGCCGCTGCGCTACGCCGTCTCCACCGGCAACGAAGCGGCCAGCCATGCGGAGGATTACGTTCACTACCTGCTCGACGACCCCGAAACCCGCGTCATCGCCATGATCGTGGAGCAATTTCGCCAGCCCGCGCGCATGCTGCAAGCCGTGGCCCGCGCCCGCGCGCAAGGCCAACTCATCGTGCTGCTGCACCCGGGCAAAAGCAGCGCCGCGCGCGCTTCAGCCGCCACCCACACCGGCGCGATGGCGGGCGACTATGCCCTGATGCGCACCAAAATGCAGCGCGCGGGCGCCGTTTTTGCCGAAACGCTGGAGGAGCTGGGCGACATCGCCGAAATCGCCGTGCGCTGCCCGCGCCTGCCCGCCCCCGGCGTGGCCGTGCTGGGCGAATCGGGCGCCTTCAAGGCCCTGACGCTGGACTGGGCCGAAGAACTCGGCCTGCCCCTGCCTGCCATTGGCGATGCCGACTCACCCGCGCTGCGCCAGGCCCTGCCGCCCTTTGTCGGCGTGAGCAATCCGCTGGATTTGACGGCCCAGGGCCTGGTCGATCCCGATTTGTACGAGCGCGTGCTGCGCGCCCTGTGTGACGACGCGCGCTTTGACACCATCCTGGTGGGCCTGATCCAGGGCGATCCCCTCACCTGCGGCATCAAAATGCCCCCCGTGCTGCGCGCCGTGCGCGAAGGCAAGCCCGGCAAACCCATCATCTGCGCCGGCCTCGACGAAGGCGCGCAAGTGCCCGCCGCCTTTATCGACGACATGCGCGCCCTGGGCATCCCCTACTTCCCCAGCACCGAGCGGGCCTTGCGCGCCGTGCAACGCCTGTGCGCATTCGCCCAGCGCCAGCCGCAGCCCAGCGCGCTGGCGCCGCAGCCGCTGGCCTTGCCCGCCGGGCGCACCGTCGTGCCCGAGTACGAAGCCAAACGCCTGCTGGCCCCGGCCGGCATCCCCTTTGGGCCGGGGCGGCTGGCCACCAGCGCCGATGAAGCCATTGCCATCGCCGCCGAGCTGGGCTACCCCGTCGCCCTCAAAGCCCAGGCGGCCCGGCTCAGCCACAAAAGCGATGCGGGGGGCGTGCTGCTCAACCTGGGCGACGAGGCCGCCCTGCGCGCCGCCTGGGCGCAACTGCATGCCAACGTGGCGCAGTACGACGCCAGCCTCCAGCTCGAGGGCGTGCTGGTCGAAGCCATGGGCCAGCGCGGGCTGGAACTCATCATCGGCGCGCGCAACGACCCGCAATGGGGCCCGGCCATCCTCATCGGCCTGGGCGGCGTCACCGCCGAAGTCATGCGCGATGTGCGCCTGATCGATGCCGACCTCTCCCACGCCGATATCCTGGCCGAGATCAACCAGCTCCAGGCCGCCGCCCTGCTGCACGGCTACCGGGGCGCGCCCAGGCTGGATGTGCACGCGCTGGCCGACGTCGTGCTGCGCCTGGGCCAAATCCTGCGCGGCACGCCTGCCATCCGCGAGATCGACCTCAACCCCGTCGTGCTCTACCCCCAGGGCCAGGGCGCCATCGCGCTGGACGCCTTGATGCTGCTCGATGACGGCACGCTGAAAGCGTAAAATATTCCAAATCAATAAGAAAACAAATTCATTGCCCAGTATGCCAAAACAAGGTGATTTTGTTTCCTTTGATTGGTATATTTGGGTATTTTCGGCATTTTTCGGGAAGACATTGAGATTGCCCCATGAGCGCCCAAGCCCTTTTGTACCAGCCGCCGCTGCAAGACATGCACTTCGTCATCGAGCACTGGCTCGACGCCCCCGCCCACTGGCGCCGCATGCCCGCCTTCCAAGCGATTGATGGCGAAACCCTTGCCCTGAGCACCCAGGCGATGGGCCGCTTTTGCACCCAGGTGCTGGCCCCGCTCAACCACCCCGGCGATGCACAGGGCTGCACGCTGCAAGACGGGCGCGTGCGCACGCCCGAGGGCTTTGCCGCCGCCTACCAGACCTTTGTGCAAGACGGCTGGCCCACCCTGGCCTGCGATCCCGCCTGGGGCGGGCAGGGCCTGCCCCAACTGTGGGACGCCGTGCTCCACGAAATGCTCCCTGCCGCCAACCACGCCTGGGCCATGTACCCCGGCCTGCTGCACGGCGCCTACGCCTGCCTGCGCGCCCACGCTAGCGACGAACTGCGCCAGGCCTACCTGCCCCACATCGTCAGCGGCCGCTGGCTGGCCACCATGTGCCTGACCGAGCCGCAAGCGGGCAGCGACCTGGGCCTGCTGCGCACCCAGGCCCTGCCGCACGGCGATGGCAGCTTCACCCTGCACGGGCAAAAAATCTTCATCACCGGCGGCGATCAGGACATGAGCGAAAACATCGTCCACCTCGTGCTCGCCCGCCTGCCCGACGCCCCGGCGGGCAGCAAAGGCCTCTCGCTCTTTCTCGTGCCCCATCGCCTGGGCGACGACCTGAAGCAGGCCAACGGCGTGTTTTGCGACGGCATCGAGAAAAAAATGGGCATCAAAGGCAGCGCCACCTGCGCCCTGCGCTTCGAGCATGCGCGCGGCTGGCTCATCGGCCAGCCCAACAAGGGCCTGGCGGCCATGTTCGTGATGATGAACTCCGCCCGCCTGCACGTCGGCCTGCAAGGGCTGGGCCACACGCAAATGGCCTGCCAGCTCGCCCACGCCTACGCCGCCGAGCGCCGCCAAATGCGCGCCCAGCCCCGGCCCGGCGGCACGCAAGAAGCGGCCGACCCCATCGCCCTGCACCCGCCCGTGCAACGCATCCTGCTGGATTTGCGCGTCTGGAGCGAGGGCATGCGCGCCATCGCCTACTGGGCCGCGCACCAGCTCGACATCGCCGAGCACGCCCCCGATGAGGCCGAACGCGCCCAGGCCCGCGCCCAGGCCGCGCTGCTCACGCCCATCATCAAATCCCTGTTTACCGAGCGCGGCTTCGCCCTCGCCAGCGATGCCCTGCAAGTCTTTGGCGGCTACGGCTACATCCACGAATACGGCATTGAGCAAACCGTGCGCGACAGCCGCATCCCCATGATTTACGAAGGCACCAACCAAATCCAGGCGCTGGATTTGCTGCAACGCAAAGCTCTGGCCAGCCCAGATGCCCTGGCGCCTTTGCTGGAGGTATTCGATCAGGAGGCCGCCGCCAGCGCCTCGCAGCCCCAGGCCGCGCCGCTGGCCCAGGCCCTGCGCCACTGGTGTGACAAGCTGCAAGCCCTCACCCACACACTGCACGAACGCGCCGCGCAACCCGATGGCCCCGGCGCTATCGCTACCGCTGCCGAGGATTACTTGCGCCTGGCGGGCCTGGTCTGCCTGGCCTGGGCCTGGACGCGCAGCGCCCGCATCGCTGCCACACAGCCGGCTGTGCCCCCCCAGCTTGCGCAGGCCAAACAAGCCAGCGCCAGCCACTTCCTGCACCACATCCTGCCCGAAGCCGCCTACCGGCTGCACCGCATCGAGGCCGCGCTGGCCGCGCCCATCCTGTGCGCCCCGGCCCCGGCACCCACTGCGGCAGGCGGTTGAATGGGGGCGGTGCGGCGGCGAAATTGCCAATCATTTGGCAAAAAAATACCCTTGTTTCGGCAATACAGGTATCAAATAACTTTTACTTTGAGTTGGAAATAGTCAACCGTGTGGCAGCGGCGGGCCGTCGTGCCCGGCCAGGCTTTGGCGCACCAGCGCATCGCCATCCAGCCCCCATTGGGGGTGCAGCCGCGCCAGGCGCTGCACGTGCGCCAGCAGCGACAGCCGCGCCACGGGCCAGAGGGCCACGGGCGTATCGGCATAGGCCAGGGCCAGCCAATCGTCCACCCCGCCGCCGGGGCGCTGCTGCATGGCCTGCTGCACTTTGGCCTCGCGCGCCAGGCGGTGCGCCTTGAGTCGGGCGATGACTTGCCGCGGCTGCGCCAGCGTGGGGCCGTGCGCGGGCAGGATGTGGGCGATATCCCAGCGCAGGCAGGCGGCGTCCAGCGCATCCAGCGAATCGAGAAACGCCTGCATGCAGCCATCGGGCGGGAGGATGACGGTGGTACTGCCGCCCAGGATGTGGTCGCCGCTGAGCAGCAAGCCATCCTCCTCCAGCACAAAGCACAAATGGTTGAAGGTGTGGCCGGGCGTGTGCAGCGCGTGCAGCGTGTGGCGCACGGCCTGCATTTGCCCCTGCGCATTGGCGCGCGTGCCGTGCAGCGCCAGCGTGTCACCCGTGGCAAGGGCGCGCTCGGGCGCAAAGCGGCTGTCGCTGCGCGCGTGGGGGCCGCTGGCCATACCGGCGATGACCGGGCGCGGCCGGCCGCTGGCGGCCACGGCCGCTTGCAGCGGCGCGGCGGCGGGCGAGTGGTCGGGGTGGGAGTGGGTGCAGAGGATGTAGCGCACATCGCCGCCGGTGTGGGCGAGGATGCGCTCGATGTGCTGCCGGTGCTGCTGCTGTGGGCGCGCCGCGTCGTTGGCATCCGCCGGGCCGGGGTCGATCACGGCATAGCCCGTGGCGGCCTCGCCGATCAGGTAAGTGTTGGTGCCCGGCCCCGTCATGGCGCTGGGGTTGGCGGCGGTGAGGCGGTGCACGTGGCGCAGCAGGGCCTCGGGGCGCTCGTGCTGCCAGGCAGGGCGCGCGCTGCCCTGGGCATCGCTGCGCACGCCGCCATCGCCGCCGTCGCCCTCGGCAGCATGCGGGGACAAGGCGGCAGCGCCCCCTTCGGCGGGGGCCAGCAGGTATTCGGCGCGCATCATGGGCTACAAGATGTTTTACAGATCAATATGAATGTGGTTTATTGCATATCATGCCGAAACAAGGGTATTTTGTTTCTTTTTGATATGTAATTATTTATGCCAGCTCCGCCCGCATGCGGGCAATCACCTCGGCGTAGCTGGGGGCGTTGAAGATGGCGCTGCCCGCCACGAAGGTATCCGCCCCCGCATCGGCAATGCGGCGGATGTTCTCGGCTTTGACGCCGCCGTCGATCTCCAGGCGGATGTCCTTGCCGCAGGCATCGATGCGCTTGCGCGCCTGCTCCAGCTTGCGCAGGGCCGAATCGATAAAGCTCTGGCCGCCAAAGCCGGGGTTGACGCTCATGATGAGGATCAGGTCCAGATCGTCGATCACCCAATCGAGCACATCCAGCGGCGTGGCCGGGTTGAACACCAGCCCGGCCTTGCAGCCCTTGGCGCGAATGGCCTGGATGCTGCGGTGCACATGGCCGCTGGCCTCGGGGTGGAAGCTGATGTAATCGGCCCCGGCGGTGGCAAACTCCGCCGCCAGGGCATCGACCGGGGCAATCATCAAATGCACATCAATGGGCACGGGCGTGCCATCGGCCTGCCTGGCGTGCGGGCGCAGCGCCTGGCACACCATCGGGCCGAAGGTCAGGTTGGGCACGTAATGGTTGTCCATCACATCGAAGTGAATCCAGTCCGCGCCAGCGGCGATCACCTCGCGCACCTCCTCGCCCAGGCGGGCGAAATCGGCCGAAAGAATGGAAGGGGCAATGCGAAAAGGGGGGCGTTGTTGGGGCATGTTGCAGGGGGAGCTGTGGGTGGCCTTTGGGGCCTTTTTGGGGGCCTTGGGGGCGTCTTTGGAAGCGTTTTGCAGGGCGTTTGCAGGCGCGAATGGCTGCCACGCCCGCATGGGCGGCGATTGTCGCAAAGGAACGCCCCGGCCGCAGCCGCCCCACGGCAGCCCCCACAGACCGGGGAACTTTGCGCCCCCGCGATGACCGATACCGCGCACCTATACTTGGCGCCCTTGCACGCATTGCCCCTGCCC
>JAUMYU010000092.1 GCA_030528485.1 Comamonadaceae bacterium
AGCTGTTCAAGCAACTGGAGCAGGGCCTGCCCGAGGCCCTCAAAGCCACGCGCGCAGCGATGGAACAGCGCCTGGCCGCCCTGCTGGGCTGATCGCCTTGCCTGCGCCCCGCCACGATCTGGCGGGGTGCGCCGCCCGAAAGCCAAAGGGCACAACCCTGAAGACCACACCAAAGGGGGCGCAAGCCCCCCTTTTTTTTACAATTCATCAGGCAAAAAAATCTGCCTATTTCGGCATGATAGGAAACAAATCGAATTTCTGATGATTTGCAATCATGTCAAGCCCGCCACATCCATCCCATTGGCCGCATGCGCGGCCGTCACCGTCGCCAGCGGCAGGCTGAGGCACACCACCGCGCCGGGGCCATCGCTGGCGTTGGCGATCTCGATGCGGCCTTGGTGGATGCGCATGACTTCGCGCACAAAGGCCAGGCCCAGCCCGGTGCTTTTGCGGCCCGTGTCGGGGCGGGGCAGCGAATAAAAGCGCCGGAACACATGCGCCTGCGCATAGGGCGGCAGGCCGCTGCCGCGGTCGCGCACGGTAATGGTTTGCAGGGGCGGCTGCCCCGCTGCGGGCGCGGCCAGCGCCAGCGTGAGGGTGATGGCGCTGCCTGCGGGGGCGAAGTCCAGCGCGTTGTCCAGCACATTGCCCAGCGCCTGTTGCAGCAAAAACTGGTCGCCCTGCACGGCAGGCTCCGCAGATGCAGGTACCGGGGCAGATGCAGGCGCACCGCCCTTGGCATCGGCGAGGGCGGCAAAGGCCGGGCTTTCCTGCACCTGCACCGCCATGCCCCTGGCCTGCAAGCGCGTGCGGCGCGAGGCCAGCACCTGCTGCACCCATTGGCGCGTGGGCACGGTTTGCGCCTGGGCGGGGGCGTGCAGTTGCTCCACGCGCGCCAGCTCCAGCAGGCGGTCGATCACCAGTTGCAGGCGCTCGGTTTGCTCGACGATGGTTTGGCCAAACTGGGCGCGCTCTTGCGCGGGGGCGTCGGGCAGCAGCTCGGCGGCGGCGCGGATGGCTGTCAGCGGGCTTTTCATCTCGTGCGTGAGGCTTTGCACGTAGTGCTCGACGTATTGCTTGCCGTCGAGCTTTTGGCGCATGTGCTCCAGCGCGCGCGCCAGCTCGGTGAGCTGGCTGCCCCCGCCCGTGGGCAGCTTGGCGCTTTGGCCATCGGCGACTTTGCGGGCGTATTCGCGCAAGGCGGTGATGGAGTGGGTCAGCCAGGCGGTAAAGAACACGCCGATGGCGGCGGAGGCCAGCAGCAAGATGAGGCCGAGCTGGCGCACGCGCTGGCGGGCGTTGTTGGCGTATTGCGCCACGGTGCGCGAGGGCTTGCCCAGCGCGAGCACGCCCAGCACGCGCCCCTCATGCACCACGGGGGCGGCGACGTACATGACGGAGGAGTTTTCATCTTCGGCCACATCGCGCGTGCTGCGCGCGCCGTACTGGCCGCGCAGGGCGAGATGGACGTCGCGCCAGCGGCTGTAATCGCGCCCCGCATCACGCCCGAGCGAGTCGAACAGCACGATGCCGTGCGCATCGGTGACGTACAGGCGCAATTCGATGCTTTGCTTGAGGTTGCCGTGGATGTTGGCCTGGGGCTGGCGCTGCTGCACGGCGCGGGCGGCGCGCAGCAGGCTGTTTTCATCCAGGCGGCCTTGCGCCATGTGCGGGGCGATGGATTCGGCCAGCAGGTGGGCGGCGTCCACCAGGGTGTCCTCCGTGCCCTGGCGCACGCCGGGCTCGACCTCGCGGCTGAAGTAGCCCAGGATGAACCAGGCGGCCAGGCCGACGATGAGGAAGTAGCCCAGAAACAGGCGGATGGCGAAGGACATGCGCGGGCGGGGCGGCGTAGGTGCGGGGCTGGGCGGTTGGCGGGCCGGGCGCTCGGGGCGATGGTGCGCCGCGCCGGCCCGGGGCCGCACTCAATGCCTGCTGCCCGTCTCGGGCACGCCTGCGGCGTGGGCTTGCTGGTCGGCGTGGTAGCTCGAGCGCACCAGCGCGCCGACGGCGGCGTGGGAAAAGCCCATTTTGTAGGCCTCGTCCTCGAACATGCGGAAGGTGTCGGGGTGCACGTAACGCTTGACGGGCAAATGGCTGCCCGAGGGGGCCAGGTATTGGCCGATGGTGAGCATGTCGATGTCGTGCGCGCGCATGTCGCGCATGACTTGCAGGATTTCCTCATCCGTCTCGCCCAGCCCGAGCATGAGGCCGCTTTTGGTGGGCACGCCCGGGTGCAGGGCCTTGAATTTCTTGAGCAGGTTGAGGCTGAACTGGTAATCCGAGCCGGGGCGCGCCTGTTTGTACAGGCGCGGCACGGTTTCCAGGTTGTGGTTCATCACATCGGGCGGCGCGGCCTTGAGGACGTCCAGCGCGCGGTCGTCGCGGCCGCGGAAGTCAGGCACCAGGATTTCGATTTGCGTGGCGGGCGAGAGCTCGCGCGTGCGCTGGATGCAGGCGACGAAGTGGCCGCTGCCGCCATCGCGCAAATCGTCGCGGTCCACACTGGTGATGACGACGTAGCGCAGCTTGAGCGCGGCGATGGTTTTGGCCAGGTTCAGCGGTTCATCGGGATCGAGCGGATCGGGCCGGCCGTGGCCCACATCGCAAAACGGGCAGCGGCGCGTGCATTTGTCGCCCATGATCATGAAGGTGGCGGTGCCGCGCCCAAAGCATTCGCCGATGTTGGGGCAGCTCGCTTCCTCGCACACGGTGTGCAGCTTGTGCTCGCGCAGGATGCGCTTGATTTCGTAAAAGCGCGTGGTGGGCGAGCCGGCCCTGACGCGGATCCAGTCGGGCTTTTTCAGCACTTCGCCATGCTCGACCTTGATGGGGATGCGGGCGAGTTTGGCAGCGGCTTTTTGCTTGACGCGGGGGTCGTAAGCCGGGGCGGGGGATGGGGGGATGGGGGCGTTCATGACAGCAGGCAGCGCGAGGGGTTGGGGATGGGGGGCGGCTGGGCGAGGCCCAGATCGACAATCAAAATTACAAATCAAAAGGATAAAAAATACCCCTGTTTCGGCATGATGGACAATATGCTTGATTTCTCATGATGTGGAATTTCAAATCGGCTGGGCAATCAGGTCATGCCCTTGCGTTTGCACGATCCGGGCGCGGGTGAACTCGCCGACCTTGAGCGTTTTGCTGGCTTTTTGCGGCGGCAGCAGGTGCACCACGCCGTCGATCTCGGGCGCGTCGGCGTAGCTGCGCCCGCGCCCGCCTTTGCGGCCCAGGGCGGGGGCGTGGTCGATGAGCACTTTCATCACATCGCCCACGCGGCGTTGCAGCTTTTGGGTGGAGACGCGCTCGGCCACTTCCATGAAGCGCGCGCGGCGCTGCTCGCGCAGCTCCTGCGGCAGCATGCCCGGCAGGCTGTTGGCGGCAGCGCCATCGACATCGCTGTAGGCAAAGCAGCCGGCGCGGTCGATTTGCGCCTCCTGCATGAAGTCCAGCAGGTGCTGGAATTCTTCTTCCGTCTCGCCGGGAAAGCCCGCGATGAAGGTGCTGCGGATGACCAGCTCGGGGCAGACTTCGCGCCAGCGCCGGATGCGCTCGAGGTTTTTCTCGCCATTGGCCGGGCGCTTCATGCGCTTGAGCACGTCGGGGTGGCTGTGCTGCAAGGGCACGTCCAGATACGGCAGCACCTTGCCATCGGCCATCAGCTCCACGACCTGATCGACGCTGGGGTAGGGATAGACGTAATGCAGCCGCACCCACGCGCCGTATTGCGCGGCCAGCTCGCCCAGCGCCTGGGCCAGCTCGTACAGGCGGGTCTTGACGGGGCGGCCGTCCCAGAAGCCGGTGCGGTATTTCACGTCCACGCCGTAGGCGGAGGTGTCCTGGCTGATGATGAGCAGCTCCTTGACGCCGCCGGCAAACAGCGCATGCGCCTCTTTCATCACATCGCCCAGCGGGCGCGAGACCAGATCGCCGCGCATGGCCGGGATGATGCAAAACGTGCAGCGGTGGTTGCAGCCCTCGCTGATCTTCAGATAGGCGTAGTGGCGTGGCGTGAGCTTGAGGCCCGCCTCGCCAAAGCCGCCGGGCACCAGATCCATGAACGGATCGTGCGGGCGCGGCAGGTGCTGGTGCACCACATCCATCACCTGCTGCGTGGCGTGCGGGCCGGTGACGGCCAGCACGCTGGGGTGCATGCTCTCGATCAGATTGCCCCCGCCCGCATCGGTGCGCGCGCCCAGGCAGCCGGTGACGATGACCTTGCCGTTTTCGGCCAGGGCCTCGCCAATGGTGTCCAGGCTCTCGCGCACGGCATCGTCGATGAAGCCGCAGGTGTTGACGATGACCAGATCGGCGCCCTGGAAGGTCTTGGCCGTCTGGTAGCCCTCGGCGCTGAGCTGGGTGAGGATCAGCTCCGAATCGGTCAGGTTTTTCGGGCAGCCCAGGGAAACCATGCCAATGCGCGGCGCGGTGGAGGTGGCGGGAGAAGTCATGGGGGAAATCGTGG
>JAUMYU010000019.1 GCA_030528485.1 Comamonadaceae bacterium
GCGCCGCGCCGCGCCGCTCAGGCGCAGGGCCAGCAGGCCGGGAGCGTCCAGCCGCATGAGGGCCAGCAGCACCTGGTGGCTGGTGCGCAGGTCGCTGGCGCGCAGCGCCTGGGCGGGGGGCTGTTGGCCTGGGTTGTGGGTGGTGTGCACGCGCCCCCTGCCCCACTGGTAGGTTGTGAGGTGGGGGTTGTAGCGGACGATGGCCACGTCGCCCTCGAAGGGGTCGTCGGCCATGCTCCAGGTGGCGCGCGCGGCGGCGGTGATGCGCAGGCGGCGGCCTGCCAGGTCGATGATGGTCATGCGCGGCGCACCAGTACCTGGGGTTCGCTGTGCCATTCGATGCCGGGGGGCAGGCTGCCGTGGGCTTCGATGTAGGCGGCCACGGCGGTTTTATTGACGCGCTTGGGCAGGAAGTCCCAGGCTTCGTTTTCCATGATCCATTCCAGGGCCAGGTCGAAGTTGGTGACGTTGGCGGCGGTTTTCTGGCTGATGTAGGGGGTGCCTGCGCTGGTGGCCAGGCTGTCGACGCCTTCGGCGCGCATTTTGTCCATGAGGGCGCGCGCCAGTGCGTCCATGCGGGTTTTGACGCGGTTGGTTTCGGCTCTGGCTGCGGTGTCGATGGCCTCTTTGAGGTCGCGCAGTTCGATGTATTCGGCGGTCAGCTCGTCGCTGCGCTCGGGTACGGGGGCCTGGCTGTAGTGGGTGGCCAACAGGTGGTTGACGCGGCGCACGACGGCCCAGGCTTGAACCTGGCGCTCTTTGAGGGCGGCGATTTGCTCGGGGGTGAGGGGTTTGGTAGGGGTTTCAGACATGGCGCTTTCCTTGTTGTTTGGAGTCTAACAGGTTAGTGTCTTTGCAGAACATGCTCAGGAGCAGGCCCTGAACTTGACCGCGTGTGGTGAGGGTGTTGTAGATTTTTTGCTCCAGGGGGGTGGAGGCGATGTTGACGATGGTGGTGTGCAGCTTTTGCCCGGGCCGGGGGACGCGGGCGTTGGCTTGCTCGTAGATTTCCAGCGAGTACACCGGGGCGAACCAGACGATGGTGTTGGCTGCCGTAAGGGTCAGGCCATGGGCCATGGTGGCGGCGTTGGCCACGAGCACACGCGGCTCGGGGGTGTTTTGGAATTGATGGAAGATGGCGTCGCGCCGGGTTTTGCTGACGCTGCCGTCAACGACGGCGACGGTGAAGTCGCGCGCCAGTTGTTCGGCCACGTGGTGCAGGGGGGCGCTGTAGGGAACGAATACGATGACTTTGGCTTCGGCCTGCTCGATGACTTCGCGCACGGTGTTGATGCGCTCGGGGATGGGCAGTTGTAGGGTGTTGCCTTCGTTGTCGTACACGGCGCCGCAGCAGATTTGCAGCATCTTGCCCGCCTTGACGGCTTCGTTGCCCGCGGTGATTTGCCCTTCTTGCACTTCGGTGTAGAGGGTGCGCAGCATTTCGTTGTACGCCTTGGATTGTTCCTGGCTGGGGGCCACCTGCCGGGTGGTGTAGGTGGTGGGGGGCAGGTCGATGCAGTCGGCGGTGGAGAACCGGATGGCGGGCTGCATGACGCCGTAGGCGATGTCCAGCGCGTCGGGGCGGTTGATCCATTTGTGAGTAGTGACCTGTTGCAGCACGGTGTCCCGGAATCGCCGGGGACTCATGTCGCCCAGGCGGGTGGGGTTGATGAGGCTGACCTGGCCATATACGTCGGCGGCGTTGCGGGGCATGGGGGTGCCGGTCAGGCCCCAGACCATGTCCTTGGGCGCTTTGCCGCCGCCGCGCACGATGCGCTGGGCAAAGCGCCAGCGGTTGGTGTTGCGGTTGCGGAAACTGGCCACTTCGTCAAAGACCACGGTGTTGATGTCGCGACGTGCGGCCAGGGCTTTGCACAGTTCTTCGTTTTTGATGCCGTCGTGGTTGATGATGTAGATGTCGTGCGATTCCTCCAGCAAGGCCATGCGTTTGTCGCGCGAGCCGTGCAGAACGGCGAAGTCCAGGTGGGGGAAGTGCTCGTAGATTTCGTCGGCCCATACCCGCTCCAGGGTGGACAGGGGGGCGACAACGAGCATGCGCCGGGCGTGCCCCTGGCTGCGCAGGTAGTCGTAGGCCCACAGCACGGAGAGGGTTTTGCCCGATCCCATGCCGTTGAGCACGAATGCGCGCGGGTGCAGGGTGAGGTGGGCGCTGGTTTCCGCCTGGTGGATGAAGGGCTTGGGCACCTTGTGGGGGTTGCTGGGCCACGGGTAGTCCGACAGAATGGGCGACGGGACGTTGAAGCCCAGGTTGCGCAGAATGCGGGTTTGCCCCATGTGGTGCGGGACGATGACGATGTGCTTGTCGCCGTGCGTGTGGACGACGGCGTCGGGCAGCACATCGGTGACGCGCTGCGGGTTGCGCAGCACCAGATAGACGTTACCGTTTTTGATGAGCATACATTTTCTCTGCCAGCGCGGCTGCGCCGATGTGGGTGTAGCGCCGCAGCATTTGCCAATTGACATGGCCGGAGATGCTGGCAACTTCGGGAATGGTATAGCCCGCTTCCAGCAGGCGGGAGATGCCTTCGTGGCGCAGGTCGTGAAAGCGCAGGTTGTCCACCTGGCAGGCGGCCACGGCACGGGTGAAGGCGGTGGAGACGGAGGCGCTTTTGTACGGGAGGATGCGCTCGTCGATGCGCTCCAGCCCGTCCATGATGTCGCGCGCCACAGGCGGCACGGGCACCACTTCATCGCGCAATTTACGAGGGGACTTGGTGCCGCGCAACGTGATGATGCCGCGCTGGCTGTCGTAGTCCTCCCAGCGCATGCCGCACAACTCGCCCAGGCGGCGCGGGAAGGCCAGCGCCAGCTTGGCAATGGTGGCCACTGGAATGTAGGTGCTGGGGTGGCCGTTACGGTTTTCAAGCCGTTCACACACCTGCGCCAATTCGGCGTCGCTGACGCGCCGGTCACGCCAGCGGCTGGCGCCAATGATTTTGCGATGTCGCAGGTGTTCCACCGCTTCGCTCACAGAGGCCCCGTCCACGCTGACACCGAAAACGGCTTTGGCCGCGTTAAGCGCCGCGCGCAGGAGGGCTAGGTCGTGCTGCACTGTGGAGGCGGCCACGCCGTCCTCGCGGCGGCGCACGGCCCATTCGGTGAATACCCGGGAGGGGGCGTCCACCGCCACAGCGTCGAACGCGGCGGCGAGTCGGTACAAACTTTGCACAACTTTGTCACGACGAGTCGTGGTCTTGTCCAAATGGTCGGCATACTTTCTCAGGTACTCCCCCAAGGGGAGTTTGCTTTTGCTGTAGGTGTCCACCCCCTGCTCGCGGATGCGCTCCTCCAGTCGTCGCCCCCAGTCCACCGCCTGACGGCGCGTGACAAAGGTGCGCGATTCCTGGTACGCGATAACGCCGTTGCGCTTGACACGCACCAGGCACTGGTATTTCTCCCCTCTTTGGCGGATGGTGGGCATGGTGTTTTCCTTCGGTGTGACATGGGTGTGCCGCAAATCATACGGCGGTGTGCCTGTCACACTTTGGCCGGTGTGCCAGGCACACTTTCTGTCACACCGCAACTCCTTGAATGTGCGCCAAATCCACACAAATACCACACAAACAATTTCACAACCACTCTCAACATGCCAACAAAATCAACAACTTGCAACCCATGGAGGCTTTGTATCGCGCCGATGCTCGATTGGACGGATCGCCACTGCCGCCATTTCCATCGCCTGCTCACCCGCCATGCCCGGCTTTACACCGAGATGGTGCACACCGGCGCGCTGCTGCACGGCGATACGGCGCGGTTTTTGCAGCATGGCGAAATCGAGCACCCGCTGGCCCTGCAACTGGGCGGCAGCGATCCGCACGACCTGGCCGCTTGCGCCAGGCTGGCCCAGCAATGGGGCTATGACGAGGTCAACCTCAATTGCGGCTGCCCCAGCGAGCGCGTGCAGCGCGGCAGTTTTGGCGCTTGCCTGATGGCCGAGCCGGAGCTGGTGGCCCAATGCATCGCCGCCATGCGCGAGGCGTGCGACATCGACGTCACCATCAAGCACCGCATCGGCCTGGATCGCCAGGAGGATTACGCCCCGCTGCGCGATTTCGTGGGCCGCGTGGCCGAGGCGGGCTGCCAGGTTTTCATCGTCCACGCCCGCAACGCCTGGCTCAAGGGCTTAAGCCCCAAGGAAAACCGCGAGGTGCCGCCGCTGCGCTATGAGGTGGTGCACCGCCTCAAGGCGGACTTTCCGCATTTGTGCATCGTCATCAACGGCGGTTTGCGCCAGGAGGATGAAATCCGCGCCCAGTTGCAGCACGTCGATGGCGTGATGGTTGGCCGCGCGGCCTATCACGAGCCGTGGCTGCTCACGCGCTGGGATGAAGCCTTTTTCGGCGCGCCCGCCTTCACGCAAGGGCGTGACGAGGTTGAGCAAGCCATGGTGGCTTATATGGAAAAGACCCAGGCAGCCGAAGGCGTGCCCACCTTCGCTATGGCGCGCCACATGCTGGGGCTGCGCAATGGGCAAAGCGGTGCACGCGCATGGCGGCAGGTGTGGAGCGACCATCGCCTCAAAACCCTCACGCCCGCGCAGGTACATCAGCAGGCCATCGCGCATTTGCCGCGCGGCTGACGCCCGCAGCCCGTCACCCGCACCGTGCGCACAGGGGCTTTGCAACGCGCTGAAATGCTTGAGCATTGCGCTTCAAGTGACTGATTTATTCAGATTTTTTGCCTTTGTGCGCAACCCCGTTACTACAATCGCCTTTTTCCTTCATGGCTTTGACGACTGTGCCCGCCCAACCTTTGCCGCCCGCATCCGCCCCATCCGCGTCCCCTTTCGCCTGGCCTGTGCGGGTGTATTGGGAGGATACGGACGCGGGCGGCATCGTGTACCACGCCAGCTACGTGCGCTTCATGGAGCGCGCGCGCACAGAGTGGCTGCGCAGCAAAGGCATGGGCCAATTGCAGGCCCAGCAGCAATGGGGCGGCTTGTTCGTCGTCAGCCAGTTGTCGCTGCGCTATCTGACGCCTGCGCGGCTGGACGATGTGCTGCACATCACCGCCGAACCGCTGGAGTGGGGGCGCGCCTCCATGACGCTGCGCCAGCGCATCCTGCGCGCCGAGTCAGCGCCGCAGGACAACGCCGCCGCGCCACTGCTGTGCGAGGCGCAAGTGAAAGTGGGCTGGATAGATGCCGCCAGCCTGCGCCCAGCCCGGATTCCTGACCCTGTACGGACCTTGTTCCCATGAACGCTCAAGACATGTCGATCGGCCACCTGATCCTCAACGCCAGTTGGGTGGTGCAATTGGTGATGCTGCTGCTCGTGGCTGGCTCCATCGCAAGCTGGATCACCATCTTCCAGAAAAGCCTGGCGCTGCGCGATGCGCGCAAGCTCAATGCCGAGTTCGAGGAGGATTTCTGGTCCGGCGCCAGCCTCAACGACTTGTATGCCGCTGCCGTGCAAAACGCCCGCAGCAGTGGCCCCGTCGAGCGCATGTTCGCCAACGGCATGCGCGAATACCACAAGCTGCGCGAGCGCCGCATCAGCCAGGCCGACACCCTGCTCGACGGCGCGCGCCGCGCCATGATGGCCAGCTTCAACCGCGAGATGGACGCGCTGGAAAACGGCCTGTCCTTTCTGGGCACCGTCGGCTCCATCTCCCCCTACGTCGGGCTGTTTGGCACCGTCTGGGGCATCATGCACGCCTTCACCGGTTTTGCCAGCATGGAGCAAATCTCCCTGGCCACGGTGGCCCCCGGCATTGCCGAGGCGCTGGTGGCTACCGCCATGGGCCTGTTTGCCGCCATCCCCGCCGTCGTCGCCTACAACCGCTTCAGCCGCGAGATCGACCGCACCGCCATCCGCCTGGAAACCTTCGGCGACGAGTTCACCAACATCCTGCAACGCAACCTCAGCGCCAGTGGCGCGCCCAGCTCCCCGCCCAACCCTGCGCCCGCCAGCCAGGCAGGCCAAGCTGGCCTTTAAACCGCTGCAGCAAGGAGGGACTCCCCAATGGCCAGCAGCTTCTCCAGGCGTGGCGCCAGAGGCCGGCGCACCGTCAACGAAATCAACATGGTGCCCTTCATCGACGTGATGCTGGTGCTGCTCATCATCTTCATGGTGACTGCCCCGATGATCACGCCCGGCGTCATCAATGCCCCATCCGTGGGCAGCGCCGACCAAACCCCGCCCGCCATCGCCCAGGTGCTGGTCAACAGCGCCGGGCAACTGGAGTGGAAAGTCGCCAACGCCGACCCGCGCGGCGCCAGCCTGGGGCAAATTGCCGAACTGGCCAAAGACTGGGAAGCCCAGCAACTGCGCGAAGGCAAAACCGCCGAGCAATACGCCATCGTCATCGTGGGCGACAAGCAAGCCGCGTACGAGCACGTCATGAACGCCCTCACCGAGCTGCAAAAAGCCGAAATCAAGCGCGTCGCCTTCTTGCTCAACAAAAATTGAATCCCCCTAGTATTACAAATCAAAGTAAAATGAATTTGAATACTGCTATGCCAAAATATCGATAAAAAATTTCCTTTTGATTTAAAAAATATCAGCATGCCCGCCCCCTTGCCACCGCTGCACAACCAGCCCTTGACCCCGCCCCAGCCGCCCATGCGCTTGCGCGCGGTCGCGCTGGCCGTGCTGGTGCATGTGGGCCTCATCGGCGCATTGGTGGTGGGCATGAACCTCAAACGCCCGCCCGAGCCGGTGATGGAGGCCGAACTCTGGTCCGCCCTGCCCGAACAAGCCGCTCCCGCCGCCCCCAGCGAACCCGAGGTTGCAGAGCCGCCTCCACCACCTCCGCCCCCTCCTCCACCCGCCCCTGTGCCCGAGCCAGAACCCGCTCCCCCCGCCCCGGAGCCGCCACCGCCTGCGCCTGCGCCTGAGCCGCCGCCCCCGCCAGAGCCAGACCCCAAGTTGGTGCTGGAGCAGAAAAAACGCGAGCAAGAAGCCCAGCGCAAGCGAGAGCAAGAACTGGCGCGCAAACGCGAGGAAGAAAAGCGCCTGCAAGAGCAGCGCAAACAGCAAGAGCTGGAGCAAAAGCGCCTGGAAGACGAGCGCAAAAAAGAAGAGGAGCGCCGCAAAGAGCAAGAGCGCCAAAAAGCCCAAGCCGAGGCGAAAAAAGAGGCCGAGCGCAAGCAGGCCGAAGCCGAAGCCAGGAAAAAGGCAGAAGCGGAGGCCCAACAAAAAGCCGAAGCAGAAGCGAAGAAAAAGGCCGATGCCGAAGCCAAAAAGCGCGAAGCCCAGGAAGCCGAAGCGCGCCGCCAGGCCGAGCTGCGCCGTATCCAGAACATGGCCGGCCTGGCAGGCGCCAGCGGCGGCGCGCGCGCTACGGGCGCGGCGACGCAATCGTCAGGCCCATCCACTGGGTGGGGCAACAAAGTCAAAGCCGCTGTGCGGCCCAACATCATTTACCCCGCAGCCATCATCGGCAACCCCGAGGCACGCGTTGAAGTCAAGATGGATGCCACGGGCCGCATCACCAGCAAGCGCCTTGTCAAATCCAGCGGCAATGCCGCCTGGGATCAGGCCGTGCTGCGCGCGCTGGACAAAACCCAGGTCTTGCCCAAGGACAACGGCAGGGTCATCACGCCCGTCACCTTGGTATTCACGCCTAATGATTGAGGCAAACATCGCTGCTCGGGCCTCTCCCGGCATGAAAAACCCCCTGTAAAAAACCCCGGGCGCCGCCCCCATCCCCCGGGGCGGCGCCCTGCGGTATTTCACAGGGGCGATCAGGGGCTGAGCCTATCAGAAGCTCAGGCGTACCACGCTTTCGTTGCTGCCTTTGGCATCGTTCTTGCCGTTCTTGACGGTGGCGTACACAGCGCCGGTTTGCGCATCCAGCGACAGGCTGTTGGGGTGCGAGGGCAGGTCAAAGCGTTGCAGCGGCTGGAAGGTTTTGAGATGGAACACTTCCACGCTGGCGCCTTCGCGGGTAGTCACCCACAAGCGGCCACGTTCGGCATCGGCCAGCAAGGCAACGGGGCCTTTGCCCTTGGTGGGCTGGCTGGCCAGCAGCGAGCCGTTCTTGGGATCCAGCGCGACGATGCGATCGCCACGGCCGCGCGAGACGTAGTCCTTGAGGCCGGCGCGCTCGCGCGATTGGTTGAAGGCCTCCAGCCCCTGATCGACGGCAAACAGGCGCTTGCTTTTCGCGTCGAAGGCCAGGTTCAGCGGCTGATCCAGAGCGATCTCGTGCTTTTTCTCCAGCTTGAGCGTGCGTGCATCGACGGTGAAGAGCTGGCCCTGCTGGTTGGAGACATAGACCTTGCCCGCGGCCTCATCCAGCGCAATGCCGGTGGCGGTAAAGCCCAGGCCGGGGATGACTTTTTCCACCTTCAGCGCGCGCGTATCGACGACGTACAGGGCGCTGTTCTTGGAATCCATGCCGGGCATGAACAAGCGGCCATTGGCCTTGTCCAGCACAAGCTGGCGGAAGCGGTGCTCAAAGCGCTCCTGCATCTTGCCGTCGCGGCCCGGAGCCTGGACTTTCTTGGCCAGTTGCACCACGCCCAAGGTCTTGCCGCTGGCGATGTCGATGACGGTGACGGAGGAGTCGATGGTGTTGCCGATGTAAATGCGGCCCGCGTCTTCATCCAGCGCCATGCCGAAGCCGCGGCGCTGAAGCGGGATTTCACCCAGCACAGCCAGGCTTTGCGGGTCCAGGCGCAGCAGGCGCGAGGCAGGCGCATCCTTGCCAAAGCCGCCCGAGGAGTTGACGAACACGGCGTTGAATTTGGGCGAGTAGGCCAGCTCGTACAGACCCGGGGCGATGGCCTGACGCACCACCTGGGGCTGGGCTTGCGCGCCCGCCTCAACAGCCTTGGCTGCGGTGTTGGCCGGAGCCTGGCCCTGGTGCGCACAGCCCGCCAAAGTGGCGGCCAAGGCTGCTGCTGCGGCAGTGGCAAGGAAGCGATGGGACAGTTTCATGGAGTGTTTCCTTTGCAAGTGAAGAAAAGGGAGAAAACGCGAAAGCGCAACAACATGCCCGCAAGCACCGCTTCCGCCCTGGGCAGAGGCCAGCGCCGCCGGTGCATAACCAGCTACCGCCGCCATAACACGCGCGCCCAAAGCGCGCCAACGCAAGCAAAAGCACAAGATGCGTGCCAGGCAGATCAGGCGGGGTTGTTCAGTCATGGACGCGCCAGCGGGTGCGAAAGGACGATTGTCGCAAATCTACAATTCAAAAGATAAAAAAATATGCCTTTTCGGCATGATGGTCATCAAATTAATTTTACTTTGATTTGTAAAATAAAATACGCTGGGGAAAAGCGGAAAACCACACGCAACCAAGCCCACGCAAGCAGAGCCTGGTTACAAAACGCAAACCAGCTTGCATTTTATATCTGTATTGATAGTAACTTTTATTCTCGGTATTGAAGCGCAAGCAGTACCCCACCAAGGCCACGGCACACAAGGCTTGCTTGGCCGACTGCCACAGCCGCCCCTGCTCAATGGCCGCTGCGCCATGATCGTGAACAGCAGTTTTACGCCGCCTGGGGCAGCAAGCGCGCCACCAGTGCGCCTTGGGTGGGGCCCTCGATAGGCAGCCACACACGCAGCGGGTTGCCTGCGGCCACGTCGATCGACGCGCCATCGGCGTTTTGCATGGTTTCCAGCTTGATGAGGCGGTTGCCGCTGGGGTGGATGATCTCCAGCGTGTCGCCCACGGCGAAGCGGTTTTTGGTTTCCACCTCCACCCAGCCATCGGCGCGCACGCCGCGCACTTCGCCCACGAACTGGCTGCGCTGGGCCACGGAGTGGCCGGTCTCGTAGTTCTGATAGCTGTGCGCCGGGCGGCGCTCCAGCAGGCCGCCGGTGTAGCCCCGGTTGGCCAGGCCCTCCAGTTCGGTGATCAGCTCGGGGTTGAAGGGGCGGCCGGCCACGGCGTCGTCGATGGCGCGGCGATACACCTGGGCGGTGCGCGCCACGTAGTACAGGCTTTTGGTGCGGCCCTCGATCTTGAGCGAATCGACGCCGATGCGCGTGAGGCGCTCGACGTGCTCGACGGCGCGCAAGTCCTTGCTGTTCATGATGTAGGTGCCGTGCTCATCTTCCATGATGGGCATCAGCTCGCCGGGGCGGCCCACTTCCTCGATCAGATAGACCTGATCGGCCTTGGGGTGGCGAATGCCGTCGCCGCAAGCGGAAAAGGCCTTGTCGGCTTCTTCTTGCAGGCCCTGGAAGCTGAAGTCCCGGCCCAACTGGTCAATGGCCAGCGCCTCGCCCGTGTTGGGATCAACGGCGGCGGCATGGGTCTTGTAATCCCAGCGGCAGGCGTTGGTACAGGTGCCCTGGTTGGGATCGCGGTGATTGAAATAGCCCGAGAGCAGGCAACGGCCCGAGTAGGCAATGCACAGCGCGCCATGCACGAAGACCTCGATCTCCATGTCCGGGCAGTCCTGGCGGATTTGCTCGATCTCTTTGAGGCTTAATTCGCGCGAGAGGATGATGCGCGAGACGCCCACCTTCTGCCAGAACTTCACCGAGGTGGAATTGGTGGTGTTGGCCTGCACCGAGAGGTGGATGGGGATGTGCGGCCACTTCTCGTGCACCAGCATGATCAGGCCCGGGTCGGCCATGATGAGCGCATCGGGCTTGAGCGCGATGACCGGCTCGATGTCGCGCAAATACGTGCGCACCTTGTCGTTGTGCGCCAGCAAATTGCTTGTGACAAAGAATTTCTTGCCGCGCGCGTGGGCTTCCTCGATGCCTTGCTGGAGCTGCTCCAGGCGGAACTCGTTGTTGCGCGCACGCAGGCTGTAGCGCGGCTGGCCAGCGTACACGGCATCGGCGCCAAAATCGTAGGCGGCGCGCATCTTTTCCAGCGAACCGGCAGGCAACAGCAATTCAGGGCTAAAAACAGTCATAAAAAGAGGGTTGGGACCAAACAAGCGCGGATGAGGATACCAGAGCCAGCACAAAAATCAGCATTTTCGTTTTACACGCTGATTTTCCGTGTAGAATGCCATCTTTCGCTTTTAGGCGCGTAGCTCAGTTGGTTAGAGCACCACCTTGACATGGTGGGGGTCGTTGGTTCGAATCCAATCGCGCCTACCAAGCTTGTTCAGTGAACGGTTTGGTAAATATTGAAGTGCAGACCTCCAGCCTTACAGGCCAGGAGGTTTTTTTATGCCTTTTTCATTACCCTTCACCAAGCCGGTATTCAGAGGGAGAAGGAGAGGGCTTCGGCTGCGTACCGAGAACAACAGAGTCGATCCAGTTGCAACGCGCTCCCCCATGAAAATGCCCCCTATGAGGAGGCATCTTTATCTCTATCAGTGGCTCAAGCGCACTTCCACACGGCGGGCTTTGGCGTTGCTGCCTGTACCAGTATGCGATTGGGGGCGCTCCAGCTCAATGCGTTCATGCGGAACGCCCAAACGCATCAGCATGTCACGCACGGCAAAGGCACGCTCTTTGGCCAGCTTCTCGTTGATTTCGGCATTGCCTGTGGGGTCGGTAAAGCCCAAGATGATGGCGCGCTGGCCAGCGGCCACAGCGGCAATCACTTCTGCCAGCGCAACGTCCGACCCCGGCGCCAGCTCGGAGCTGCTGGATGCGAAGTAAAACTTGATGACGCCATCTTCAATCATGACGCCGGGGCCGTCTGGCTCTTCCTGGTAGGGGCGCTCACCCGGCGGCGCTTCTGCTGGAGAAACACTGGGCTGCTGCACGTCAGGCGCGGGGACGGGCACAGGAATGGAGGCCATGACCAGTGGACGAGGCGTTTGCAAAACGACTTCAACACGCTGGGCCAAGGCGGCATCGGCGCTGAGCGGATCCATTTGCACGCTGGCCAGCGCGAGGTGTTGCGCAGGCACGCCTAGCTGCAAGAGTTGCGCATGCACGTTGTGCGCGCGACGCTCCTGCAAACCTGCCGCAGCAGCCGTAGCGGGAGTCATGCCATTAAAAGGCAGTACAGTGGCTTTGAGAGCGCCGCTGCGCAGTTTTTCAAGCAGGCTTGTGCCCATTTCCTCTATGGTGCGCTGGGCGTCTGGCACCGCATCGCTACCAGGGGCAAAGTGGAAGCTGATAACGGCCCCCGTCAGGCTCACGGGAGCAAGGGCGGCAACAGCTTCTTTCTGCGCTTTGCCACGATTGAGCACGGTGGTGGCGCCGAACCACAGAACGCCCGCGACGATCAGGCCAATCAATGTGAAAACCAGCAGCAGCGCAATACGCGAATCGGTATCTTTTTCTTGAGACATGGGAAGTTTTCCTTGGATGGAGGAGGCGGGGTAACAAGCCTCCGGAATGTCGCGCGAGATTGTATGCGGCTCCACGCTGCCTACAGCCGTCTGAACAGGCGCTGTGGCACAGGTTGGATCATGCACAATGGCCGCTTTTTTCTTCAGATGCTGCCTGTCATGAGCGGGCAGCGTTTTCTTTTTTATGCAAACTCCCTATGAATGGGCCATGGGCTGGCGTTACACCCGGGCGGGGCGCACCAGCCGGAGCAAGGGCTTGCTCTCTTTTGTGGCCAGCGTTTCAGCCATCGGCATTGCACTAGGCGTGGCGGCGCTGATTATCGTGCTGAGCGTGATGAATGGCTTTCAACGCGACGTGCGCGATCGCATGCTGTCTGTGGTTTCACACATCGAAGTGTTTGCGCCGCGCGGTGGTGTGTTGCCAAGCGTGGAGCGCGTTACAACCCAAGTGCGGCAAAACCCCGAAGTGGTGGGTGTAGCGCCTTTCGTGGCGGTTCAAGCTTTACTTGCACGTGGCGATGACATGCGGGGGGTGCTGGTGCGCGGCATTGATCCCCAGTTGGAACCTCAAGTGACCGATCTGGCGAACAGCCTGGACCCAGCGGTGCTCGGCCAGTTGACGCCGGGAGATTTTCATGTCGTTCTCGGGCACGAGTTGGCGCGCTTGCTGGGCGTGCGCGTGGGTGAGAAGGTGACCGTCATTGCCCCATCGGGACAAGTGACGCCTGCTGGAGTGATTCCCCGCCTGAAACAGGCGACCGTGGTGGGAACATTCAATTCTGGTCACTACGAGTACGACTCCTCCATGGCGATGATGTATTACGAAGACGCACAACGCATCTTTCGATTGGAGGCGCCTACGGGCATCCGTCTGAAGCTGCGTGATTTGCACCAGGCGCCGCAAGTCATGCAGCAATTGGCCAACACCTTGACAGACCGCTTGTTATTGCGTGACTGGAGTATGCAAAACCCCAACTGGTATGCCGCAGTCCAATTGGAAAAACGCATGATGTTCATCATCCTGACGCTCATCGTGGGCGTGGCAGCATTTAATTTGGTAGCGACGCTGGTGATGACAGTGGCCGAAAAACGAGCCGATATTGCGATTTTGCGCACCCTGGGAGCAACATCAGGCTCCATCATGGCCATTTTCGTGGTGCAGGGCGCAATGGTTGGGATCATTGGCACCTTAGGGGGATTGCTGCTGGGCTTGCTGGTGGCCTTCAATATCGACGTCATCGTCCCCTCGATTGAGAAGCTGCTGGGGTTTCAGTTTTTGCCCCAGGACCTTTACATCATCAGCCAATTGCCCAGCGACCCGCGCGCGAGTGACATTGCTGCCATTTGCGCCATTGCGTTGACGCTGGCTTTCCTTGTAACGCTGTATCCGAGCTGGCGCGCCAGCCGCATCAACCCCGCTGAGGCGCTGCGCCATGAATGACTCCACACATTGCAACTCCGTGCGCACAGATACAGCGCCAAGCGTGGTGCTTTCGGCACGCAACATCGTCAAGCGTTTTACCGAAGGGCCACTTGATGTAACCGTCCTCAAAGGCCTGTCGCTGGATGTGTATGCCGGTCAGACCTTGGCGATTGTGGGGGCCTCTGGCTCAGGCAAGAGCACGCTTTTGCATATCCTGGGAGGGCTGGATATGCCCACCTGCGGTCAAGTGCTGCTGCAAGGCCAGTCATTGGCAGAGCTGAGCGCCAACCAGCGCGGCGCCTTGCGCAACCGGACCATGGGGTTCGTGTACCAATTTCACCATCTGCTACCTGAGCTAACCGCTTTGGAAAACGTCGCCATGCCGCTACGCATCCGCCGTGCCAGTGCAGATGTGTGCCGCAGCAAAGCTACGGCCATTTTGCAAAAAGTCGGGCTGGGGCAACGCTTGCAACACCGTCCCGCTGAGCTTTCCGGTGGCGAAAGACAGCGCGTGGCCATTGCCCGGGCTTTGGTCAGCGATCCCTTATGCGTGCTGGCCGATGAGCCGACAGGCAACCTTGACCGGGAAACCGCTGATAGCGTTTTTGCCCTGATGCTGGAGCTTGCGCGCGAGCAAGGCACAGCCTTCGTGCTCGTCACCCATGATGCCGATCTTGCAGCCCGCTGCGACCGACAAATGCGCATGGATTCCGGAGAGCTAAGCGAGCTTGTGCCCAATGGATGATAGGGACAGGCGCGATCCATCTGACTGGCACTTGGCAAACGGACTGCGTGTTTTTATTGATCAGAACATAAAAAATGAGCTAGAATCTGCAGCTTGATCCCCGATAGCTCAGTCGGTAGAGCGACGGACTGTTAATCCGCAGGTCCCTGGTTCGAGCCCAGGTCGGGGAGCCAAATCGATAAAAGGCAGACCGTTAGGTCTGCCTTTTTTGTTGCACTAGGCAGCATCAGTCGTTATGCCCCCAAAAAAGGCAGAGCCTCGTCGCCCGTGCTGCTGCATGCTCTCGGAATCCACCCAGTGGCCACTTCGTTATGAACCTCCACCAATTTCGTTTCGTTCAGGAAGCCGTACGGCGCAATCTGAATCTGACCGAAACAGCCAAGGTTTTACACACCTCTCAGCCCGGCGTATCCAAAGCCATCATTGAGTTAGAAGACGAGCTGGGAGTGGAAATTTTTGCCCGCCACGGCAAACGGCTTAAACGTATTACTGAGCCAGGACAGCATGTGTTGGCGAGCATCGAAATCATCCTGCGGGAAATAGGCAACCTCAAACGCATCGGCAGCGAATTCAGCGCCCAAGACATCGGCACGCTCTCCATTGCCACCACCCATACGCAAGCGCGTTACGTGCTGCCAGAGCCTGTGGCCCGCTTTCGCGGTCAGTACCCTAAGGTCAATATCAGCCTGCACCAGGGCACACCGCAGGAAGTAGCCAATTTGGTGCTGAACGAGACGGCCGATATTGGCATGGCAACAGAGTCGTTAGCGGATTACCCCGACCTTGTGACGTTACCGTGCTATGAGTGGCAGCATGTGCTGATTTTTCCGCCCCAACATCCGCTGGCCCACAAAGAGCGCATCACTCTGCACGATCTTGCCAGCGAGCCTTTGATCACCTACCACCCCTCTTTCACAGGGCGGGCCAAAATCGATAAAGCCTTTGAACGCCAAGGCCTCCAGCCCAATTTCATTCTGGAAGCCATCGATTCGGATGTGATTCGTACCTATGTCAACCTGGGACTGGGCGTGGGTATCGTGGCGGAGATGGCTGCCAAAGCCGATTTACTCGGTCATCTCATAGCCAAGCCCATGGGTGATTTGTTCGGGATTAACACAGCTCGCGTTGCCTTCAAACGTGGCGCGTATATGCGGCAGTTTGTTTACCGTTTTGCAGAACTCATCAGCCCGCGGTTAAGCCGCGAACAAATCAACCTGGCCTTGGCTGGGCAACAAGACGGCGACTACGAACTCTGACAATCCCATCCAAAAAGCACGGGGCCTGCGATGCAGACCCCGTGCTTTTCAAGAAACCCATCATGGGGAGCTCAAAACACCAAGCATCCCATTAGGAAAGAAGCCCAAGCCTCATTCATCCCCGCCAAAAATACCAAGCAAGTACAGCAAGTTCTGGAAAATGTTGTAGAGGCTTAGGTACAGCGAGAGAGTGGCAGAAACGTAATTGGTCTCACCGCCATCCACAATACGCTTGATGTCGTACATGAGCCAGAAACTGAACAGCGCAATCGCTACTGTGGAAAGCGCCGCGCTCAAAGCGGGGGACTGAAACACCAGAATATTCAGCACGCCCGAGACGAGCAGCACAATACCACCCACCAGCAACCAGCGCCCTGCCCCAGAAAAATCGCGCTTCGTCGTCGTCGCAATGGTCGCCATGGTCGCAAATACTGCGGCTGTGCCAGCAAAAGCTGTCATGACCAATTGCGTGCCATTACCCAAGCCGAGCACCCAGCCAATCAAGCGCGAGAGCATGAAGCCCATAAAGCCGGTAAACACCAGCAGCAAAACCACGCCCGTAGAGGAATTTTTGGTTTTCTCAATGGCAAACATCAGCGCATAAGCCACAACCAGAAACACCACCAAACCCATCACGCCAGAGAGATTGGCCGCGATACCCGTGCGCAGGCCAACGTACGCGCCCAACACGGTCGGAATCATGGACAACGCCAGCAGCAAATACGTATTGCGCAGCACACGATTGCGGGCTTGCGCGGACACGGCGTAATCCATGCCCACACGCGGTTCATAAGATTGATTCATAGAAGTCTTGCCCCTTGGTTGATTTGCAAGGAATCATTTTATAAGGGCGCTCAATGTGCAGAGCTTTCAGCACCGCCAAACCCGTGCAATTTACAGGTTGTTTTCAAAAGCAAAAAAAGCCTGGCTAGTAAGCGCCTCAAGCGCCGTTGGCTGGCCAAACGACCTTATGGGAGTCCCGCAAAAGCCAGGACCCTGGTCGCCCCACGATGAAAACAGTCAAAAACCGCATCCATTTCAAAAAAAGCTTGGCTACCGGGCACCACGCCCCTGGCTAGCTAAAACGACCTTTTCGAGCCTGAAAATCCAGACTCCGGTCGCCCCACGATGAAAGGATTGCGCTACTTGGTCAAAATGAGCTTGCCCAGCTTGGTGGCTTGCAAGCGATACGTCACGCCGTTGTGCTGGATCGTGACCGACTTTTGGCCGCGCAGCAGATCAAGGCTGTCGAGCGTGGCTGGCGGCAGGCTGCGCCCTGCATCAAACGTCTGAGCTGTGGACTTGATGGTTGCAGTCATCACGAATCGCAAGAAAAGGGTAAAGATAAAAATCCGGCCAGCGATGCGACGCGTAACGCGCACATCGCAGCAACAGGTGAATAATAAGAATTACTCTTATCCTCATCAAGATTTTTCTCAATATCCCCTACTCTTTATCGGGTTTTATCGGCCCCGGCGCCTGTTCAGGCTGTTCTAGCCCTTTGCTGCCGCCTTTTTGCAAGATAGCGTTCAACACAGCTTCAGACCCAAAAATGACCGTCTTGCAGGTGTATTCTTGGCTGGGCATTGTTCTGCACTTTCCCTCTTTTCCCTCGGCACCCACACCCATGCTGGCGGGCGCTGCGCCTCTCGCTACTCTCTCATGTTCCACTGGACAGAAAAATCCCCTCAAGCCCTTGAGCATGGCGGCGTGATCGCCCCTGATGAGCGCCTGCCCTGGCCGCAAACCTCCATCATGGGCGTGCAACACGTCATTGCCATGTTTGGCTCCACCATCCTGGCTCCCATCCTCATGGGGTTCGATCCCAATGTGGCGGTGCTCATGAGCGGCATCGGCACATTGATTTTTTTCCTCATCACCGGCGGCAAAGTACCCAGCTATTTGGGTTCCAGCTTCGCCTTCATCGCGGTGGTCTCTACCGCCACGGCTTATGCGGGCAGCGGCCCCAACCCAGCCATCGGGCTGGCCCTGGGCGGGATTGTGGTGTGCGGCCTGCTCTACACGCTCATCGGCGTGGCCGTGCATGCCATTGGCACGCGGTGGATTGAGCGGCTGATGCCGCCTGTTGTGACGGGCGCCATCGTCGCTGTCATTGGCCTCAACCTGGCATCCATTCCTGTCAAGAACATGGCGGCCAACAATTTTGAGAGCTGGATGCAGGTGCTCACTTTTGTCTGCATCGCCCTGGTGGCCGTGTTCACACGGGGCATGGTGCAGCGCCTGCTGATTCTGGTGGGCCTGGTTATCGCCAGCGTGATGTATGTACTGCTCACCAACGGGCTGGGCTGGGGCAAGCCGGTGGATTTCAGCGGCATTTTCAACGCGCCCTGGTTTGGCTGGCCCAGCCTGAGCGCGCCCGTGTTCGATGGCAAGGCCATTTTGCTGATTGCGCCCGTCGCCATCATTTTGGTGGCCGAAAACCTGGGCCATATCAAAGCCGTCACCGCCATGACGGGCCGCAATATCGACCCCTACATGGGCCGCGCCTTTATTGGCGATGGCGTGGCCACGATGGTCAGCGGCAGCATGGGCGGCACGGGCGTGACGACTTATGCGGAAAACATCGGCGTCATGGCCGCTACGCGCATTTACTCCACCGCCATCTTCCTCGTGGCTGCGGCGCTGGCGATCTTGCTGGGTTTTTCGCCCAAGTTTGGCGAGCTGATTCGCGCCATTCCCATCCCCGTCATGGGCGGGGTTTCCATCGTCGTCTTCGGCTTGATCGCCGTGGCGGGCGCGCGCATCTGGGTGGAAAACAAGGTGGACTTTGCGCAGAACAAAAACCTCATCGTCGCAGCCATCACCTTGATCCTGGGCACGGGGGATTTCACGCTGAAGTTCGGCGACTTCGCCTTTGCAGGCATTGGCACGGCCACGTTTGGCGCGATCTTGCTGTATGCCTTGCTCGATCGCGGCTCCCGCTCCAATGCCCAATAAGCCCTACTGCCTTCCTCCCCCTTGCAGAGATTGATTTGCGATGAATTTGCTCTTTCCCGCCCCCGCCACCCCTTGTGTTTCCATCCTGGGCCAGTCCCAGAGCTTTCCCGTGCACCGCATTTACTGCGTAGGCCAGAACTACGCCAAGCATGCGCAGGAAATGGGCAGCAGCGGCCGCGAGGCGCCTTTTTTCTTCATGAAACCCGCCGATGCCATCGTCCACGTGCCCGCTGGCGCAACGGGCGAGATGGCCTATCCCAGCCTGACGCAAGACTTGCACCACGAAGTGGAGCTGGTCGTCGCCCTGCACAAAGGCGGCCAGGACATCGCCGTCGAACACGCGATGGAACACGTTTTGGGCTACGCCGTCGGGCTGGACATGACGCGCCGCGACCTGCAAGCCCAGCAGAAAAAAGCCGGGCGCGCCTGGTCCATCGCCAAAGGCTTTGAGCAAAGCGCGCCGCTAGGCCCCATCGTGTTGCGCGCGCAAGCGGGCGATATCGAGAACGCCGCGATCACGCTCAGCGTCAACGGCGCTGCCCGACAGGAAGGCAACACCGCCGAGCTGATCTGGAAAATCGCCGAAGTCATCTCCACCCTCTCGCGCGCCTGGCGCCTGCAAGCGGGCGATTTGATCTTCACCGGCACGCCCGCTGGCGTGGGCGCAGTCACCCCGGGCGATGCCATGCTGGGCCGTATCGCGGGCCTGCCCGATCTGCACGTGCGGGTGGTTTGATTTCAACCAAAAAACAAATCAAAGGAAAACCCATTTCAATACCATCATGCCGAAATAGGTTATTTTTATTTCCTATTGATTTGTAAAAACAGCGCCCGACGCTCTCGCCATGGCCCCTTTTCACCTCACCACCTCGCTGCTGGGCGTTGGCCTGGCCGTTGCCATCGTGTGGCTGATCCGGCGCGATGACTTGTACATCCGCCACGCCCTGTTCTGGTTCGCCGTGGCCGCCGCTGCCGCCGTGTTTGGCCTGTGGCCGCGCAGCCTGGACTGGATTGGCCAATGGGTCGGCGTGCAATATTCCCCCGCCCTGGCCTTGCTAGTTGGCGTCATCGGCTTGTTTCTCAAAGCCTTGCATATGGACGTGACCAACACCCGCCTGGAGATGGAACTGCTATCCCTCGCTCTACGAAGGCTTTGGCCTGCCCGTGGCCGAGGCCATGGCCAGCGGCACGCCGGTGGTGACTTCGGCCCTGTCCTCCATGCCCGAAGTGGCCGCAGGCGCGGCGCGGCTGGTCGATCCCCACGACAGCGAAGCCATCGCCAGCGCCATTGCGCAAGCCCTGCAAGACCGCGCCTGGCGCGATAGCGCCCGCGCCCTGGGCCTGCAACGCGCCGCCCAGCTCACCTGGGAGCGCACCACCGCCGAAACCATTGCGTTGTACCAACAAGTCATGGCCGCCCCCAAGCGTTGAAGGCGGCCTTGGCGCAGCGATCTTGAGGATAGGCCCTAAAACTCGCGCCAATGCTGCAAACGCAGGCCCAGGGCAATCACCATCAGGCTGGCGCCGACATCGGCAAACACCGCCATCCACATGCTGGCCAGGCCCGCCACAGCCAGGGCCAGAAAGGCGATCTTGATGCCCAACGCCAGGGCGGTGTTGCGCACCAATACGCGGTGGGTGTGGTGCGAGAGGCGCACCAGCGTGACAATGCGCGCCAGCGCACCGTTCATCAGCACCACGTCGGCAGCCTCCATCGCCACATCGGCGCCGGCATGGCCCACGGCGATGCCGATGTCTGCGGCGGCCAGTGCGGGGGCGTCGTTGATACCATCGCCCACCATCGCCACGGGGCCATTGGCTTGCAGGGTTTTCAGCCACGTCAGCTTGTCCGATGGCAGCAGCTCGCCGTGGGCCTGCGCCACGCCCGCCGCCTGCGCGCAAGCGGCCACGGCCTGGGCATGGTCGCCCGAGAGCATCACCGTTTGCACACCCAGCGCATGCAGCGCGGCCACCGCCTCGCGCGCCTGCGGTTTGAGGGTATCGGCCACGGCGTACAAGGCCAGCACTTCGCTATCTCCCGCACCGCCATCGCGCACCAACAGGCTGACGCTGCGGCCTTGGTTTTGCTGCTCTTGCAAACGGGCCTGTACGCGCTCGGGCAGGGGCTGGGCCAAGGCGCGCGGGCCGACCAACCGCATGCTTTGACCTTGCACCAGGGCTTGCACGCCCTGGCCGGGCAGGTCGCGGAAATTGGCCACGTCAATGCGAGGGGGCGCGGGGTTATCGCAAGTGCCTGGGCAGCCAGCGTGCGCACCGCTGGCGTCGCCTTGCCCTTGCTCGGCCTGTCCCTGCGCAGCCAAGCCGCGCGCAATGGCCTGGGCCACGGGGTGGTCGCTGTGCGCCGCCAGCGCCTGCGCCCAGCGGTGGCCCAGCTCGGGCGCGGGGGCTTGCGCATCCGCGCTGGCCTCCAGCAGCCACTCCTGGGCCACCAAGGCAGGCTGGCCGGTGGTCAGCGTGCCGGTTTTGTCAAACGCCACCGTGCGCAGGCGGCGCGCGCCTTCCAGATACACCCCGCCTTTGACCAGCAGCCCAAGCTGGGCCGCGCGGGAGAGGGCGCTGACGATGGTTGCAGGCGTGGCGATGACCAGCGCGCACGGGCAGGCAATCACCAGCATCACCAACGCCTTGTACAGCGCCGCCTGCCAGCCCCAGCCCGCCAACAGCGGCCCCAGTACCGCCACCGCCAGGGCCAGCGCCAAAACGGCGGGCGTGTAATAGGCGGCGAAACGATCCACCGCCGCCTGCATGGGCGCACGCGCGCTGTGCGCTTGCTCCACAGCTTCGATGATGCGGGCCAGTTGCGTGTCGTGCGCGGCGGCGCTCACACGCACCAGCAGCACACCGCTTTCGTTCAGGCTGCCGGCGTACACCGTATCGCCCTCGCCCTTGTCCACGGGCAGGCTCTCGCCCGTCACCGGCGCCTGGTTCACCGCGCTGCGCCCTTGCAGCACCACGCCATCGAGCGCCAGCCGCGCGCCGGGCTTGACGCGCACCACCGCCCCCGGCAGCACCTGCGCCGCCGGGCGCTTGCTCCATTGGCCTTGCGCGTCTTGCACTTCCACCTCGGCCGGCGCCATATCCAGCAGGCGGGCGATGGCGCCACGGGCGCGATCGACGGCGCGCGCTTCCAAATGCTCGGCCAAGGCATACAAGGCCATCACCATCGCCGCCTCCGGCCATTGGCCAATGGCAAACGCCCCCGTGACCGCCACGCCCATCAAGGCACTGATGCTCAAGCGCCCCCGCCGCAGGGCCTGCAAGCCCTTGAGGTAGGTGGGCCAGCCCGCCAACACCACCGCCAGCAAAGCCAGCGCCATGCCCCAGGGGCGCAGCGCCTGCGGCAAAAAGGCATGGCCCAGCTCCGCCCCCAACGCCAGGGCCAAGGCCATGCCAATGCGCACAGGCCCCGGCGGCGTACGCAGCCAGCGCCACGCTGCCGCCCACGGCGCGCGCACGGCAACAGGCGGTGCGGCGGATGGCACTGATGCATCCACAGCAGATGCCTTGAATGCCGCTTCGCGCCCCATGCCGCAGCCGCAGCCCGCACTTTCGGCACTGCCGCTGCAACCAGCCTCAGGCGCGGGCGATGCAGGCGCCGCGCCGCCTTCCATCACCCGCTCAGGCTCAAACCCCGCCGCGCGCAGCGCCGCTTCGGCCTGCGGCAGGGCCTGGGGCTGGGCCTGCATCGTCAGCGTGCGTTCGATAAGGCGAAATTGCAGCCGCCCCACGCCCTCCACCCGCGCCAGGATGGCGCGGATTTCGCTTTCCTCCACCGGGCAATCCATTTGGGGGATGCGCCAGGTGACCTGGGTCAAAATAGTTCGCGTTGCATTCATGCCGCCCATTGGAAACCCTGGAGCCGCTCCAGGGTCAAGCGGTTTTTTCAACCCCTGCCCGCCCCATGAAAATCAGCGAACTGGCCCGCGCCACCGCCACCCCGGTTGACACCATCCGCTATTACGAGCGCGAGGGCCTGCTGCCCGCCCCCGCGCGCAGCGACAGCAACTGGCGCTGCTACGGGCCAGAGCACGCCGAGCAACTGGCCTTCATCCGCCAGGGCCGGGGGCTGGGGCTGTCGCTGCAAGAAATCAAAACCCTTTTGCGCTGGCGCGAGCAGCCCTGCGCCAATTGCGGCGCCGTCAATGCGCTGGTGGACGAACACATCCGCCACATCGGCCAGCGCATCCGCGAGCTGAGCGCCCTCAAGCGCCAGCTCCAGGCCCTGCGCGCACGCTGCGCCGAGCAGCGCGACGTGGCCCATTGCGGCATCCTGCACGGCATGACCGAGCAAGCCCAGCAAGCCGCCACAGCGCCGCCCCCGCCGCAAAACGTCCACGCCCACACGCCGCCAAGCTAAGAGCGCGCTCAAAAACCGCGCATCGCGCCCCGCATTGCCCCGCCGCCAGCAACGGCCATCCAGCAGTGCAAAAATCCGCAATGCAAGAGCGCCCAGTGGCCGCTTTGCACCCATTCCCCTCGATTTCTCCCTAGAAAGGATCAAGCCCATGACCCAAGTCACCCTCAAAGGCAGCCCCGTCGAACTGGCAGGCGCGCTGCCCCAAGTCGGCCAAACCGCCCCCGCGTTCACGCTGGTGGGCAGCGATCTGAGCGATGTCACGCTGGCCCAATTCGCGGGCAAGCGCAAAGTGCTCAACATCTTCCCCAGCGTCGATACGCCCGTGTGCGCCGCCTCCGTGCGCGCCTTCAACCAAGATGCGGCCAGCCTGCCCAACACCGTCGTACTGTGCATCTCCGCCGATCTGCCCTTTGCCCAGGCGCGCTTTTGCGGCGCCGAGGGGCTGAGCAACGTCGTCAACCTCTCCACCATGCGCGGCGCGCGCTTCATGAAAGACTACGGCGTGGAGCTGGCCAGCGGCCCACTGGCAGGCGTGACCGCCCGCGCCGTGGTCGTGCTTGATGAGAACGACAAAGTCCTGCACGTGCAGCTCGTGCCCGAAATCGCCCAAGAGCCTGACTACGCCGCCGCCAAAGCCGCCTTGGCTTAACCTCCACCGACACCCACCCGCGCAGCGCACCGCCGCCGCGCGCCCATCCGCAGCAGATGCCGCCCCAGGCCGCATCTGCTTTTTTACGCCCAAGCGCCAACCATCCTGCCAACCAGCTCGCCATCCGCCACGCCCCCTGAACACCCCCTGCAAGCCCCTCCCGCATGCCAAACCATCGGTTAGGATCAGCCCTCACCCCGGCGGCCTTCCCCCGCCTCATAATTCCAAACAAAGGAAAATCAAGACAAATACCATCATGCCGAAACAGGCATTTTTGTTTGCCTAATGATTTAGAAAAAAACACACCACTGCGCCAATCAGCGCAACCTCATCAGCCCATTGGCCCCTTGCCCTGCCCCACACCTTGACCACCGACCACACCCCCAGCCCCGCCGAATCCGCCATGACTTCCGCGCTCAACCAAGCCCTCGCCCTGCTCAAGCAACTGATCGCCCAGCCCTCCGTCACCCCCGATGACGCAGGCTGCCAAGCCCTGCTGGGCGAGCGCCTGCTGGCGCTGGGTTTTGCGCTGGAATGGCTGCCCGCGGGCGACGGCAGCGCGCAAGTCACCAACCTCTGGGCCACCCGCTCCGGCGCCACGCCCGATGCGCCCACCCTCGTCTTTGCCGGGCATACCGACGTCGTGCCCCCCGGCCCGCTGGCGCAATGGCAAAGCCCGCCCTTTGAACCCACCGTGCGCGATGGCCGCCTCTACGGGCGCGGCGCCAGCGACATGAAAGGCTCCATCGCCGCCTTCGTCATCGCCCTCGAATACTTTTTGCAAAAAAACCCCGCCCCCAACCTGCGCCTGGCCCTGCTGCTGACCAGCGACGAAGAAGGCCCCGCCACCCACGGCACCACCTTCGTCGTCGAAACCCTGCGCGCACGCGGCGAGCGGCTCGATTACTGCATCGTGGGCGAACCCACCGCCGTCGAGCGCACGGGCGACATGCTCAAAAACGGCCGCCGCGGCTCGCTCAGCGCCCGCCTGACCATCCACGGCATCCAGGGCCACATCGCCTATCCGCACCTGGCGCGCAACCCCATCCACCAGGCCCTGCCCGCCCTGGCCGAGCTGGCTGCCACCCAATGGGATGCGGGCAACGACTACTTCCCCCCCACAAGCTGGCAAATCAGCAACATCCACGCCGGCACCGGCGCCACCAACGTCATCCCCGGCGACTTGGCGGTGGATTTCAACTTCCGCTTCAGCCCCGAATCCAGCCAAGCCAGCCTGCGCGAGCGCGTGCACGCCCTGCTCGAGCGCCACGACCTGCGCTACACCCTGCAATGGACGCTGGGCGGCCAGCCCTTTTTCACCCCCCCCGGCACGCTGGTGGACGCCGTGCAACGCGCCATCAACCGCACCACCGGCCTGCGCGCCGAGCTATCCACCAGCGGCGGCACCAGCGACGGGCGCTTCATCGCCACCCTCTGCCCCCAAGTCATCGAGCTGGGCCCGCCCAACGCCAGCATCCACAAAATCGACGAAAACCTCGCCCTGGCCGATCTCGAAACCCTCACCCGCATCTACCTGCGCACGCTGGAAAACCTCAACGAACCCAGCGCCCCCACCCACGCATAAACCCCGCCTGCGCAGCCAGCCAGCCCCTGCAAGACCACCCGCCAAAATACCAATCAAAAGAAATGAAACTACCATTTTTCGGCAATATTATCTGGATGTGGAATTTCCTATTGATTGATAAAAAGCAAACCGTTCGCCATGCCTGCCAACGCACCCCTCTCCCTGGCCCAACTCGTCACCCAAGCCGCCCGCCAGCTTGACGCCGCCCAGCTCAGCTACGGCCACGGCACCACCAACGCCTGGGACGAAGCCGCCTGGCTCGTGCTCTGGCGCCTGGGCCTGCCGCTGGACACCGACCTGGACGGCCCCGCAGGCAACACCCCCATCGCCGCGCCGCAACAAGCCGCCGCCCTCGCCCTCATCGAGCGGCGCATCGCCGAGCGCACCCCCGCCGCCTACCTCACGCAAGAAGCCTGGCTGCACGGCCTGCCCTTCTACATCGACGAGCGCGCCATCATCCCCCGCAGCCTCATCGCCGCCCCCCTGCTGGACGGCCACTTCGACGCCTGGCTGCCCGCGCCCGCGCCAGAGCACACCGCCGAAAGCGCCCCCCGCGTGCTGGACCTGTGCACCGGCAACGGCAGCCTCGCCATCATCGCCGCCCTGGCCTGGCCCGACGCCCGCATCGACGCCCTCGACATCAGCGCCAACGCCCTTGCCGTCGCCGCCATCAACTGCCGCAAACACGGCGTGCAAGAGCGCGTGCGCCTCATCCAGTCCGACGGCCTGCAAGCACTCGATCCCGCCCGCGACCGCTACCACCTCATCCTCTGCAACCCGCCCTACGTCAACAGCCAAAGCATGGCCGCCCTGCCGCCCGAATACCGCGCCGAGCCAGACCTGGCCCTCGCAGGCGGCCCCGACGGCATGGACTTCATCCGCACCCTGCTGCACGCCCTGCCCCCCTACATGCAGCCGCACGCCCCGCTGGTGCTGGAAATCGGCCACGAACGCCCCCACTTCGAGCGCGCCTTCCCCCAGCTCAACCCCCTGTGGCTGGAAACCGACGCCGGCAACGACCAGGTGCTCGCCCTCACACGCGAAGATTTGCAGCAGTTGCCGCCGCTGTCGCAGTTGCAGCAACCGGCCCGCTGACCAAACGCTTTGGCACACCCCCCAAGCATGCGGTGAATCAACGCGCATTCCCCGCATTTCGTGCGGAGAATGCATTGGCGCACCTCTGGTTTGTGACGCTGGCCCCAGCATCGACCCCGCACCCTCAAGGACAAGGCGCCCTCTTATTTCAAATCAAAAAAACATTTGATTTGAATACAGAATTGCCTAAACAGTATTGTTTGTTTTCCTTTGATATGTAATCAAAGAAGTTCACAAGTTCCCCCGCCATCCTTTCCGCGCACAGGAGGGAGAACCCCCTCAAAAAAACGTCGGCTTCACGCTGAAAGTGCGCTCGATTTCGCGCACCAGGCGTTTGTGGGGCAGGAAAAAGACGACGTGATCGCCCGTTTCAATCACCGTCTCGCGCTTGGGGAAGATGATTTGCACGCCCTGGCAGGAGTCGCCGGGCTGGGCGGGGCAATCCACGGTGATGGCCCGCTCTTGCGGGGGGGTGAGCGGGGCTGCTGGCTGGGTGGGCGGCAAGGCGGCCGGCTCGGTAGGCTTGGCGTTTTCGGCCAGCAGCGGCCCGGCGGCATCGACGACTTCGCGGGCGGCGGCGGCGATGGCGCTGGCCGCCGGGGCGGCAGCGACGGTAGAAGCAGCGCTGGCTTGCCCCGTGTGCTCGGGCGCTTCTTCTTGCAGGCCGCGCACGATCAGGCCCATGTGCACGTCACGCGGCAGGCGCAAATCGCCCACTTTGCGGCCCACGACGGAGGAGGTTTTGCGGTCGCCGCGCACCACCAGCTCCAACGCTTCGGCCACGCCCCGGCGCAAGCTGTGCACGGTTTGCACGTAGCCCTGGCGCACGTAGGTCATCAGCTCGCCCAGCATGGCTTGCTCGGGGGTGAGGGCGATGTCGATTTGCGTGCCGTGCATCAGGTCGGCATAGCTGCGCTGGTTGATGAGCGCCAGCACGCGCTTGGCGCCCATGCGCTTGGCCAGCAGGCAGCTCATGATGTTGGTTTCGTCGTCGTCGGAGAGGGCCAGCAGCAGGTCGATTTCTTCAATGCCTTCTTGCTGGAGGAAGTCCTCATCCGTGCCTTCGGCGTGAAACAGCAGCACGTCATCGGGCAGGCTGGCGGTGAGGGCGGCGGCTTCGTCGCGGTCGCGCTCGACGACTTTGATGCGGTAATAGCCTTTGCGCGCGTGGTGCAACTGCTGGGCGAGCTTGAGGGCGACGACGCCGCCATCGACGATCATGATGCGCCGCACGGTGGGGCTGGGCGCTTCGATGGGCTTGGTCAGCAGGGGCAAAACTTCGGCGGCGTACTCGCGCGTGGTGAGCAGGAACACTTCGTCATCGGGCTCTACGCGGGTGCTGCCGCTGGCGGGCACGAAGCGGTCGGGCTGATCGGCAAAGCGGCGGTAGATGGCGACGATGCGCATGGGCAAATCGGGCATGAGGGCGCGGATTTCGCCAATGGTGCGGCTGGTCATGGGCGCGGCGGCGCGCGCGCGCGCGGCGGTGAGGATGGCCCGCCCGCCTGCGAACTCGCGCACTTGCAGCGCCTGGGGAAATTCCACCAGGCGCGCCAGATAGCGCGTGAGCGAGTCCTCCGGACGCAGGCATTGGTCCACCGCAAAGCCTTCGGGGGTGAGCAGCGCCTCGTCGGCCCAGGCGCGCGAGCGCACGCGCGCAATGCGCACGGGGATTTGGAACAGCATGTGCGCGACCTTGCAGCACACGAGGTTGACTTCATCCGAAGCGGCGCAGGCGATGAGCAAATCGGTGTCGCGCGCGCCCGCCTCGGCCAGCACGGCCGGATCGGTGCCGTTGCCGGTGACGCCGCGCAGGTCGTAGCGCGATTCCAGCTCCAGCAGGCGGCCGCGGTCGGTATCGATCACGGTGACGTCGTTGCGTTCGAGCACCAGGCTATCGGCCACCGCCTGGCCGATGCGCCCTGCCCCGAGGATGATGATTTTCATGATGGGTGTTGCGTGATGCGGCTCAAAGGGGGCGGATCATAGAGCGTGTTATGCACTTTGCGCTCCCCCGCGCTGGCCCCAAAACCGTGTGATCGCAAGGCGGCGCGCGCCGCCAAGGCTGGCTGCCTTGGCAAGCGGGCCAACGCGGCGAGTGCATGGTTTCGGGGCCAGCCCGAAGGGAGAAGCGCCCCGGCATGTGCATTGCGGCGTTGCCGCCCCCTTGCAGCGCAGCCAGGCTGCGGCGGGGCCAGCGCCTTGCACTGCACCCGCCGGGGCGCTCTCGCGGGGGGCGGAAAGTTCATAACACGCTCTAGAGCGTGTTATGCGCTGTGCGCCCCCCTGCAAAATTCTCCAGACGTGGAAAAATCGCCCCTTTTGCCGATTCCCCCTTCCTGGAGGCACACAAAAACATGTCCCGTTGGCAATGGTTGATTTCGCGGCTTGCGCGCCAGTTGTGGGTGCGCACGACCTTGTTTGGCGTGGGCGGCGTGCTGGCGGCGATTCTGGCCGCCACCGTCGAGCGCTACCTGCCCTGGGATCTGCCCGACACGATTGGCGCCGATTCGGTGGGGATGCTGCTGTCCATCATCGCCTCCAGCATGCTGGCGGTGACGACGTTTTCGCTCAACATCATGGTCAGCGCCTACAGCTCGGCCGCTGGCAGCGTCTCGCCCCGGGCCACCTCGCTGATGATGGAAGACCGCCTGACGCAAACGGTGCTTTCGACCTTTATCGGCTCGTTCCTGTTCAGCATCGTGGGCCTGATCGTGATGCAAACGGGCGCGTATGGCGAGCGCGGGCGTTTTGTGCTGTTTGTCATCACCGTCTTCGTGATCGCCTGGATTGTGGTGGCGCTGCTGCGCTGGATCGACCATTTGACCCACTTTGGCCGTCTGGGCGAAACCACCAACCGCGTGGAATCCGCCGCCGCTGCCGCTATCGAGCACTGGCTGAAAACACCCCATTTGGGTGGCTCGCCCTGGGCGCCAGACGTTGCCCTGCCCGCCCATGCCCTGCCCATTGCTGGCGATGACATCGGCTATGTGCAACACATCGACATGACGCAGTTGCAGGATTGGGCCAAGGAACACCATGCGCAGATGTATCTGGCCGTTTTGCCCGGCGCCTTCCTCTACCCCGGCATGCCGCTGGCCTGGGTGGCCCTGGATGCCGACGCCCCCGCCACGCCCGAGCAGGAAATGCAGAACTGGCCCGGGCAAATCCGCCAGGCCTTCGCCATCGAGCAGCAACGCTCGTTCGACCAGGACCCGCGCTTTGGCCTGGTGGTGATGAGCGAGGTAGCATCGCGCGCGCTCTCGCCCGCCGTCAACGACCCCGGCACCGCCATTGAGGTGATCGGGCGGCTGACCCGCCTGCTGGCGCTATGGGCCGCCGCAGCCGAGCGCGCCGAAGGGGGCAAAGGGGCCGAGGACGCCGCGCCCGCCTACCCCCTGGTGCATGTGCCGCCGCTGCGGGAGGAGGATTTGTTTGAAGACGCCTTCATGCTCATTGCGCGCGACGGCGCGGGCATGGTGGAAATCCAGTCGCTGCTGCAAAAAGCCCTGCTGCGCCTGGCCACGCTGGGCGATGCCGCCTTCCGGCAAGCGGCCCTGGCCCAGGCCGACATGGCCCTTGAGCGCGCCCTGCAAACGCTGCCGCTGGAGCAAGAGCGCCAGCGCGTGCAAGCCCTGGCGCAAACCTGGCGCGCCGCCCACGGCGCTTGAGTTTGCCGCTGCCAGCAAGCCCTCAAACATTACCAATCAAAGGAAATACAAAAAATCGCCCGTGGCGCTATAGACATGCCACGGGCGATTTAATTTTTAACCTGACGCATTGGAAATTACTCAATCCAGCAACTCCACCGCATCGCCCACGCGCAACGGCCCCGCGCCGTGGGCGACCAGGTGCACGCCAAAGCACACGCCAGCGGGCAATTTGTGCGTGCGCGCCAGGGTTTGCAGTGGCTCTTTGGCCGGCGAGAGCTGCGCGGTGTGCGGGTCGAGGTTGACGATCTTGCAGCGCGTGCAGTGCTTGTAAAGCGAAAACTCCAGCGCCCCGATGCGCAGGCGCGTCCAGCCGTCTTCGGCATACGGGGCCAGGCCATCGGCCAGAGCATCGACCACGAGGTTGGGGCGAAAGCGGCGCATCGTCACCGGCTTGCGCCCGGGCAGATGCTGCATATCGCGGTTGAGCTGCGCCAGCGAGGCCTGGCTGCACAGCAGAAACGGCGCGCTGTCGGCAAACGACAAGGGCTGGCCCGGCTGGCCTGCCAATGCGCGCTGGCTGCGCTGGCCCAGATAAAACAGGCGGCAGGCACGGCCCAGGCGCTCGCTAAGCCAGGCGTCGGTTTGGGCCGGGCCGCCCCAGGCGCCAAAGGCATCGCGCCAGACGGCGACCGGGGCGGGGTGGGTGTAATCAGCCGCGCTCACGCTGCACACCTCGCCGTCGGGCGCGCGCAGGTGCAGGCGCGCATGGCCGCTGGCGTCTGCGGGCTGGGGCATGGGCTGCCACAGCAGCAGCTCGGGCACTTCGCGCGCGGTGATGAAGCGCCCGCGCTCATCGGCCAGCAGCCATTGCCGGTCGCCCGCCAGCCCTTGCGCGCCGACCTGCGCCGCCGCCACGGCCTGGCCTTGCATGGATTTGACGGGGTGAATCCACAACTCGGTGAGGTGCATGGACATGGACAGCCGCCTCCCTTTCAGCGTCGGCTGACTTCGCGCAGGGTGACGAACTCCTCCGCGCTGGTGGGGTGAATGCCCAGCGTGGCGTCGAATTGCGCCTTGGTCGCGCCGCATTGCAAGGCCACGGCAAAGCCTTGCACGATCTCGCCCGCATCGGCGCCCACCATGTGCAGGCCCAGCACGCGGTCGCTGGCGTCATCGACGATGAGCTTGACCAGCGTGCGCTCGCTGCTGCCCGAGAGGGTGTGCTTGAGCGGCTTGAAATCGCTGCGATAGACGCGGATGGCACGCCCGCCCTCGCGCGCCTGCTCCTCGCTCAGGCCCACGGTGCCAATGGGCGGGTGGGTGAAGATGGCCGTGGGGATGTTGTCGTAGGCCATGCGGCGCGCCTCTTGCCCCTGCGGCGGGGGAAAGAGCGCATCGACCAGGGCCATGGCCTCGGCCAGGGCCACGGGCGTCAATTCCTTGCGGCCGACCACATCGCCCACGGCATAAACGCCGCTGGCGCTGGTTTCAAAGCGGTCGTTGACCTCGATGGCGCCATTGCGGCGTTGGGCGATGCCCAGCGCGGGCAGGTTCAGGCCATCGACCAGGGGGCGGCGGCCCGTGGCGTACAGCACGGCATCGACTGGCAGGCCGCTGCCGTCGCTGAGCGTCAGCGTCAGGCCCTGCGCGCCTTGCTCGATGGCGCGCACATCGGTGTTCAGGCGCAAATCGACGCCTTGCTTGCGCATTTGCTCGGCGGCAAAGGCGCGCACTTCGTCGTCAAAGCCGCGCAAGACCTGCTCGCCCCGGTACAACTGCGTGACCTGCGCGCCCAGGCCGTGGAAGATGCAAGCCATCTCGCAGCCGATGTAGCCGCCGCCCACCACGGCCAGACGCCGGGGGAAAGCGGGCAAATCGAATACGTCGTTGGAGGTAATGGCCAGCTCGCGCCCGGGCAAATCCTCCGGCACAAACGGCGTGCCGCCAGTAGCGATGAGGATGTGGCGCGCGGTGTAGCTGGCCACCGCGCCATCGGCGCTGCGTACCTGCACGGTGTGGGCCGCGCCATTGTTTGCCAGGCTGGCATGGCCTTGCAGGCGCTGCACGCCGGCCTTTTCCATCAACCCTTCGTACACGCCGTTCAGGCGCGTGATTTCCTTGGCGCGGGCGGCTTTGAGCGCGGCCCAATCCAGCGTGGCGGGCGCGGGCAGTTGCCAGCCAAAGCCGCGCGCTTCTTCAAACGCGGCGGCGTAATGCGCGGCGTAGCTGTAGAGCTTTTTGGGGATGCAGCCGACGTTGACGCAGGTGCCGCCCATGCGGTCGCTCTCGGCCAGTGCCACGCGCGCGCCGCGCTGGGCCGCCATGCGCGCCGCGCGCACGCCGCCAGAGCCGCCGCCGATGACGAACAGATCGAAGTCGAAGGGGGATGTTGGTGCTGTCATATCCGGGATGCTGGGTGTTGGGCAGGAAGGTTGGGGGGAAGTGCAAGGGTGGCTACTGTAAAGGCATCTGCATACAGGCAGCAGCGCAACGGCCTTTTCCAGACCCCAAAATTACCAATCAAAAGGAAAACAAATATACCCATTTCGGCAATACAGTAAACAAATAAAATTCACATTGATTTGTAATAAAGCCAAGCGGCAGTGGCCACAGTCCCTGCGAACAGCAGCGCGCTCCGCCTGCGAACAAGGCCATTCACGCCAGCTTGGCCAGGCGCGCCTGCACGGCGGGCAGATCCGCGCAAATGTTGGCCTGGCCCACCCGCGCCAGCCAGCGCGTGCGCGTGAGCATGTCCACCGGCTGGCGGCGCAAGCCGCACACCAGGATGGGGATGCCTTTGTCCTGGCAGGCCTGGAGCAGCTCGTCCAGCGCCTCGCCGCCAGAGGAGTCGATGTAAATCACGCTGGAAAAATCCAGCACCAGCGCGCGCTGCGGCAGGTTCGCGCGCATGGCCCCAATCAGCTCCACCGCGCCGAAAAAGATCGCCCCCGTCAGGCGGTAAGCCGTCACGCCCGACGCTGCCGCCGCCTCTTTGTCATCGCCTGGCAGCGCAAAACGCTCGGCCGTGCTCAAGCTGGAGATGCGGTAGATAAACGTCAGGCAGGCCAGAAACAGCCCCACCTCGATCGCCACCGTCAAATCCACCACCACCGTCAGCACAAACACCGACAGCAGCGTGATGCGATACGGCAGGCGGAAGCTGCGCAGGCGCGCGAACTCGCGCCACTCGCCCATGTTCCAGGCCACGAACATGAGAATGGCCGACAGCGCGGCCAGCGGGATGTACTGCGCCAGCGGCGCGGCCACCAGCACCACCAGCAGCAGCCCCAGCGCATGCACCATGCCCGCCACCGGACTGCTGCCGCCGTTTTTGATATTGGTCATGGTGCGGGCGATGGTGCCCGTGACCGGCATGCCGCCGAAAAACGGTGCCACCATATTGGCAAAGCCCTGCGCCAGCAGCTCCTGGTTGGAATCGTGCTTGTCGCCAATGAGCTTGTCGGCCACGCGCGCGCACAGCAGCGACTCAATCGCCCCCAGCACCGCCAGCGTAAAGGCGGGCAGCATCAAGGCTTTGACGCCTTCCACACTGAAAGCGGGCGCCGTCAGGCTGGGCAAACCCTGCGGAATGCCGCCAAAACGGCTGCCGATGGTGGCCACATCCAGCCCCAGCGCGTAGCTGAGCACCGTCGCCGCCACCAGCGCCACGATGGAGCCGGGAATCAGCGCCAGCGAGCCTGAAACACGCGGCAGCATGCCCGCATCGCCGGGCAAATGCACGCGGCGCTTCATCACCTGCTGCCACAACACGATGATGCCCAGCGCAAACAGCGCCACCGCCAGCGACGGCGCACTCCAGCTCGGCAGCGCCTGCCACAGCGTTTGCAGCATGGGGAAGAACTCCGCAGGCATCTTGCCCTCGATGCGCAAGCCCAGAAAATCCTTGATTTGCGACAGCCCGATCAGCACCGCAATGCCATTGGTAAAGCCGATGATGACCGCCACGGGAATGAACTGGATCAGCACCCCCATGCGCAAAAAGCCCATCGCCCACAGCATGACGCCGGACATGAACGTCGCCAGCAGCAGCCCACCCACGCCGTACTGCTCCACGATGCCATACACGATGACGATGAACGCCCCCGCCGGCCCGCCAATCTGCACCCGCGAGCCGCTGAACAGCGACACCAGAAAACCGCCGATGATGGCCGTGAACAACCCCGCCTGCGGCGCCAGCCCCGAAGCAATGGCAAACGCCATCGCCAGCGGCAGCGCCACCACGCTCACCGTCAGCCCCGCGCCCACATCGCGGATGAAACGCTCGCGGCTGTAACCAGCCATCAGCTCATACAGCTTGGGATTGAAACGGGTGGTGAAGTGAATCGGTGGCATGGCGCGGCCTTTGGCGGTCTTTGCGGTGGCAGTTGGGGGGAGCAATGGGGTAGCAGAAAAATGGCGATTTTCATCCCGCGCACGCATGCCAGAACCCTAGCAACATATCCACCTTGCCCCACGGCCTGAAAGCAGCAAAAATTACATATCAAAAGTAAACAAAAACTACATTTTTAGGCAATTCAGCCAATGGTTGAATTTTACTTTTGATTTATAAAATTGAAGGCAATCCAATGTCTTTGGGGCATCAATGCCGATCGGCCAGGGCGTGGGCGATGGTGCCCAGATCGACGTATTCCAGCTCGCCGCCAGCGGGTACGCCGCGCGCCAGGCGGGTGGTGCGCACGCCCCGGCGCGCCAGCCCTTGGGCGATGACGTGGGCGGTGGCCTCGCCTTCGGCGGTGAAGCTGGTGGCGATGATGACTTCTTCGATCACCCCGTCGCAAGCGCGCTGCATGAGCTGCGCCAGGCCCAGCTCGTCGATGCCCAGGCCGTCCAGCGGGCTCAGGCGCCCTTGCAGCACGAAATACAGCCCTTCGTAAGCGCCGGTGCGCTCCATCACGGCCTGGTCGGATGGGGTTTCCACCACGCACAGGCGGCTTTGGTCGCGCCCGGCGTCGGCGCAGGTGCTGCACAGCTCGCTTTCGCTGAAGGTGTGGCAGAGCTGGCAGTGGCGCACCTGGGCCACGGCGTCTTGCAGGGCCTGGGCCAGGCGCTGCGCGCCGTCGCGGTCGTGCTGCAACAGGTGGTAGGCCATGCGCGCGGCCGATTTGGCGCCCACGCCGGGCAATTGGCGTAGGGCCTGAATCAGGCGCTCCAGGCTGGGGATGGGGGTGTTTGCCATGAGAAACGGGGCCGTTCGCGCCGCCGACACAATGCCGGCGCGAACGGCCCGCTATTGCGTTGCGGCGCTATGGATTCAGAACGGCAGCTTCAGGCCGCCCAGACCACCCAAGCCCCCCAGACCACCGCCCAGGCCGCCGAGCGCGCCGGTGACTTTGCCCATTTTTTCCTGCTCGGTTTCGACGGCTTTTTTCACTGCCGAGTTGAAGGCTGCGGCCACCAGGTCTTCCAGCATGTCTTTGTCCTCGGCCAGCAAGCTGGGGTCGATGGTGACGCGGCGCACTTCCTTGGCGGCCGTCATCACGACTTTGACCAGGCCCGCGCCGGATTCGCCGGTGACTTCGGTCTGGGCCAGCTCCTCCTGGGCTTTTTTGATGTTGTCTTGCATGGCTTGCACTTGTTTGAGCATGCCGGCCATTTGTCCTTTGTTGAACATGGTGATTCCTTTGTGGTGTCGATGGATGGGAAGAAGCGGCCAGGCGCTTAGCGCACAGCCACCGAAACGGGTTTGACGCTGCCGGGCACGATTTGCGCGCCCCAGTGCGCTTGCAGCCATTGCACGCGGGCGTCGGCCTCGACGATGCTTTGCGCGATGCGCTGGGCAGCGGCTTTGTCGGCCTCCAGGCGCTGGGCCAGGCTGGCGGTGACTTCGCCTTGCTCCAGCGCCACCGTCTGGGCCAGGCCAGCGGCGCGCAGCACGTCTTGCAGCTTGGTGCGCAGGGTTTCGGCCATCAGCGTTTGGTTGGCCACGCGCAGCAGCACGCCGTCGCCCTCGCGCTGTTGCAGTTGCGCTTGCAGGGCCAGCTCACGCACTACGGCGGTCAATTGCCCTTGGGCGATCAAGGTTTGCACGCTGCTGTGCCACCAGGCGGTGTCCTCCGCCGATGCCATCGGCGCTGGGGCCGATACGGTTGCGGGGGCTGCCGCTGGTGGCGTGGCGGGAGCTGCGGCTGTG
>JAUMYU010000093.1 GCA_030528485.1 Comamonadaceae bacterium
CGAAATCGGTGGTGCGCAGCCACAGCGCGCCGCCTTCCTCGTAGGTGTGGCCTTGGTCGATCAGGCGCTGCACGGTGCGCGCCACGCGACCGTCGGCGTACAGGCTGCTTTCCAGGTAGTAGTGGTCGAACTTCAGGCGGAAGGCCTGCAAATCCTTGTCCTGCTCGTTGCGCAGATAGGCCACGGCGAACTGGCGGATGTTGTCCAGGTCTTGCACGTCGCCGCTGGCCGTGAAGGCGCGGTCATCGGCGTGGACGGTTTTTCGATCCAGAAAGTCCTGTGCGATGTCGGCAATGTAGTCGCCGTTGTAGGCGGCCTCGGGCCAATCGGCATCGCCGGGCTTCAGGCCCTTGGCGCGCGCTTGCACCGATTGGGCCAGGGTGGCGATTTGCACGCCGGCATCGTTGTAATAAAACTCGCGGTGCACTTGCCAGCCCTGCGTGGCGAGCAGGTTGCAAATGGCGTCGCCCAGCGCCGCCTGGCGGCCATGACCGACGTGCAGCGGGCCGGTGGGGTTGGCCGAGACGAACTCCACCATCACCTTGTCTGCGCGCGCGGGCCGGGCGCCAAACGATGCGCCCGCTTGCAGCACGTCGCGCACGACTTGTTGCTTGGCTTCGGGCTTGAGGCGCAGGTTCAAAAAGCCCGGGCCTGCCAGCTCAATGGCAGCCACCCATTGCTGGTAGGGCGGCAGCGCCTCCAGGGCGGCCTTGATCTGCTCGCCCAAGGCGCGCGGGTTTTGTTTCAGGGGCTTGGCCAATTGCATGGCGGCGGTAATGGCCCAATCGCCATGTTCGCTTTGGCGCGGCAGCTCAAAGGCCGCCTTGGCGCCTGCGCCCGATGAGAGGTTTTCGAGCGCGCTGGCCAAGCCGGCCAATAGTTCTTGTTTGATGTTTTGCATGGGGGCGGATTCTATCTAGCGCCGCCCCCATGCGGCGGCCCTCAATCGCCGGAAGACGAGCCTGAATCCGAGGAGGAGCCGCTATCGGAGGAGGATGACGATGGGTTCGCCTCCGGGGAGGCGCTGTCTGTCGCAGACGGCGCGCCATCTTTCGTCATGCAGGATGGCAACGCCGAGGAGTCTGACTTGTTGGTGCATGGTGGCTGGGGGGCCACTGAGGCCCCATTCACCGCGTCATGGGGCAGGGGCGCGACAGGACTGGCAGATTCTGCGGGGGAGGCAGGCGGCTGAGGCGGTGGCAGTGGTAGCGGCGAAGCAGGCGCTGCTCCCGCTTGTCCGTTGCGCAGGCGGGCGAGGGCTTCCAGGCAGTAATGGGCATACCACAGCGAAGTCAAGGCAAAGACCCAAGTGAACAGCCAGACAGCCACGGGCGCCAGAACCGGGAAGGCGACGGCGAACAGCACGCCGGAAGCCCACAGCACGCCAGGCGCTGCGCCCAGAAAGCCGCACAGCACCCCCAGCAGCAATAGCGGCCAGCGGTGTTGCTGCAAGATCCACTGGCGTTCGCTGGCGTTGGCGTGCTGGGCCAGCACATCGAAGCTGAGCACGCGATAGGCCAGCCAGCCCCAAATCAGCGGCGGCAATACCAGTGCCAGCGGGGGGATGAGCCACAGCGGCGAGCTGGCAATCAGTGCCAGCACGGCCAAGGCCGTGGAGATGCAAGACCAGGCCAGGCTATGCAGAAAAGAGGGGCGGCCCCGGCTCTCCAGTTGGGGAAAGCGCCGCCGGGCCACGTCATTGGCCATGGCCGGGGTCATGAACATGGTCACCAGCAGGAGGCTGGTGATGATGAGCACAGGCGTGATCAGGGCCACCACCAAAACCGGCGCCAGCCAATCGCTGGTGGGGGGCAGGCCGAGCTGGGAGAGCTGGCCATTGATCCACAGCCACACGCGGCTGGCCTCCATCCAGGCGACGACGCCCGCCACTGCGGTGTGCCAATAAAAATAGCCCAGCAACAGGGCGCTGACGATGATGACGCCCAGGGGCAAAAGGGACAGGGCCACTACGCGCGGGCTGAAACTGTCGAGCAGCGCGCGCCAGAAGGATTCCATCACTTGTTTCATGGATGTGCAGCAGGGGGGAGCCAAAAAAGGGCTGGCAATGTACCACCCGCCCGCTGTGGCGTCAGCGCCGGTTTCTATCCATGAGTGAGTGGCTGGTTTTGTCTGGCGCGCGGACAGGTGACGAAAAGGCGGCTAAAAGGCGGCTAAAAGGCCCAGTCTTCGTCGGCGGTCACTTCGGTCTTGCCGATGACGTAGGACGAGCCGGAGCCGGAGAAGAAGTCGTGGTTCTCGTTGGCGCTGGGGTCGAGCGCGGCGAGGATGGCGGCGGGCACCTGGCAGCGATCCTTGGGGTAGAGCGCCTCGAAGCCCAGGTTCATCAGCGCCTTGTTGGCGTTGTAGTGCATGTAGTGCTTGACGTCCTCGGTCCAGCCCAGCGGGTCGTACAAATCGGCGGCGTAGCGGTACTCGTTGGCCATCAGCGTCTCCAGCGTTTCGTGGGTAAAGCTCTGCAATTGGGTTTGCCTGGCGGCGCTTTGGCGCTGGTACTGCTGCTGGAACTTGTAGCCAATGTAATAGCCGTGGCAGACCTCGTCGCGCAGGATCAGGCGGATCAGGTCGGCCGTGTTGGTCAGCTTGCCTTTGCTGGCCCAGTAGAAGGGGCAGAAAAAGCCGCTGTAGAACAGATACGACTCCATCAGCACGGACAGGATCTTGACCTTGAGCGGGTCGTCGCCCCGGTAGGCGCGCGCGATGATGGCGGCCTTCTCCTGCAACCAGGGGTTTTGCTCGCTCCAGCGGAAGGCGGCGTCGATTTCCTGCGTGCTGCACAGGGTCGAGAAGATCGAGCTGTAGCTGCGCGCGTGCACCGCCTCCATGAAGGTGAAATTGGCGAATACGGCTTCTTCGTGCTGGGTCTGCGCATCGGCAATCATGCGCGGCGCGCCCACGGCGGCCTGCACGGTGTCGAGCATGGTCAGGCCGGTGAAGACATGCATGGTGGTGCGCTGCTCCTGCTCGCTGAGCGTGCGCCAGGAGGGCAGATCGTTGGATAGCGGCACTTTTTCCGGCAGCCAGAAGTTGCCTGTGACGCGGTTCCACATGGTCAGATCCATGGGGTCTTCGAGCTGGTTCCAGTTGACGGCGCGGGTGATTTTCAAGTCCATGGCGGCAGGGCTGGCGGAAATAAAGACAGTGGGAAGCCAATTTATAGCGATTGCTATAAATCGCCGGTTTATAGCATGCTCTTTGCTGTGTCGCAGACTGTTCCAATCCACGTTCCTGCCTGCCGTGCGGAGAGCGCGGCGGGCTCTTTGCCAATGCATTGGCATAATCGACCGCATTGCTTTCCGCCGCCGCCGAGCGGCGTTGTTTTTGTTTGGCCTCTGGCTTGCCGTGCTTGAGGCCGCTGCCGTCCCTACACCATGACCGACACAACCCCAACGCCAGAAACCTTGCCCGCTGACGCGCCACAGCAGGGGCGTGAAGCGACAGACGTGACGACGGTGCACCGCGAGGATTACCAGCCGCCTGCGTTCTGGATCGATAGCGTTGCATTGACCTTCGATCTGGACCCCGCCAAGACGCGCGTGCTCAACAAAATGCAGGTGCGCCGCAATATGGCGGTGCCTGCGCAGCCGCTGCGCCTGGATGGCGAAGGGCTGAACCTCGCGCGCGTATTGGTCAATGGGCAGGGCGCGTCTTTCAAACTGGAGCGCGGGCAACTGGTGCTCTCCAACCTGCCTGAAGGGGATGCGCCTTTTGACCTGGAGATCTTCACCACCTGCCAGCCGGAGAAAAACACCCAGCTCTCGGGCCTGTACGTCAGCCAGGGCACGTTTTTCACCCAATGCGAGGCCGAGGGCTTTCGCCGCATCACCTACTTTCTGGACCGCCCCGATGTGATGAGCGTGTACACCGTCACGCTGCGCGCCGACAAGGCGGCCTACCCCGTGTTGCTCTCCAACGGCAATCTGGTCGAGCAAGGCGAGCTGGAGGATGGCCGCCACTTCGCCACCTGGCACGACCCGCACAAAAAGCCCAGCTATTTGTTTGCGCTGGTGGCCGGGCCATTGGTGGCGCGCGAGCAGCGCATCACCGCGCGCAACGGGCGCGAGCATTTGTTGCAGATTTACGTGCGAGCGGGCGATCTGGAAAAAACCGAGCACGCCATGCGCTCGCTCATGGCCAGCATCGCCTGGGATGAAACCCGCTTTGGCCTGCCGCTGGATCTGGAGCGATTCATGATCGTCGCCACCAGCGACTTCAACATGGGCGCGATGGAGAACAAGGGCC
>JAUMYU010000020.1:0-2307 GCA_030528485.1 Comamonadaceae bacterium
TCGAAGCGGCGTTGCATGTCTTGCGTGCGATGGGGGCTGTTCATGCCCAGCAGGGCGTCGCAGGTGGCGCTGTCAGGGCGCTGGCGCAGCCATAGCCACAGGCGTTGCTCGCGCACATACAGCATCAGGCCCACGCCCAGCACGAGCAGGGCCAGACCGGCAAACACCAGCGGCTGGCCGGGCGCGCGGGTGATTTGGAAGGCGGCTTGGTACACCGGCGTGAAATCCTCCAGCGTGAAGGCGACGGGCACGGGGTAGGCGTGCAGCGCGTCCAGCGCCGTCAGGGCGGTGTGGAGGAAGGCGTGCGTGGCGGGCGCGTGCTGATCCAGCGCGGGCAGGCCCTCGGCGTGGCGGCGGGCCTGTAGCAGCTCCAGCAGCAGCCCTTGCAGCATGCGCAGCAGCAAGGCGGCGCTGTGCTGGGCGTGCTCGGGCGGGGTTTGCTCCAGCAGGCGCGCCAGGGCGGGCAGGCCGCCGTTGGGCCAGTGGGTGGCGTCGGCGGGCGGGCTATCGCGTGAGGTGTTGGATTGGGTATCGGGTGGCTGGGCGGCGGCGGTGTGTGCGTCAGAGGTGCGCGCGCCAGCAAATGCGGCCAGCGCCTGGCTGGCGCTGGCGTGCAGGGCGGCGGCGGCTGGGGCGCTCAGGGCGGCGGTTTGCACGTAGCGTTGCACGGCTTGCTGGCGCGCGCGCGCATCGCCCAGCGCGTGGCTCAGGCGCAGAAAGTCGTCCATGCGGCCTTGGGCGTCTTGCGGGATGCGCAGATAGCGCCAATCGGCCTCGGGCGCCAGCGGTTCGCGCACGCCCAGCAGAAACACGGGCACGCCATCGCCCAGATCGGCCGCGCGCTGGAAGTGCCGGAAGGCATGGGCCTGGCCGCTGGCATCGCGCAGGCGATAGGTGATGTGGGGGCCAAAGTCGCGCCACGGCGGCTCGGCCCCTGGGGCGTGGCCCGCGTGGGAGGCGGCGCGCAGGCGCTCGCGCCAGATGCTGGCGGGGGCGGCAGCGGGCGGGGCGGCTGTTGTTGCGGCATCGGCTTCGGCCTGGGCGGGCGGGGCCTGGCGGGCGCTGCGCCCATCTTCGATGTGGAACAGGCCCAACTGCGCCGCTTCCAGCGTGTAGGTCTGCGGCAAGCCCTGGGCCGGGCCTACGGGCAGCGCCTGGCCGATGCGGGTGTGCAGCGCGGGCGGGTGCGCGGTGGGCGAGCTAGCCGGGCGCTGAGGGGCGGGGCGCAGCGCAACAGGGCGCAGGGTGACGGGCGAGCCGCCATCGCCAAAGCCAGCCAGGTACACATCCACCCCGTGCACGCGCAGCGGATGGTTGACCTCAATGCGGTGGCGGCTGAGCTGGCCGCTGTGGCGATCGGTGATGGCGACTTGGCTGGCAAAGCGTTGCGGCGCGCCGTTGGGGTGATAGGTCACCTCGAAGCGCTCCAGCCCCAGCGCAAACGGCAGCGCCAGCGCCAGTGCGCCGGGCGGGCTGGCAATCAGGGCGGTGGCCGATTGCCGGCCTTCGGCCACATGCAGCTCGCCCCGGTAGGCGGGCGTGCGGGGGCTGAGCCAGTGCGCGGCGTTGGCGGAATCGGGCGCGCCAGCTTGCGCCCACGGCTGCAAGTCCTGCCGCCAGCGCTGCCACTGCACCCACAGCCCGCTATCGATCAGGCCGCCCAGGCCAATGAGCGCGATGGCGCTGTGGCTGGCGATATAGCCCCATTTGCGCGAAGCGCCCTTGCGCGCCGCCACCAGCCAGCCCGGCGCGCCGTGGGCATCGTGCCGGGGCAGGGTGGTGGCGCGCCAGCGGCGCTGGCGCAACGCCTGCACGGCCTGGGCAGCCAGTGCGGGCGCATCGCCTGCCAGCGTTGCGCGGGCGCGCCAGGGCAGGGCAGCAAAGCCGTTGATGCGGATATGCACGGGCAGGCGGCGCATGCCCGCCAGGTAGTAAGGCGCGTGGCGCGCCACACACAGGCTGGTGCTGGCGATCAAAAAGCCCAGCAGGGCCAGAAACCACCAGGCGCCGTAGGCATCGTCCAGCCCCAGCGCCAGAATCACCGCCCCGCCCGTGGGGCCAAAGCGGGCGTAATAACTGGCCGCCGTCTGTTGCTGCGGCACCAGCGAGGCCGCCAGCGCGCCCAGGCACAGCACCAGCATGATGGCGATGGCAAAACGCATGGAGGCCAGCAGGCGCAAGGCGCGCCGCCACCAGGGGGCCGGGCGGGAAGGCGCAGCAGAAGCGGCAGAAGCAGCGGCAGGCGGGCGAAAGCGGGGGGCGGTGGGCATGGCGTGGGCGATTGTCCTGCCGAACGCGCGCGGGCGC
>JAUMYU010000020.1:2407-6023 GCA_030528485.1 Comamonadaceae bacterium
GCGGGGGGCGGTGGGCATGGCGTGGGCGATTGTCCTGCCGAACGCGCGCGGGCGCTGCCGTGGTGTTTTGGCCTGGGGCGCTCTCGCGGGGGGTGAAAAGTGCATAACGCGCTCCAAGCGCCGTTGCGATGAGCCTGTGGCTGGTACAAAGCCGCCTTCGTCCACCACCTTTGCAGAGAACGCCCATGCCTGAATTGCCAGAAGTTGAAGTCACCCGCCTGGGCATTGCGCCCGCAATTGAGGGGCAGACCTTGCGCCAGCTCATCCTGGGCAAGCCGTTGCGCTGGCCGCTGGGGTGTGACCCGCAGGCGCTGGCGGGGCGGCGGGTGGCGGCGGTGACGCGGCGCGGCAAGTATTTGCTGATCCATTTGCGCGCCAAGGCGGATGAGGCTGCGGCCGAAGCCGGGGGCGAAGCGGAGGGCGGCGTGTTGCTGCTGCATTTGGGCATGTCCGGCAGCGTGCGCTTGTTGGAGCGCGATGGCCCGCATGGCCCGGCGCCTGCGCGTGGCCCGCATGAGCATATGGACATGGTGCTCGATCGCCACGTGCTGCGCCTGCACGATCCGCGCCGCTTCGGCGCGCTGGTGTATGCGCCCAGCGTGCAGGACGCGGCGGCGCAAAAGCTGCTGGCGCGCCTGGGGCTGGAGCCGCTTTCGGCCGAGTTCACGCCCGAGGCGCTGGCGCAGGGCTTGCGCGGGCGGCGCACGCCCATCAAGCAGGCGCTGCTGGCGGGCGATGTGGTGGTGGGCGTGGGCAATATTTACGCCAGCGAGGCGCTGTTTCTGGCCGGCATCCACCCCGCGCGCGAGGCCGGGCGCATCAGAGCGCCCAGGCTGGCGCGCTTGCATGCGGCCATCGTGCAGGTGCTCTCGCAAGCCATCGCCCAGGGCGGCAGCAGCTTGCGGGACTTCGTGGCCGTCGATGGCAGCCACGGGCACTTCCAACTGGCCGCGCGCGTGTATGGCCGCAGCGGCCAGCCGTGCCTGCAATGCGGCAGCGCCGTGCGCCAGATCACCCAGGGCCAGCGCAGCACCTACTATTGCCCGCGCTGTCAGCGTTAGATTATTACAAATCAATGTAAATTCGATTTCAATACAATTATGCCGAAATATGGGTATTTTATTTCCTTTTGATTGGTAATTTTGCGGGTTTTTCTGGTTTTGAACGGCTTGGGGCGGGCTTTTTGGGGCCTTGGGGGTTTTGCGGCGGCTCCCAAGGCTTGGGCTATGCTTGGCGCCCATGTGCAACCCCGGCCCCAAGGCTCCCGGTTTTCGTGAAATCTGACTCCCATCCCCAGCGCCCTCGGCCAGAGACGCAAGACAAGCGCAGCCTGCGCCGCCGTCTGGCCGATTTGCTTTGCCCGCCCCCTTCGACGCCCGAGGCGTTGATCGACAGCATTGCCGAGGCCGAGGAGCAGGCGGCCATTGGCCCCGAAGTGCGCATCATGCTCGAGCGGGTGATCCGCATGGACTCCATGACGGCGGCCGATGCGATGGTGTCCGCCTCGCGCATGGACATGCTCGATGTGGATGCGCCTTACGAGCAGTTGCTCGACACCATCATCCGCACGGCGCATTCGCGCTTTCCCGTCTATGAAGGCTCGCGCGAGAACATCATCGGCGTGCTGCTGGCCAAGGATTTGCTCAAGCTCCAGCGCGCGCCGCAATTCAACATCCGCGCCCTGCTGCGCACGCCGCTGCTGCTGCCCGAGAGCAAGCGCCTGAACGATTTGCTGCGCGAATTTCGCCTGCACCGCAACCATATGGCGGTGCTGGTCGATGAGTTTGGCCGCATCTCGGGCCTGATCACCATCGAGGATGTGCTGGAGGAAATCGTCGGCGAGATTGAGGACGAGTTCGACGAGCCGGGCGACCAGGGCGAGATTTACGCCCTGGCCAACGGCAGTTGGCGCGTGCGCGGCGACACGCCCATCACCAAGGTGGAGGCGCACTTCGAGGTGGAGCTGGCCGATGCGCACGAGGAGGAGGAGTTCGAATCCATCGGCGGCCTGATCGCCCACCGCCTGGGCCGCGTGCCGCACAAGGGCGAGAAGCTCGATCTCTCCGGCCTGCAATTCGATGTGCTGCACGCCAAGGGCGGCGCGGTGCGCTGGTTTCGCGTCAGCCGCCCGGGGTGAGGGCAGGCCCGCTACAGCGGCAGCGCAAGCTGCACTGGCCCGGCTTCGCGCCGGGCTTTTTCTTGCGCGGCGGCGTCCGCCTGGCGGGCTTGCTCCAGCGGCAGCAGGCCCTCGACCTTCACGCCCAGCAGGCGAAAGCGCTGGCGCAAATCCACGCGTTTGAGGCACTGGCCCGCCGCCTGGCGGATGGTGGCGGCATCCTGTGTGTGAAAGGGCAGCGAGAGCGAGCGCGTGGCGATGCGGAAATCCTGAAACCGAATCTTCACGCCCACCGTGCGCCCGGCGTAGCCCTTGCGCTGCAAATCGCTGGCCACGCGCTCGCACAGGCGGGTGAACAGCGCGGTCAGTTCGGCCCGGTCGGCGCGGGCGTGCAAATCGCGCGCGAAGGTCGTCTCCCGGCTGATGGAGACGGGCGCGCTTTGCGTGCACAGCGCGCGCTCGTCGCGGCCCCAGGCGGCGTCGTGCAGCCACAGGCCGAAGCTGGGGCCAAAGGCGTCGATCAGGGTCTGCACATCGGCCTGGGCGAGCTGGCCCAGCGTCTCGATGCCCAGGGCCTGGAGCTTTTGGCTGGCCTTGGGGCCAATGCCGTTGACCTTGCGGCAAGGCAGCGGCCAGATGCGCGCGGTGACATCTTCGGGCATCAAAATGAAAATGCCATTGGGCTTGTGCCACTCGCTGGCCAGCTTGGCCAGCAGCTTGTTGGGCGCCACGCCGATGGAGCAGGTCAGCCCCGTTTCGGCGTAAATGGCGCGCTGGATGCGCTGCGCCAGGTGCAGGCCGCCCGCCTCGCCGCCCTGCGGTGCGCTGGTGAAGTCGATATACACCTCGTCGATGCCGCGATCCTCCATCACCGGCGCATGCTGCGCGATCACCGCTTTGAAGCGGGCGGAAAACGCCCGGTATTCATCGAAATCGGCTGGCAGCAAATACGCCTGCGGGCACAGGCGCGCCGCCTTCATCATCCCCATGGCCGAGCCGACGCCGAATTGCCGCGCCTCATACGTGGCCGTGGTAATCACGCCGCGCCCTACGTAGCTGTGCAGGCGCGGGAAGGCGTGCAGCGGCCATTGCGCGGGCGGCAGCGCCTCCAGCGCCGCATCGCCCAGCCAGCCCGGCGTGCGCCGCCCGCCGCCAATGACCAGCGGCAACCCACGCAACTGCGGTTGGCGCAGCAGCTCGACGGAGGCAAAAAACGCATCCATATCCAGATGCGCAATGCGCCGTTGCAGGGGTGGGGCGGAACTCATGCCGATGGGGGAGGTGCAGACGTTGGGGCAAAGGCTTGCGATTGTGCCGTTTGTCGCTGCCGCTGCCACTTGCTGCCGTCGCTTGCCGAGGCTGTTTGCGCCGCGTGGCTCGGGGTAAGCCGCATGGGCACACGGGCGGCCAGCGTCTATGCTCGCGGGCTGTTGTTATTCACTGCCATGTTTCCAAGGAGCAGCCATGAGCGAGCCAAGCCACAACTGGATGGAGTTCACC
>JAUMYU010000020.1:6123-35252 GCA_030528485.1 Comamonadaceae bacterium
ATGTTTCCAAGGAGCAGCCATGAGCGAGCCAAGCCACAACTGGATGGAGTTCACCCGCTTTGTGCCGGGGTTTGATTTTTTGCGCAACCTCGTGCCCCAGGGCCTGGCGGGCACGCCAGCGGCGCCCAGCGCGCCCAACGTCTTTCAGCAATGGCTGGCGCCGACGATGGACGAGGCCGAAGTGCAAAAGCGCATCGACGAGCTGAAAACCGTGCAGTTCTGGCTGGAGCAAAACGGCCGCGCCCTGCAAGCGACCATCCAGGCGCTGGAAGTGCAGAAGATGACGCTCTCCGCCCTCAAAACCATGGGCCAGGGCGCGCAGGAAATGGCCCAGGGCGTGGCCGATGCCTTCAGCGGCGCGCAAAAGGGCGCGCACAAGGATACGCAAAAGGGAGCAGGCGATGATGCCGCGCCGCCACAGGCGCAAAACGCCGCTGCGGCATCCGAGGCCCCTACCAGCGGCACGGACAACGCCGCCGCCACGGCCAGCCACATGCTGGAGGCGGGCATGGCCGAGATGCAGCACATCCAGGGCCAGGCGCTGCAATGGTGGGGGGCGCTGACCGAGCAATTCCAAACCATTGCTGCCAAGGCGCTGGACGATATTGGCCAGCAAGTCAGCCAGCACCAGGCCGGCGCCATGGAGGCCATGGGCGCGATGGGCGATGCAATGGGCAGCGCCGCCGCTGGTGCATCGGCTGCTGCTGCGGCAGCGCCAGCAGCGGCTTCGGCCCGCACGGCCCGGCGCCCCACGGGCCAGGCCAATGGCAAAGCGGCGGCGAAAAAGGCGACTAAAAGCTCGGCTAAAAGTACGGATAAAGGGGCAGCCAAAACCCCGGTGAAAACGGCGGCAAAAAGCACAGCGAAAAACACGGCAAAAAAAGCGGTGAAAAACGCCACGCTCGCACAAGCGGCCCAGAAGCCAGGGCAAAAACCGGCCTCCAGGACCAAGCAAAAGACGGCGCAAACAGCGGCGGCCATCGCGGCCAAAACCTAAGAGCCTGTTCACAATCTCTACACGGCGGTCAAGAGAGCGGCTTTGGGCGCTCTGCTGCGCCCGCAAAGCCTCGCCATAGCGAGGGCTATGGCTGCGTTTTGCGCCTTCCAAGGGCGCAGTGCATGGTCGCTTTGCGTCGCAGGGCGGCCCCTACAATCGCGCGCCATGAATGTCCAATGGTTCCCCGGCCACATGCATTTGACGCGCAAGGCGATTGCCGAGCGCATCAAAACCATTGATGTGGTGATTGAAATGGTCGATGCCCGCCTGCCGGCATCTAGCGCCAACCCCATGCTGCGCGAGCTGCTGGCGCACAAACCCAGCCTCAAGGTGCTGAATAAGGCCGATCTGGCCGATCCGGTGCGCACGCAGCAGTGGCTGGCCTGGTACGAGCGGCATCTGGCTACTAAGGCCGTGGCGATGGACAGTCACCACAGCGCCCCCGCGCAGGCGCTGATTGAAGCTTGCCGCGCGCTCGCCCCCGGACGTGGCGCGATGGAAAAGCCCATGCGCGTGCTCATCTGCGGCATCCCCAACGTGGGCAAATCTACTCTCATCAACACCATGGTGGGCAAGCGCGCAGCCAAGGCGGCCAACGAGCCAGGCGTGACGCGGCGCGAGCAGCGATTTGCGCTGCAAGACGGGTTTTACCTGTTCGATACCCCCGGGGTGTTATGGCCGCGCATCATCGTGGCGCAAAGCGGCTACAACCTGGCGGCGGCAGGCTCGATCGGCCGCAACGCGTTTGACGATGAGCTGGTGGCGCTGGAGCTGCTGGCCTATTTGCAAAAGCACTACGCAGCGCACGTGCTGGCGCGCTACGCCGTGCTCGACGGCGATGGCCCTGCCGAGCAGGCGGCGCTGGCGCAGATGCCCGACTTTGAGTTGTTCGAGCGCATCGCCTGCAAGCGCGGCGCTTTGCTGCCAGGCGGGCGCATCAATGCCCAAAAAGCAGCCGAATTGATCTTGCATGACTTCCGCAGCGGCGCCCTGGGCCGTTTGACTTTGGAAACGCCAGCAGAATTTGAAGCCTGGCTGGCTACCGGCGAACGCCTGGATGCCGAGCGCCAATTGCGCAAAGAGCAGTACGAACAACAGCGCCAAGCCAAAAAACGCCCGAAAAAGCGTTAGAATCGCCCCTTCGCCGGTTTAGCTCAGCTGGTAGAGCACCCGCCTTGTAAGCGGTAGGTCGTCAGTTCGAATCCGACAACCGGCACCAGTGATATAACCCACATGGTTACCCCCATGTGGGTTTTTTCTTTGGCCTTTGAAAGGTTTGAAGGGCCATTTTTCGGGGCCATTTCTCTTGATGCGCAATCCTTACCGATCACTGGCGCCCTTGGGGCTGACCGTAGCGTTGCTGGTTTCTGGTTGTCAGGCGGCGGCCAATCGTCCGCTAAAAGGGGAGGATGCAGCCGCTCCCCCGATAGACGCGCCTGCGCAGTCCTTGAGCACCCACGCCATGGCCGAGAGCTTTTACGAAGTGCTGGTGGCTGAAATGCTGGGGCAGCAAGGCGACTTTGCCTCCAGCTACGAATTATTGATGCGTGCGGCCACGACGCGCGAGCAAGGCGATTTGTTCCAGCGCGCGGGGCAAGCGGCTTTGCACATGGGCGATGGCGAGCGCGCTTTGCGTGCGGCCAAGGTTTGGCAGGACACCTTGCCGCAATCGCGCGAGGCCAACAAAGTGGCTTTGCAGTTGCTCATCGCCATGAACCGCATTCCCCAAACGCAGTGGCACCTCAAGCAGGAGCTGCGCCTGACGCCCGATGAGGAAATGGCGGAGAACTTGTACGCCATCCCCTTGATTTACCAGCGCACGCCCAACAAGGAAATCGCATTCACCGTCGTGCAGGCGGCGCTGCAAGCGCAGTTGCAGCCCGATTCGCCTTGGCGCGGCGATGCGCTGGCTGTGCTGGGGCGCTTGCGTTTGCACGCTGGTGATGTAGAGGCGGCTTTTGACTACTTGCAACAAGCGCACGCCGCCAATGCACAGTCGGGCGGCATGGGTTTGTTCGCGCTGGAATTGTTCAACGCAGGCGAGGCTCGCGCCGAGCCGCTGTTGCGCGCCTATGCCGATGAGCCTGCCGCAGCGGCGCCCTTTTTGCTGGCCTATGCACGCTGGCAGATTGGCCGCGGCCAAGAAGTGCAAGCGCTGCAAACCCTGGTGCGGTTAACGGATAAAAAGCCTGATTTGCCCGAAGCCTGGCTGGCCAAAGCCGCCTTGCAGGCCGGTCAGCGCGATTACGCGGGTGCGCGCACCTCGCTCGATGTGCTGGGTGGCTTGCTGGACAACTTGAGTAACGCCCAAGCGCGCCAACGCGGCCTGGACGAGGCGGCGGTGCTGCGCGCGCAGATGGCCGATTTGGAAGGCGAATATGCGCAAGCCGACCGTTGGATCGCCCAAATCGAAGATGCGGAAACCGCCATGCGCGCACAAGTGCAGCGTGCGCGCATTCTGGCCGAGGCTGGCCGCCTGGCACATGCTCGCCACATCCTCCAATCCGTGCCCGCCGAGAATGCGCAACAGCAGCGCCTGAAGGTGCTGGCCGAAGTGCAGTTGCTGCGCGATGCGCAGCAGTTTGAGCAAGCGTATGTGTTGTTGGGCAACCTGCTCAAAAGCCATCCCAAAGACGGCGATTTGGCTTACGAACACGCGCTTTTGGCCGAGCGTGCAGGCCATATCAAGGAGATGGAGAAAAGCCTGCGGGCGCTGCTGGCACGCCAGCCCGACCACGTGCATGCGCTCAATGCCCTGGGCTACTCCCTGGCCGATCGGGGCGTGCGCTTGAGTGAAGCGCGCACGCTGATTGCCAAAGCGCTGGAGCTGGAGCCCGAAAGCGCCCACATCATCGACAGTATGGGCTGGCTGGAATATCGCCTGGGCCGCTTGCCGCAAGCACTGGAGCTTTTGCAAAAAGCCTATCGCATCGAGGCGGACCCTGAAATCGCAGCGCATTTGGGCGAAGTGCTGTGGAAGCTGGAGCAGCATGACGAAGCCAGACGCGTGTGGCGTCAAGGGCTTGCGCGCGATGCCAAAAACACCGTACTGCGCGCCACCATCGAGCGCCTGGATGGCGCCGCCAGCGCCTTGCTCCCCACTGCTCCTCAAAACAAGGTAGCACCATGAAAAACTCCGCACCCATGACGCGGCGCCAATGCCTGGCCTTGGGCAGCGCAGCATGGCTCGCTTTGGGGCTGAGCGCATGCGCCCTGCCCAAGCCGTATGCACCATCGCAAGAAGGGGTGTGGCGCGGGCGAATGGCGTTGCACACCGAAGAAGAACCGCCCCAATCGCATGTGGCGACGTTCGAGCTGCGCGGGCATGCGCAAGCAGGCGCTTTGGATGTTTTCACTCCGCTTGGCTCCATCCTGGCGCGGCTGCACTGGGATGCGCGACAAGCCGTATTGGAAACGGGCAGCGAAACCCATACGGGCCAGACGCTGGACGAACTGGCCCAGCGCATCTTTGGCGCGCCAATCCCTATCGCCGCCCTGTTTGCGTGGCTCTCCGGCCGCGCCCAGTCAGAGCCAGGCTGGCTGGTCGATCTCTCCCGCTACGACCAAGGGCGCATTTTCGCGGTGCGCCAACAGCCGCTGCCGCGCGCAACGCTGCGCGTCATCCTGCAATCGGATGCCGCATGATTGCAGATCAAGGTAAATAAAGAGCATTAATTTTATTGCCAAAATAAGGCAATTTATTTTCCTTTGAATTGGAAATTGTGATCGAAAACATCCTCGCCCCCGCCAAGATCAACCTGTTTTTACACATTGTTGGCACCCGACCCGATGGCTACCACTTGCTGCAATCGGCGTTCGTCATGATCGACTGGTGCGATCAATTGCAGCTCCAATGGCGTGAAGACCCTGCCATTACGCGCGAGGATTTAACTCACCCCTTGCCCGACGAGGACTTGGTGCTGCGCGCTGCACGCGCGCTACAACAAGCCGCGGGGGTGAAGCAGGGCGCGCACATCCGCATTGCCAAACACATCCCTGCACAAGCGGGTTTGGGCGGCGGCTCATCCGATGCCGCCAGCACCCTGCTGGCGCTGAACCGGCTGTGGCGCCTGCACTGGCCTATGGATCGCTTGCAAGCCCTGGGTGTGCAATTGGGCGCCGACGTGCCTTTCTTTCTGGGCGGGCGCAATGCCTGGGTGGAAGGCATTGGCGAGCAAATAACCCCGCTGCCAGACTGCCTTGCGCTAGGGCAAGCGCGCTTGCTTGTTGTGAAGCCGCAACAAGGTGTGGCAACGGCCCCTATTTTTGCCCATTCTTTGTTGAAACGGGATTCGCCACCCGTTAGAATGCGCGACTTTGCTGCATCGCCATTCGATTTTGGTCGCAATGACATGCAGCCTGTAGCTCAAACGCTCTGCCCTGAAATAGAAAACACCATCGGTTTGCTCAAAAGCAAAGGATTTCAGGCTAGAATGACGGGCTCTGGTTCGGCGGTATTTGCTGTTGTTCCGGATTCTGAGATGGGGTTGCAGGCCGCTATTGATCTTGCGAGATGGTTTGGAGATCAAGGTTGTTATCAGGCGCGTGTGTGCAAGATACTGGATTCCCATCCAGGCAACAGTTTGAAGGGTTAGGCCAAGCCTAGCCCTGAGTAGGGGAGTCGCCAAGTTGGTTAAGGCATCGGATTTTGATTCCGACATGCGAGGGTTCGAATCCTTCCTCCCCTGCCAAATCTTTTGGTGACGCCGCTTTGCGGCGTTTTGTTTTTGTCGCTCCACAAGCGCACAAGCGCGGTGCCCTATGTCCTACCATCGCCCCGATTTCATGGTGTTTACAGGCAGTTCCAATCCGACATTGGCCGGAGAAATTGCCCAGTATTTGGGGATTGGCCTGGGGGCGATACAGGTTGGCCGGTTTTCTGACGGCGAGGTCACGGTTGAGATCAAGCAAAACGTGCGCGCCCGTGACGTCTTTGTGGTGCAGTCCACATGCGCGCCCACTAACGACAACTTGATGGAGCTGCTCATCATGGTGGACGCGCTCAAGCGTGCATCGGCTGAGCGCATCAGCGCCGTTATCCCTTACTACGGCTACGCCCGCCAGGATCGTCGTCCGCGCTCGACTCGCGTGCCTATTTCCGCCAAGCTGGTGGCCGATTTGTTGCAGACAGCCGGTGTGGCGCGCGTGTTGACGATGGATTTGCATGCCGACCAGATTCAGGGCTTTTTCGATATTCCGGTTGACAACATCTACGCTTCGCCCGTCTTGTTGCATGACCTCAATCAGCGCAAGTACGACGACCTGATCGTGGTGTCGCCTGATGTGGGTGGCGTGGTGCGCGCGCGCGCCTTGGCCAAAGAGCTGGGCTGTGACTTGGCCATCATCGACAAGCGTCGCCCCAAGGCCAATGTGAGCGAGGTCATGAACGTCATTGGCGATGTGGATGGCCGCAATTGCGTCGTGATGGACGACATGATTGACACCGCCGGCACGCTGGTCAAAGCGGCAGAGGTTCTGAAAGAGCGCGGCGCAAAGAGTGTGCATGCTTATTGCACCCACCCGATTCTTTCTGGCCCGGCGATCGACCGTATCGCCAACGGGCAGGCGCTCGATACGGTGGTGGTGACCAACACCATTCCCCTGTCTGATGCGGCCAAGGCGTGTAGCAAAATCCGTCAATTGACGGTGGCGCCCTTGATCGCAGAAACCATCCAGCGCATTGCGCGTGGCGATTCGGTCATGAGCTTGTTCAACGAGCACAGCCTGTTCTGATTCGGAAATCGCTGCAAAGACTGGCAGCGCTTTCTTTGTCTTTCTTTGTGCATGGCGTTGGCCATGCGTTATCAACCGGGGCATCGCTGGTCGCGGCCTGCCCCATTTCCGGAGAAAACCAATGCAAGTTGTTGCATATGCACGTCAAACGCAGGGTACGGGTGCGAGCCGCCGTCTGCGCAATGCCGGTCGTACGCCTGGCATCATCTATGGCGGCTCGGCAGAGCCCCAGTTGATTGAGCTGGATCACAACCCCCTGTGGTTTGCCCTGCTCAAAGAAGCTTTCCATTCCAGCGTGCTGGATATGGAGCTTGATGGCAAGGCACAAAAAGTGTTGCTGCGCGATGTGCAATACCACCCCTACAAGCAACTGGTTCTGCACGTGGACTTCCAGCGTGTGGACGAGCGCACGCGCCTGCACATGAAAGTGCCTCTGCACTTTGAAGGCGCGGACAGCGCTCCGGCAGTGAAGACCGATGGCCAGGTGATCAACACCGTGACGACGGAAATCGACGTGAGCTGCATGCCTTCCGACTTGCCTGAGCACATCGTGGTGGATCTGAGCAAGCTGGCCAAGAACGGTGTTCTGCGTCTGCGCGACATCAAGCTGCCCCGTGGCGTGAGCGCGACCAAGCGCCAGGCTGCGCTCAACCCCGTGCTGGCAACGGCTACGCCTGCGCCTGCGGTGGAAGAAGACGCCGCTCCGGCTGCTGAGGAATAATCCTCCGCGCCTCTGTGGGCTTGCCGCTGAATAGGACGGCACTCTCGATACAAAGCCTGCCCCTTTGAGGGCAGGTTTTTTTATGGACAAGAATCAAGCCATGCCTTTGAAATTGCTGGTGGGCCTGGGCAATCCCGGGCCGGAATATGAAGCCACGCGGCATAACGCCGGTTTTTGGTGGGTGGATGCGCTGGCGGCGCGTCAGGGGGTGCGACTGGAGCCGGAAAAGGGTTTTTTTGGCACGCTGGCCAAAACCTCTATTGCAGGGCAAGGGGTCTGGTTGCTCAAGCCCCAGACGTTCATGAACCGTTCCGGGCAGGCGGTAGGCGCCGTGGCGCGGTTTTATCGCGTGCCGCCTGAAGAAATTCTGGTCGTGCACGACGAGCTGGATTTGCAGCCCGGCCAGGTGAAATTGAAAAAAGGCGGCAGTCATGCCGGGCATAACGGCTTGAAAGATATTCAGGCACAACTGGGCAGCGCCGATTTTTGGCGTTTGCGCATTGGCGTGGGGCACCCGGGGGTGAAGGCGGAGGTGATCCATTGGGTCTTGCGCAAACCACAGGCCAGCGATCGGGAAGCGATTGACGCGGCTTCGTGGCGCGCGCTGGATGCGGTGCCCGAATTGGTGGCTGGCGAGATGGAGTTGGCGATGCGCAAAATCCACTCAGCGCCCAGGGTGGATAAAGCGCCGTGAATGCCTTTGCGGCCAAAACAGACCTTAATTTCGAATTATGGAAAAGAAACCGGAAGGCGAAATAGCGGCATGTTGCGATGCAGCAGAAGCGTCTCATTGAGAAATAAAATTTCTCAATGCAGGAATGAAAATTTATCTCTTTGTTTTCAAAAGAATTTTTTTATCTCTTATATAAGACATAAGAGAAGGCTTGGGCAGGAAAAGGCATTACATTAATGCCCATGCAACCGTATTAACCCTGTAGGAGTAAACACCATGAGTCAAAAGCTCACCCGCGAACAACAAATTGCTGCCCTGGAGAAAGACTGGGCGGAAAACCCGCGCTGGAAAGGCGTGAAGCGCAATTACAGTGCTGCCGATGTCGTGCGTTTGCGCGGCAGCCAGCCGATTGAATACACCCTGGCGCGCCAAGGGGCGGAAAAGCTCTGGGCCAAGGTCAATGGCGGCGCCAAGAAAGGTTATGTGAACGCATTTGGCGCCATCACGGCGGGGCAGGCCATGCAGCAGGCCAAGGCTGGGCTGGAGGCGGTGTATCTGTCGGGCTGGCAGGTTGCCGCTGACGGCAACACCAGCGAAACCATGTATCCCGACCAGTCGCTGTACGCCTACGATTCGGTGCCCACCATGGTGCGCCGCATCAACAATACCTTCAAGCGCGCTGATGAAATCCAGTGGGCGCGTGGCGTCAATCCGGGCGATGCGGAGTTCATCGATTACTTCCTGCCTATCGTGGCCGATGCCGAGGCCGGTTTTGGCGGCGTGCTCAATGCGTTTGAGCTGATGAAGAACATGATTGCCGCTGGTGCGGCGGGCGTGCACTTTGAGGATCAACTGGCGGCGGTGAAGAAGTGCGGCCACATGGGCGGCAAGGTGTTGGTGCCCACGCAAGAGGCGATCGAGAAGCTGGTGGCGGCGCGTTTTGCGGCCGATGTGATGGGCGTGCCCACGATTGTGCTGGCGCGCACCGATGCAGAGGCGGCGAACTTGCTGACCTCCGATCACGATGCCAACGACAAGCCTTTCCTGACCGGCGAGCGCACGCAAGAGGGCTTTTACCGTGTGAGGAACGGCCTGGAGCAAGCCATCAGCCGAGGCGTGGCTTATGCGCCTTATGCCGATTTGGTTTGGTGCGAGACAGGCACGCCCGATCTGGGCTTTGCGCGCGAGTTCGCCCAGGCTGTGCATGCGGCTTGCCCGGGCAAGCTGTTGTCCTACAACTGCTCGCCGTCTTTCAACTGGAAGAAGAATCTGGACGACAAGACCATTGCCAAGTTCCAGGACGAGCTGTCCGCGCTGGGCTACAAGTACCAGTTCATCACGTTGGCGGGCATCCACGTCAACTGGTACAACACCTTCCAGTTCGCCCATGCGTACGCACGCGGCGAGGGCATGAAGCACTATGTGGAAATGGTGCAGGAGCCTGAATTCGCTGCGCGTGAGAAGGGCTACACCTTCGTGAGCCACCAGCAGGAAGTGGGAGCGGGTTACTTTGACGATGTGACTACTGTGATCCAGGGCGGTTCCTCCAGCGTCAAGGCGCTGACAGGTTCGACGGAAGAAGAGCAGTTCCACTGATCGATCCAGGCTTTCGGCGCAATCTGCGCTGATCAGGCTGGCTGCTCGGCTGCGCGACGTTTTTCGGGAGGCGGTGGAGAAGTCAGCCTGCATGTAAATCGAATTGAAAAAACCACGGCGAATGCCGTGGTTTTTTATTTCAAAAGAAAACTGGATTGTTTGTGGTCATGCCGAAACAAGGGTGTTTTTTTGCCTTTGATTTGTGATGTATTGATGCTCGAATTCTATTTCAAAGAATTCTATGCTTTATTGTGGATGTGCCGAAATAGGGTGTTTTTATTGCTTATTGATTTGTAATTTTAGATTCTCCGATAGGCGCTGCGCCCAAGGCTTCGTCCATGGCCTGAAGCATGTCCGGGGCGGTGGCGATGTGCAGCAGGCCCGCTTGCGGGTGGTCGATGCCGCGCACAAACCAGTACAGGGCGCCGCCCAGGTGGCGCTGGGGGTGGTAATCGGGCAGGCGCGCGTGCAGCAGGCGGTGCAGGGCGTAGAGGTACAAGGCGGCTTGCAAGTCGTAGCGGTGTTGCAGCACGGCTTCGCCCAGCGCGCTGGCGTGGTAGCTCGCGGCGTCGGGGCCTAGTCGGTTGGTTTTGTAGTCCAGCACCCAATAGCGGCCTTGGTGCTGGAAAACGAGGTCGGCAAAGCCCATGAGCATGCCTTGCCATTGGCGCGCTGACAGTTGTGGCCGGGGCTGGCCGGGGTAGATGTGGCGGCGGCAGAGCGCGTCCAGCGTGTGGGCGGTGAAGGGAGCGTGGCGGTGCGCAGGGGCGTCGCTGCCGGGGGGCACGGGCAGCCAGAATTCCAATTCCGGCAAGGTGCTGTGGAGCTGGCCCAGCCGGGCGTTGCCGTCGGGCAAGGGCAGCGCGGCGTCCAGCATGTGGGTCAGCCAGGTTTGCAGTGTGGTGATGTCGGCGTCGAACCCGGCCAGGGTGGCGGTGCGTGCCAGGCGGTGCTGCTGCGCGGGTGTCAGCGGGGTGGGGAATCCTTCGGCTTGCAGCCATTCCAGGCTTTGGTGTACCCAATCGCCCAACCGGGCGCTGCCAGCCAGGGCGTGCCAGGGTGCGCTGGCGGGGGGCGCGTCATGCGCTGCATCATGGGCGGGCGTTGGGAGCGCGCTGGCTTCTTGCGCGGGCTCATCGCTGGCCAATTGGCCCAAGGGTTGCCAGAGCTTGAGGGGCGTGGCGTGGTGGAGGGCGGCTTCATCTGCATCTGCATTGGCATCGGCAGTGTGCGCGGCCGGTTGCGCCGAAGCGGGGGCGGGTTGTGCGCCGCGCACCAGGGCGCTGAAGCTGACGATGGCGAAGTCTTGCTCAATGCCTTGGGGGTAAGGCAGCAGGGGCCGCCAATGGGGGGCGGGCTGTGGCCGTTGGTAGGGGGTGCAGGGTGCGTCCTGAGTGGGGATGACGTGGATATGGGGGCAGGTTTGCGCCAAGGCGCTGAGGGGGGAAAACCAGTCGCTGTCGCCGCGCTCTTTGGAGCGGAGGCTGCGGGCATCGATCAAATGGGCCAGCGCGCTGCGGGCATCCAGCTTATGCCGGGGGGCGCCGACCCACAGCGCATGGCGCGCCCGTGTGAGGGCCACGTAGAGCAGGCGCAGATCTTCGCGCAGGCGCTCTTCGGCAGGGTCTGGCGCGGGCGGGCCTGGTTCGGCGGGCGTGTGGGGGGCGGTGGTCGCTGGGGCTAGCCCTTGCCCTCGGTTGGCGCGGGCGTGCGTGGCAAAGGGCAGCAGCACGACGGGGTATTCCAGCCCTTTGCTTTTGTGGATGGTGACGATTTGGATGAGCTGCGCGTCGCTTTCCAGGCGCAGGGTTTGCTCGCCTGCATCCATGTCGCTCGCGCTGTGGCGGGCGTGGTGGATTTGCTGCACGAGGTGGCGGATCAGCCCTTGCATGCCTTCGTGCTGTTCACTGGCTTGTTGCAGCAGCTCGGCCAGGTGCAGCAGGTTGGTCATGCGGCGCTCGGCGCGGCCGTCGTGCAGGGCATGCCAGCGTTGGGCCAGATTCAGGCGATGGATGGTTTGGTGCAGCATGGGCAGCACGCCCTGGCGGCGCCAGATGGCATGCAGGCTTTGGAGTGTCTCGAGCTGGCGCTCCAGCGCGTCTTCATGGTCGGCGGCATGCAGCAGGTCGGCAATGGGCTGGGCCATGAGGGGGGTGGCAAAGGCCGCGCGCGTGAGGGCGACGTCGCCTGGCTCGGCCACGGCGCGCAGCCAGTGCACCAGGTCCAGGCTTTCAGGGCTGTCGAAGACGGATTGGCGATCGGAGAGGTAAACGGCATCCAGGCCGCGCTGGCGCAGTGCTTTTTGCATCAGTGCGGCGTCTTGCTGCCGGTGCACGAGCACGGCGATGTCGCCTGGCTGCAAAGCGCGCCCGGATTCGGGGTCGGCGGGCTGGGCGGCGCTTTGAAAGCGCAAGGGTTGGTTGAGCCACTGCGCGATTTGCTCTGCGCACAGTTGCGCCAGCAGCGGGCGATCGCCTTGCGCGTCGGCAGGCGGGGCGCAGAACGTCAGCGCAGGGACAACGGCGCCCTCTGGGGTTCGCAGGCATTCTTCCAGGCCGCGCGCCTGCACGGGGGTAAAGGGCAAGGGATCGTGTTGTTCTGTACGGAAGCGAAACGCGCCTTCTTTGCAGCGGGCTTCGGCTTGCGCAAAGAGGTGGTTGACTGCCGCCACGATGGCGTGGGTGGAGCGGAAGTTGGTGTCGAGCGCGTGGTGTTGCCCTTGTGTGGCCTGCTTGGCGGCCAGAAAGCTGTAGATATCCGCGCCCCGAAAGCTGTAAATGGATTGCTTGGGGTCGCCAATGAGCAGCAATGCGCGGGGCGTTGACGCAGATTGGCTTGCGGCTTGATAGATGGTGTGGAAGACGGTGTATTGGTCGGGTGACGTGTCCTGAAACTCATCAATCAAGGCAACGGGGTAGTCGCTGAGCAAGCGTTGGCGCAATGCGGGGCCATGCGGCCCATCCAGCGCCTGGCGCACGCGCAGCAGCAAATCCCCAAAATCCATCAAGGCCTGCTGGGCTTTGAGCTGTTGCCAGCGCTGATAGGTGTAGCGTGCGGCGAAGTCCGTGGCGGTGTCCCGCAGCGCAGGCAGTTGGGCGAGCTGGTGCAGCAGTTGCTGCAAATCTTCCAGCTCGGGCGGCAAGTCCTGGGCTGCAAGCGCTGGGGCGTTGCGCGTGCGTGCAGCCAGCATGCCGCTAGGGCTGAGGCGGCGTTTGGCGCTTTCCGAGAGCGCATCCATGTGCGGGGTTGGTTGCTGCGCCCAGTCAGCGATGGCTTGCAGCCATTTTGGGTAATGTGGCTTGAAGCTCCCGCTCCAATCGGCGCCGTGGTGGAGAACTTGCCCATCCAGCCAGGCTTTCAAGCGCGGTGTTTTTTCTTGCCACTCTGCCGCCCATTGCTGGAGTTTTTGCTGCTGCTGGCGGTAAGCCTGGCCCAGCCACGCGCCGAAGTCGCCGCTGGCGCCAGGAAATAACGGCGCTCCTTGCGGGGGGCTGCGCAGTGTTTGGCTGGTGGCGAGCCACTTTTGTGCGTCAGGCCAAATGGTTTGGATGGCCTGCATGGCATCGCCCTGCATGGGGTAGATGTGGTTGCGCCAGAAATCCATGGCAGCCGTTTGCCACAGCGCATGGGTATCGCCGTCGAGCGAATCGTCGCCCATGATGCCTGTCAGACTGGCGTAGTTTTGCAGCACGCGGCGGCACCAGCCGTCGATGGTGTGGATGGCGGCTTCATCCATGGTTTCGGCCGCGTTGGCCAGTCGCCAGGCTGCTTGTTCGCGCAGCGGCCCTGGGGGGTAGTGCGCACGCAAGTGCTGCAAAAAGATATCAGGGTGAGCACTGTCGCCGTCGTTTTGCCGAAAAAAATGCGCCGTTTCGCTCAATCGCTCACGAATGCGACTGACCAACTCTTGCGTGGCAGCACGCGTGAAGGTGACGACCAGAATCTCTTTGGGGCTGAGCGGGCGCGCAAAAGCCTGCCCCAGCATTTCATGTTCTGCGGGAGTGGAGGGTGGGATGGGCGTTTCTTCGGGGGCGGCGTTGGCGCCATGCCCGAGTACAAGCCGCAAGTACAGCGCAGCAATGGTCCAGGTTTTGCCTGTGCCGGCGCTGGCTTCGATCAAACCGCTGCCCGTTAGCGGCAACTTCAGGGCCAGGGGCAGCGCGCTCACCTAGGGTACGAAACGATGAAGCTGTTGGTGAGAGTGGGCAAAGGCATGGCTAGGCTCAGCAGTTTTTGCGAATGTCCTCTTGCGCGCGCTTGCGTTCGGCCTCTCGCTGCGCATCGTTCATGAAGCCGACGTTGCCTTTTTGATCCACCGTGGAAAGGCGCTTGCCCGATGTCAGCTGATCCAGGCGGATTCTGGCGCTGTTGCAAAGGGTGGCGCGGTTTTGTCGTTCAATCTCCGCGTTCTTTTTGTCGATCTCGGCATTCTTTTTATCAATGGCTTCTTGTTTTTTGGCTTGCTCTTGCTGCCGGGCGTTATCGGCAGCATCAACTTTGGCCTTGAGGTCGTTGTCTTCGGTTGGCGCGCTGTCCGAAGCGGGAGCTGCTGTTGTGGCGGCAGGTTTGAGCGAACTGCCAGCGCCTTTTCCTGGAGCTTTCAGGATGCGGTTCTGTGGAATGTGAGCCGGTGGCGGTGTGTCGCTGTAAACCTTGCGGCCGCTGTCGTCAACCCATTGCCACTGCGCGGAGGCAGCGCCAGCCAAACTCAGCGTGATGACAGCAAGCAAAATGCGAAAAGAGGGCTTGAACATGGTGGATTTATGGGGTGGAGTGGTGGGCAGCCCCAGAGGGAAAGCGAGGCCGTTGAGCTGTGGAAAAAGCAGGTGTCAGTTTATCTGTTTGTGCCTGCCGGAGACCTATGGCGGGCCAGGCGATGACAATCGTTCAAGGTCTGGGCATCATCAAGGGGGTGGCCCTCTTGGAGGGATGTTCTACAGTTTGAGTCGAATCGCCTATAATGCCCGGCTTTGCGCGAAAAGCGCTTCGTGGTGCGCGTCAGCATGGAGCTGTGGTGCGCGCGGATTTTTGCATGGCAGTATGGCTTTGCGCCGTTCCGCTTTTCACTTTTTCAGGAGCCGAAAATGGCTGTTCAACAAAATAAAAAATCTCCTTCCAAGCGCGGCATGCATCGCTCGCACAATGCGCTCAAAGTTCCTGGCATGGCTATTGAGCCGAATACGGGCGAAGTGCATTTGCGCCACCATATCAGCCCTGAAGGGTTTTATCGTGGTCGCCGTGTGCTGAAGAACAAGGCTGTCGAAGTTTGATGCTTCTGGCGCGACGTCGCGCTTGGGTGTGACGTCGCGTTCTGCTGGGTCGGTTGCGATTTGTGACGACGATAGTTGCTGTTGACTGCATGGGGGGGGATTTTGGCCCCTCCGTGACTGTGCCTGCCTGCTTGGAGGTGCTTGGTCGCCACGAGTGGTTGCGCGTGCTGTTGGTGGGGCATCAGGATGTGCTGGGTCATGTGGTGCATCCGCGTGCTGAGATTGTTCATGCCGAAGAAGTTGTGGCCATGGACGATCCTGTCGAAGTGGCGATGCGGCATAAGAGGCGCTCCTCCATGCGTGTGGCGATCGAGCAGGTTAAGGAAGGGCGTGCCCAGGTTGCGCTTTCGGCAGGGAATACCGGTGCGTTGATGGCAATTGCGCGTTATGTGCTCAAAATGCTGGATGGTATTGAGCGGCCTGCAATAGCCTATCCCTTGCCGAATGTTAAAGGTGGTGCAACGACAGTGCTGGATCTCGGGGCCAACGTGGATTGCACGGAGCGGCATCTTCTTCAGTTTGCTGTGCTGGGATCGGCTTTGGATATGGCCTTGAAATCCCGCGATAAGCCTACGGTCGGCTTGCTGAATGTGGGGGCGGAGGCCATCAAGGGGAGCGATACCATCAAGCGTGCAGCCGAGCTGTTGCGTGAGGCTGGCGAGCGTTCGCTTATCCACTACTACGGTAATGTAGAGGGTAACGATATCTTTAGGGGTACAACGGATATCGTGGTCTGCGACGGCTTTGTGGGCAATGTCACGCTCAAGGCGACCGAGGGCTTGGCATCCATGATTTCCAGCTTGCTCAAGCAGGAGTTTTCCCGTAATGCGTTGACTAAGCTGGCAGGCTTGGCCGCTATGCCGGTACTTAACGCCTTTAAAGCGAAGGTGGATCATCGTCGTCACAATGGTGCGGCGCTGCTGGGCTTGCGTGGGTTGGTGTTTAAAAGCCATGGTTCGGCCGATCAAATGGCCTTTGAGCATGCCTTAAGCAAGGCAGCGGATGCCGCGCAAAACCAGCTTATGCAAAAAATCGAAAGCAGGGTGCAGCAGGCGGCCTTGCTATTTTGATTTGAGTGCCCTGTCGCGGGTTGCTGCCGTGATTGATTGAAATCATGCCTTTTTCTTCCATGCAGACCTATTCCAAAATAGCAGGCACGGGCAGCTATTTGCCGCCCAAAAGGGTTACCAATCAGGAATTGGCAGATCGATTGGCTTGCGACGGCATTGAAACTTCGGATGCATGGATTGTGGAACGCACGGGTATTCATGCGCGCCATTTTGCGGAAGTGGATACGCCTAGTAGTGAACTGGCTGCACATGCAGCGCGTCAGGCATTGCAAGCAGCCGGTCGCAGCGCCGAGGAGGTTGATCTCATCATCGTTGCGACCTCCACGCCGGACATGGTGTTTCCCTCCACTGCTTCTATTGTTCAGCATAAGTTGGGGGCATATGGTTGCCCGGCTTTTGATGTGCAGGCGGTTTGCAGTGGCTTTGTTTATGCGTTGACTGTGGCCGATGCCATGATTCGCGCAGGCTCGGCGCGCACAGCCTTGGTGATTGGTGCAGAAGTTTTTAGCCGCATCTTGAATTTCAAAGACCGGACGACTTGCGTGCTGTTTGGTGATGGCGCGGGTGCGGTGGTGCTAGAGGCGTCTGATACGCCGGGCGTATTGGCTAGCGATATTCACGCGGATGGACGCTATCGGGAAATTTTGCATGTGCCTGGCACGGTTTGTGGTGGTGAAGTGCTGGGTGAACCGCTGTTGCGTATGGATGGTCAGGCCGTTTTCAAGTTGGCTGTGGGTTTGCTCGACAAGGCGGCCCGTGCCGCGTTGGGCAAGGCAGGCTTGACCTTCTCTGACGTGGACTGGTTGGTTCCGCACCAGGCCAATATTCGGATCATGATGAGCACGGCGCGCAAGCTCCAATTACCGCCCGAGCGAGTGGTGGTGACGGTTCATGAACATGGCAACACCTCTGCGGCCTCTATTCCGCTGGCTTTAGACCATGCCGTGCGCACAGGCCAAATCCGTGCTGGTCAGCGTGTATTGATGGAAGGCGTGGGTGGAGGCTTTACTTGGGGTGCGGTCGTCGTCCAGATGTGAAGTTTTTGACGCTATTGCAATTGTCGAGACATTCAAAATGAGCACATTCGCATTTGTGTTTCCGGGCCAAGGCGCGCAAGCTGTAGGCATGTTGGACGCTTGGGGCGATCACCCCGCGGTTTTACAAACCCTGCAAGAGGCCTCGGAGGCTCTGAATGAGGATGTGGGGCGGTTGATCCAGGAAGGCCCCAAAGAAGTTTTGTCGCTGACGACGAACACCCAGCCAGTCATGCTGGTAGCGGGTGTTGCATGCTGGCGCGCGTGGAAGGCGGAAGGGGGGGGGGATCCCTCGGCGTTGGCAGGCCATTCGTTGGGTGAATATTCCGCCTTGGTGGCCTCGGGGGTATTGACCTTGACTCAGGCCGCACCGCTGGTGCGGTTGCGTGCAGCCGCCATGCAAGAGGCGGTGCCCGTTGGCGCCGGTGCGATGGCTGCTTGTTTGGCGTTGCCGGCCGATCAAGTCAAAGCGGTGTGCCAGCAGGTTGCGCAGGATTTGGCGGCGCAAGGCGGGGCTGATTTGGTGGAGGCCGTTAATTTCAATGAGCCTGGCCAGACCGTCATTGCGGGCACTAAAGCGGGGGTTGAGGCTGCTGCTGTCGCCTTGAAAGTTGCGGGGGCCAAGCGAGTATTGACCTTGCCTGTGTCAGCGCCATTCCACTCCAGTTTGATGAAGCCCGCGGCAGAGAAGCTGCGGGAGGCTTTGGAAGGCTTGATTTTCAATGAGCCATCAATCCCCGTTATTAACAATATTGATGTCGCGGTGGAGAAGGATCCGGCTCGGATTCGGGATGCGCTGTATCGGCAAGCGTTTGGCCCCGTGCGCTGGGTGGAATGCATCCAGGCCATGCAGCAGAGAGGTATCACGCGCATCATCGAATGTGGGCCGGGTAAGGCCCTGACAGGCATGACCAGTCGCATTAGCGGCGATCTCCAGGCGGGCGCCATGTTCGATCCCGCCAGCTTGCAGGCAGTAAAGGAAATGCTTTCATGACACATCCCACAGATCAAATCGCGCTTGTGACCGGCGCGACACGCGGCATTGGTGCAGCCATTGCGCAGACTCTGGCCGAGCGTGGCCTGCGAGTGATTGGCACGGCGACTACGCCTGAAGGCGCAGAAAAAATTGGCGCAGCCTTGGCAGCTCATCGTGGTTGCCGTGGTGTGGTCTTGAATGTCAACGATGCCGCCGCAGCGGAGGCCTTGATTGATGCGTTGGTCAAAGAGCAAGGCGGTCTTCATGTGCTGGTGAACAATGCAGGCATTACGCGCGATACCTTGGCCATGCGTATGAAGGATGAGGACTGGAATGCCGTGCTGGATACCAATCTCCATGCCGTATTCCGTCTCTGCCGGGCCGTGATGCGCCCTATGCTGAAACAACGCTATGGGCGCATAGTCAACATTACCAGCGTAGTGGGAGCGATGGGCAATGCGGGGCAGGCCAACTATGCTGCTGCCAAAGCAGGGCTGTCTGGCATGACGCGCGCGTTGGCGCGCGAGCTTGGTGCGCGTGGTGTCACAGTGAATTGCGTGGCTCCTGGTTTTATTGCAACCGACATGACGGCGGTGCTGCCTGAAGAGCAGCAAAAGGCTTTGGTGGGCCAAGTTCCGGTGGGTCGCTTGGGGCAGCCGGCAGATGTGGCAGCAGCCGTGGCGTATCTGGCCAGCCCGGAAGCTGGTTACGTGACCGGCCAAGAGCTGCATGTGAATGGCGGTATGTGGATGTGAAGCTGCGCTCCGTGCAATGGCATGGGGTAATCCCCTGAAAAAAACGGGGGCGGGCCTCATGTACAGTACGGGCCTTGTGCTTGCGCCTTAAAGAAAGGCCGCTTGCAATTGCCGCGTTGCCTGGGCGGCAAGTTTGTCTCTCAAGACTTGTGGGAGATACTAGAATTCCGGGTTCATTGACTACCCTCAAAGGGACCTTACATGAGCGATATCGAAGCACGCGTTAAGAAAATCATTGCAGAGCAGCTGGGCGTAGAAGAATCCCAGGTGACCAATGAGAAGTCATTCGTGACTGATCTGGGCGCTGATTCTCTGGATACCGTGGAGCTGGTCATGGCGCTGGAAGACGAGTTCGACATCGAAATTCCAGACGAAGACGCTGAAAAAATCACAACCGTCCAGGCGGCCATCGATTACGCCAATTCCCATCACAAGGCTTGATCGGAGTGACGCCGGTTTGCGAACTGGCGTGGATCTTGCCTCATTGAAAGATTGCACCGAATGAGTCGACGCAGAGTTGTTGTCACTGGCTTGGGTTGTGTCAGCCCTGTTGGCAATACCGTGCCTGAGGCTTGGGCCAACATCCTGGCTGGCAAATCGGGCATCGGGCCTATTACCAAGTTCGATGCTTCGAGCTTTGCCGCGCAAATTGCCGGTGAGGTCAAGGGGCTGGATGCCAGCGCCCTCATTAACGCCAAAGAAGCGCGGACGATGGATGCTTTCATCCATTACGGCATCGTGGCGGCACATCAGGCCTATCTGGATGCCGGTTTGCCTTTGGGTGATGCCTTAAGTGAAGAGCAGGCAGAGCGCAGTGGCGTAGTGATTGGTTCAGGGATTGGCGGCTTGCCGTTCATTGAGGCCAACTATGCCGAATTCATGAGTCGAGGGGCGCGGCGCATCTCGCCGTTTTTCGTGCCTTCGACCATCATCAATTTGGTGGCGGGGCAAGTCTCGATCCGGCTGGGTCTCAAAGGGCCGAACCTGTCGCTGGTGACGGCCTGTACCACGGGTCTGCACTGCATTGGCGAAGGTGCGCGTTTAATCGAATATGGCGATGCCGATGTGATCGTGGCCGGTGGAGCCGAGTCCACGGTGTGTCCATTGGGTATTGGCGGTTTTGCTGCGATGAAAGCCCTTTCCACGCGCAATGACGATCCGGAAGCGGCTTCGCGGCCGTGGGATCGCGGTCGCGACGGCTTTGTGCTGGGCGAGGGGGCGGGGGTGCTGGTGCTGGAAGAGTACGAGCATGCCAAAGCCCGCGGAGCAAGAATTTACGCTGAGGTTGCTGGTTATGGCATGAGTGCCGATGCCAGCCATATCACCGCGCCCAATATCGAAGGGCCGCGCCGTGCGATGTTGGCGGCCCTGCGTAATGCAGGTGTGAATGCCGATGAGGTGGACTACCTGAACGCGCACGGAACTTCGACGCCACTGGGTGATGTGAACGAGAGCAATGCCATTAAAGCGGCGTTGGGTGATCGTGCGCATCAAATCGTTGTCAGCTCTACCAAGTCCATGACCGGGCATTTGCTGGGCGGCGCAGGCGGTTTGGAGAGTGTGTTCACCGTGTTGGCGCTGCACCACCAAAAGATACCGCCGACGATTAACCTACACGATCCCGATCCGGAATGCGATTTGGATTACTGCGCCAACACGGCGCGCGATGCCAAGCTGAACGTGGCGGTGAAGAACAACTTTGGATTCGGTGGCACCAACGGTACTTTGGTGTTCAAGCGGATTTGACGCAGGCCATTTCTCTGAGCGATTACGATGTCGAATGGCCTCCAGGCCTGCCAAGGGCAAGCGCTGAATTGACCGTAGTCTCGTGGTAGCCGGATTGAAAATGTGATGAAAGTAGAAAGGCCCGCAAGCGGGCCTTTCTTGTGCCCAGTAAGAGTGCACCGTAGATAGGGTATGCTACCGCTAATTTTGTAATTTGTAAATCAAAAGATAGAAAATCATGCTATTTCGGCTTAATGGTATTGGTTTTGTTTTTCTTTTGATCTGTTAATTAATTGAGTGTCGCCGGAGATGGCTTGAGAACAGCCCCGTTGTTGTGACTGCACGCTACCGTCCGCCTGCTTTTCGGTATCCCGTTTCGTACAGCCAGCGGGCCGCCAGGTTGGTGGCTGCGCTGGCTTGGCTGATGCCGGTGCCTGTGCTGTTAGGGGCTGTTGGGGCCTGGCTAAGCGGCGGGGGTGATTGGTTGTGGTGGGCGCTGATTAGTGTGGCCAGTGGGCTGTGCTCGCTTTGGGCATGGGGGCAATGGCGGGGCATGGGGTCTGGTTTTTTGCTGTGGGATGGTTGGGCGTGGGCTTGGCAGGACGCGCAGCCGGACAGGGACGATGCGCAGCCCGTGGCCCTTGAAATGGTGTGGGATGGCCAAAATTTCCTGTTGCTGCGCTGTCGCAGCCTGGCGGTGGCGCGCGCGCCGCGCTGGCTGTGGCTGGAGCGCCAAACCGCCGTGCCGTTTTGGGGCGACTTGCGACGCGCCTTGCATTTTTCCGGCGCTTTACCGCCCTGATGGCGTGGCGCTTGTCTTCCTGCCCCATTCGACTTCATGACCGATTCCTACCCCGCCTCCCAAGGCGATTCCGACCAGCAGCTTGTAGCGCGTGCGCAGGCGGGCGAGCAGCGGGCGTTTGAGCTGCTGGTGATCAAATACCAGCGCCGTATTGAGCGGCTGATCAGCCGCATGGTGCGCGATGCGGATTTGGTGGAGGATATTGCGCAGGAAACCTTTATTCGCGCCTGGCGCGCCTTGCACCAGTTTCGGGGCGAGGCGCAGTTCTATACGTGGCTGTATCGCATTGCGGTCAATACGGCGAAGAAAAGCCTGGGCGATCTCAGGCGCAACCCTGCCATTACCGAAAGCGCTTTGCGCAAGCGCGATGAGGATGACGATGCAGCGGGCGCCCCTTTTTTGGAGCCTGTTTCGCCTGAAACGCCTGAGAGCGTGTTGGCGGCCAAGGAAATTGCCGCAGCCGTCAATGCGGCCATGGAGGCTTTGCCTGAGGAGTTGCGGCAAGCGGTGACCTTGCGCGAAATTGACGGCTTGAGCTATGAGGCGATCGCCGAGGCGATGGCCTGCCCAATCGGCACGGTGCGCTCGCGTATTTTCCGGGCGCGTGAGGCGATTTCGCAGCGCGTGAAGCCCTTGCTGGAAAACCGCATGGGCAAGCGTTGGTGAGCTGGGTGCGCAGCCGCGTTTTTTACACATCTTCACCGCATGTTAGAAAACAGGAAACTTGTGGCGCGCGCGTGAGTCAAAGGAGCCGTTGGGGCTGTGCAGCGTTGGCCAGCCGCGTCACGTCATTGCGCATTTCACGTTGTTTTTCGAGGTTGCTCATGTCACACCCTTCTTTTCAGCGCCCACAAGCGTCTTCTCCTGCCGTCGATCAAGCGGAGGCGGGCCTGTTGCTTTCGGCCTTGGCGGATGGCGAGTTGTCGGCTGCGGAGTGCGAACGCTTGATGCAGCATCTGGCCACGGCGCCTGAATGCGATGCGCTGTTGCAAGCCTGGGAGAGCTACCACATCGCGGGCGAGTGCTTGCGCACCGGCCGCACGACCGAGACGAGCAGCAGTGGCGCGTTTTTGCAAGGGCTTCGCGCGCGCATGGCGCAAGAGGCGGCAATGAATGGCGTCGTACACAACAGTGCTGATACCGCCCAGCCAGATCCGGCCCCGGCCCTCACGGACGTGGCCGTAGCGTCTGGGTACGATGCGGCCAATGCCGCTGTTTTCCGCTGGAAGATGGTCGCTGGCGTCGCCTCTTTGGCCGCAGTGGCCGCCATCGGGTGGAACAGCGTTGCGCGCTTTTCCCCCGTTGGGCAGGGCATGCAGTTGGCCGAAGGACCGTCGGCGGCCCAGAAGGCGGCTGCTGCGCAGCAGCAGGCGCTGGCGGCTTTCTCGGGCGACGCCACCGAGCGCTCGCCCCAGCGCACCGTCGTGGGCATGCCTTATCCGGCATCGCCTGCGGGGCAAGGGCAGGTGCTGCTGCGCGATCCGCAGTTGGATGAGCTGCTGGCCCGCCAATACGCCCATACCTTGGCTTTGCAGCCGCCCGCGCCGTTCTTGCGCAACGCCAGCGCGCAGCAGCCAGGGCAGTAATGGGGTGGCTCCGGAAGGCACCTGAACACACCTGCACGCACCGCGTTCCGGGTGGTTAGAGAGATGGAATAATCGCCCGCATGAGTACGACCGAACTCCCCCCCAATGCCGATGCTGGCGAATTGAAGAAATTTTCTGACCTGGCCCACCGCTGGTGGGATCCGGACGGGGAATTTCGCCCCCTGCATGCCATCAACCCCTTGCGCCTGGAGTGGATTGCCCGGCGAGCGGGCGGCTTGGCAGGCAAGCGCATCGTGGATGTGGGGTGCGGCGGCGGCATCTTGGCCGATGCCATGGCCCGTGCGGGTGCAGCCTGGGTGGATGGCATCGATTTGGCTGAAAAATCCTTGAGCGTGGCGCAATTGCACGCGCTGGAGGCGCAAACGCCCAATATCGCCTACCGCTGCATCAGCGCCGAGGCCATGGCGCAGGAGGCTGCGGGCAGCTTCGATGTCGTCACCTGCATGGAGATGCTGGAGCACGTGCCCGACCCCGCCGCCATCGTGCGCGCCTGCGCCGAGATGGCCAAGCCCGGCGGCTGGCTGTTTTTCTCCACCCTCAACCGCAATCCCAAATCGTGGCTGTTCGCCATCGTGGGGGCGGAATATCTGCTGCGCATCTTGCCGCGCGGCACGCACGATTGGGCGCGCTTCATCACCCCGGCAGAGCTGGCCGCCTGGTTGCGCCAGGCGGGGCTGGAGTTGCAGGCGAGCAAGGGCCTGAGCTACAACCCCTTCATGGGCCGCTATAGCCTCAGCGACGATACCAGCGTCAATTACATGCTGGCCGCGCGCAAGCCCGCGTGACGCGCCCAGACGCCATGTGTCGCCACTGACGGGCCCCCGCCGCTCTCGGTGTGCGCCAGTGGCGACCCCATCCTCTTGCTTTCTCCCCGGCCCGCCATGCTGTTGACCTTGCCCCAATTGCCCGCGCACCTGCACCAGGGGCTGGAGCCGCTGTACGTCCTGCACGGCGACGAGCCTTTGCTGGAGCAAGAGGCGCTTGATGCCATCCGCGCCCACGCGCGCGGCCTGGGCTTTACCGAGCGCGAAGCCTTTGTGGCCGCCGCCCGGCAGTTTGACTGGTCTGCCATCGTGGCGGCCTGCGCCAGCCAAAGCCTGTTTGCCGAGCGCAAGATCGTCGAAGTGCGCCTGCCCACGGGCAAGCCGGGCAAAGAGGGCGAACAGGTTTTTGTGCGCCTGGCGCAGCAGGCCGCGCAGGTGCGCCAGGACGGCGGCGCGTTGCCCGATACCTTGTTGCTGATCTTGCTGCCGCGCGCCGATCGCACCATGCAGCAAAGCGCATGGTTTACGGCCCTGGAGCGTGTGGGCGCCGTGTTGCGCATCGACCCCGTAGCCCGCGCTGATATGCCCGCCTGGCTGGCGCAGCGGCTCAAGGCCCAGGGGCAAAGCGTGGCGGCGGGCGATGAGGGCTTGCAAACGCTGTCCTTCTTCGCCGATTGCGTGGAAGGCAACCTCATGGCCGCGCATCAGGAAGTGCAAAAACTGGCGCTGCTCTACCCGCCGGGGGCGCTGACGCGCGAGCAGATCGAAGCCAGCGTGCTCAACGTGGCGCGCTACAGCCTCAGCGACCTCTCGCGCGCCTGCCTGCTGGGCCAATCTGTGCGCAGCCAGCGCATTCTGGAGGGCCTGCTGGCCGAGGGCGAAGCGCCTGTGCGCCTGCACAGCACGCTGGCGGGCGATGTGCTCAGCCTGTACCACCTGCGCTGTGCGCTGGATGAAGGCGTGCCCCTGCCGCAGGCCTTGCGTCAGGCGCGGGTTTGGGGGCCCAAGGAGAAGCTGTTTGAGCGCGTGGCGCCGCGCTTGCGTCGGCCTGCGCTCTCGCGCCTGGTGCAATCGGCGCACGTGGTCGATGGCATCAACAAGGGGCTGCCCCATCCTCTCTGGCCGCATGACCCGCACGGCGCCCTGCAACGCCTGGTGATGCAGATTTGCCGCGCCATGCAGGTTTGATTACAAATCAATGTAAAAATACTTTTATGCCTATGTTGCCAAAACAAGGTATTTTTGTTTCCTTTTGATTTGTAAATAATCAGGCGGATTCAGGCGGATGCGGGCGTGATATGCAGCGGGATGGTGACAGGCCCGTCATTGACCAGCATCACCTGCATATCGGCCGCAAAAATGCCCGTGGCCACCTCGGGGTGCAAGGCGCGCGCCTGGGCGACGAAGTAGTCGTACAAAGCCCTGGCCTGCTGTGGCGGGGCGGCGCGCGAAAAGCCCGGGCGGTTGCCTGCGCTCGTGTCGGCGGCCAGGGTGAACTGGCTCACCAGCAGCAGGCCGCCCTGCACATCTTGCACGCTGCGGTTCATGCGCCCTTGCGCGTCGTTGAAGATGCGCAGTTTCAGCAGTTTGGCCAGCAGCTTGTCGGCTTGCACGGGCGTATCGCCGCATTCGGCGCACAACAGCACCAACAGGCCGGGGCCGATTGCGCCAACGGTTTGGCCATCGACTTGCACGCTGGCTTGGCGCACGCGCTGAAGCAAGGCTTGCATGGGAAGTGATGAGTCAAAGGGTAAAAAGAAAAATCAGAAAACCGTTTGCGCGCCTGCGCGCACGCTCATGACGCCATGCCTTGCGCCAGCGGCTGGGCGGCGGGCAGATGCAAGCCCGGCTCCGCATACGGCGAGGCATGCAGCACGGCGCGCACGGTGGCTAGCGCCACCGCTTCGGCGGCCATGACGGCCAACACCATCATGCCGGGGTGGCTGGCGGCCTGGCCGGTGGCCAGAGCAAACAAGGTGTCGCCATCGGACATGGTGTGCACCGGCGTGATGGTGCGCGCCAGGCCATCGTGCCCGGCCATCGCCAGCCGCTGCGCCTGCACCTTGCTCAGCGGCGCATCGGTGGCGATCACGCCAATGGTGGTGTTGGCCCCGGCCAGCGCGGGCAGGGGCGGCACGCCTGCCAGCAGGCTTTGCTGGGCGTCGCACAGTTGCAGGCTCTCGGGCGATTGGCGCGCACCGGCGAGGATGCGGCCATCGCCGCCGTGGCGCACATCGCCCACGGCATTGCAGGCCACTACCGCGCCCACCGTCACGCCTGCCACGCGCAGGCTGGCCGAGCCAATGCCGCCGCGCATGGCGCGATCAAGGCCAAACATCTTGCCGACGACGGCGCCGCTGCCCGCGCCCGCATTGCCCTGGGCCAGCGGGCCGCTTTGGCCCCAGGCGGCTTCGCAGGCGGCCCAGCCGCAGGCGGCATCGGGGCGGATGCGCGCATCGCCCAGCAGCAGGTCGTACAGCACGGCGGCGGGCACGAGGGGCACGCGGGCGTAGCCGGTATCCAGCCCCCAGCCGCGCTCCTCCAGCCATTGCATGACGCCGGTGGCAGCGGCCAGCCCGTAGGCCGAGCCGCCGCACAAGGCGATGGCGTGGGCGTGCTCCACAAGCTGGCCGGGCGCGAGCAAATCGGTTTCGCGCGTGCCGGGCGCCGCGCCGCGCACATCGACGGCGGCAATGGCCCCGCGCTCGGTGAGGATGACGGTGCAGCCGGTGGCGCGATCGGCCATGCGGGCATGCCCGGCGCGGATGCCGGGCACGTCGGTGATGCAACCGGCTTGTTGTAGTCGGGTGGCGAAGGAGCTCATGTTAATTCCAAATCAATAATAAAATTCATTTCATACCAAAATTGCCGAAATGGCATGATTTTGTTTTCTTTGATTTGTAATTGAAAGCGCCCCGTAGGGGCGCTGAGGGATTCTGGCAGGGCACGATGGCCTGCGCAGGGCGATGCTCTCAGTCCACTTCCTCGAATACGAGGGCGGTGGGCTGCTCCGTCACGCGCACCAGGCTGCCCAGATCGCGCTGGATGCGGTGGGCGAAGTAGCTGTTTTGCGTATCCGGCTCCAGCGCGGCGGCGATCAGGTGGGCCAGCGGCTGCCCCATGGGCACGTAGTACGCGCCTGCGGGCACTTCCACGCGCTGGGGCCGCAGTTGCGCCCGAATGCGCAGGATTTCGCCTTCGGCGCTCATGGCGCCGCGCACGTCCTGCCGGGTGGCGGCTTCGCGCGCGGTTTCCTGATACGCCTCCACTTGCAGGCTGCCCGGCTCGGCCACGCGCAGCACCGTCACGCCCAGCATGTGCAGGCGCTCCACAGCGTCGCGCTCCATCTCGCCCAGCAGATAGCCGCAGGGGCGGTTGCGCTCCAGCGTGGGGCGGATGGCCAGGGAGGATTGCCACGGCAGGGTGCGCACTACATCCACCCCCGTGCGCGGATCCAGCAGGGCGATTTCGCGCTGCTCGGGCTGTTGCGCCGCATCAATGACCATGCGGCCCTGGCAGGCTTGCGAGGCGGCATCGCGGGCGACGAAGTCTTGCACCTGCTTGAGGTGCCCGGCGCGCGCAGCGGCTTGCTCCAGCACCTTGTGCGCGGCAATCACATGTGTGTGCACGCGCCGCTGGATGTGCGTGCGGCCAATGCCAATGCCGCGCGTTTCAATCAAAAGGCTGACGGCGTTTTTCAGGCCGTTGACGTTGCGGCCCGTGTCGGGGCGGATGCCGCCCATGCGCAAGCCCATGTCCTGCATATCGGCAGAGGTGGTGAAGTACCACTGCGCGCGCAGGTTTTGCGCCTCCCACGCCTGGAAGATGGGCTGGGCAAACCACTCCCTGGCGGCGCGGGTGACGAACTCGGCCACATTGGGCGTCATGGCGTATTGCAGCATGCCGTCATAGGCTTGCAGGCCCTGGAATTTTTGCTGGAAGCGCCCGCCTACGGTGTATTCGTGGTTGTCCACCACCACCAGCGGCTGGTAATCGCGCACCAGCAGGGCCAGCGCGCGCGCCTCCGGCGTGCGCAGCAGCAGGTGATCGCGGTTGAGGTCGATGCGGTTGGCCAGCTCGCGCTGGTTGGCGGCCGTGCCATCGGGGTTGGCGTGCGGCACGATGATGACGTTGACTTGCTCCAGCGCCTTGGACCATGCGCCGCTGAGCAATTGCTGCGCCACCACCAGTAGCGCCTCGCCCGCCGCAGGCTCATTGCCATGTTGCTGGCCGATGAATAACACCGTGGGTTTGCTCTGTGCGTTCCCGGGGGTGAGTGCGGCGCCCTTGGCGATGAACACGGCGTGCATCTCCGCCCCCATCTGCGAGCGCCCGATGGCTTGCACCCGCGCCTGCACGCCTGCACTGGCGCGGTTGGCCGCATCTTGCAAAAACGCCCGCACTTCCTCATTGGACGAAAACGCCTGGCGGCCAGGTTGCAGCCCCGGTGTGGCGTAGTGAACCCCGGGATCGGGAAAACGCGCGGCCACCGCCGGGCTGTAGTCCGCCGCTCCCGTGACCCCCAAGCCCACTGCGGGGCCGGGCGGCAAGCGATGGGTGATGGCGCCCTGGTTGCGCACCACCACGGCGTTTTGCGCCGGGCCTTCCCACGGCGGCAACGGGGTTGTGGAACAAGCCGCCAGCAGCGTGGCGGCCAAAACGGGCAGGGCGGCAGCGCGCAAGCGGCGCTTCAAGTGGGGGGCGTGTAAGCGTTTTGTCATGGCATGCAAGTCTGAGAACCCGTCCTCAAAATTCACGCGCCGCGCTCATCCCCGGGGCCGGGCGCAATGTGCGGCGATTGGGAGGACAGGCTCTGGCACTGAACCATCGCTAGCACGCCGCCAATCGGGGGTGCAAAAGCGCGGCGCAACCATACCATAGAGCGTGTTGCGCACTGGGCGCGCCATGCCAGGCCCAGCAAGGCTCTGCCAGCTCGTAAGCTCCCCTTTGAAGCCGCCCGATGCGACTGAGAGGTGGCAGAGATTGCGCTTTTAAAATCGCGCGCTTTTTCTTCTTTTCTCCCTTTTTTTCACCCCTTCCGCGAGGCGCTTTGTGTTGCCGCCCGCGCCCTGAATCGCTCTGATCCTCTCTCAACCGTGACCTTCGAAAAAGAAACCCGCCGCCGCCGCACCTTCGCCATCATCTCCCACCCGGATGCGGGTAAAACCACGCTGACTGAAAAGCTGTTGCTGTTCTCCGGCGCGATCCAGATCGCCGGGGCCGTCAAGGGCCGCAAGGCCAGCCGCCATGCCACGTCCGACTGGATGGAGATCGAAAAGCAGCGCGGCATCTCGGTGGCATCCAGCGTGATGCAGATGAGCTACCGCGACCACGTCATCAACCTGCTCGATACGCCCGGCCACAAGGACTTTTCCGAGGACACCTACCGCGTGCTCACCGCCGTGG
>JAUMYU010000094.1 GCA_030528485.1 Comamonadaceae bacterium
ACCCGTACCGAAAAAGACACCTTTGGCCCCATCGAAGTGCCCGCCGACAAGCTCTGGGGCGCGCAAACCCAGCGTTCGTTGCAGAACTTCGACATCTCCGGCGAGAAGCAGCCGCGTGAAATCATCAAGGCGCTGGCGCAGGTCAAACGCGCCTCGGCCGCCGTCAACCACGCGCTGGGCCTGCTGGACGAGAAAAAAGCCAAGGCCATCATCGCCGCCGCGCAGGAAGTGATCGAGGGCAAGCACCCGGACGAATTCCCGCTGGTGGTCTGGCAGACCGGCTCGGGCACGCAATCGAACATGAACCTCAACGAAGTCATCGCCAACCGCGCCAGCGAGCTGCTGGGCGGCGAGCGCGGCGAGGCCCGCCTGGTGCACCCCAATGACGACGTGAACAAAAGCCAGTCCTCCAACGACGTCTTCCCCACCGCCTCGCACGTGGCCGCCGTCGATGCCCTGACCCACAAGCTGCTGCCCGCCATCGACCTGCTGAAAAACACCCTGGCCGAAAAAGCCAAGGCCTTTGACGGCATCGTCAAGATCGGCCGCACCCACTTGCAAGACGCCACGCCGCTGACGCTGGGGCAGGAGATCTCCGGCTGGGTCGCCCAACTCGAACACGGCAAGAAACACGTGCAGGACGCCCTGCCCCACCTCTGCGAGCTGGCCCTGGGCGGCACCGCCGTGGGCACGGGCCTGAACGCGCCCAAGGGCTATGCCGAAGGCGTGGCCAAGGAGTTGGCGGACATCACCGGCCTGCCCTTCGTGACCTCGCCCAACAAGTTCGAATCGCTGGCCTCGCAAGACGCGCTGGTGCACGCCCACGGCGCGCTCAAAACCCTGGCCGCCAGCCTGACCAAGATCGCCAACGACGTGCGCTGGCTGGCCAGCGGCCCGCGCAGCGGCATCGGCGAGATCACCATCCCCGAAAACGAGCCTGGCTCCTCCATCATGCCCGGCAAGGTCAACCCCACGCAAAGCGAGGCCGTGACCATGCTGGCCGCGCAAGTCATGGGCAACGACGTGGCCATCAACATCAGCGGCGCATCGGGCAACTTCGAACTCAACGTGTTCCGCCCCGTGGTGGCCCACAACTTCCTGCAAAGCGTGCGCCTGCTGGCCGACGGCATGCGCAGCTTCAACGACAACTGCGCCGTGGGCATCGAACCCAACCGCGAGCGCATCGCCGAGCTGGTGGGCAACTCGCTGATGCTGGTCACCGCGCTGAACCCGCACATCGGCTACGACAAGGCCGCCTTCATCGCCAAGAAAGCGCACAAGGAAGGCACCAGCCTGCGCGAAGCCGCCATTGCCAGCGGCCACCTGACGGCCGAGCAGTTCGACCAGTGGGTGGTGCCTGAGAACATGGTGGGCCGCTGAGCAGCCGCAGCAGGCTCTTATCTTGACCGCCGGGGCACGCCCCGGCTGCTGGCGGGCTTGACCCGCCACTTTTTTATCTTCCACCCATGACGGCCACTGCCTCGCCCCTGCCAGCCTCCGCCAAGCCTGCCCTGCCAACCGATTGGCCCATGCGCCTGGCCTGCCTGCTCATTGCCTTGCTGGCGCTGGCGCCACTGGCGGCCTTGCTCTGGCACGCCCTGGGCGGCGACTGGCAGCACTGGGCGCACCAATTCACCTACGTGCTGCCCACAGCGGCGCGCAACACCTTGTGGCTGCTTGCCGGGGTGGGAGTGTTGGTCACGCTGATCGGCACGGGCGCGGCCTGGCTGGTCACAGCCTACCAATTCCCTGGCCGGGGCGTGCTGGTCTGGGCGCTGCTGCTGCCCATGGCCATGCCCAGCTACGTCATGGCCTATGCCTATCTGGATTTGCTGCACCCCATCGGCCCCGTCCAAACCCTGCTGCGCGAATGGCTGGGCTACAGCAGCGCGCGCGAATGGCGACTGCCCGATGTGCGCTCGCTGCCCGGCGCAATGGCTTTGCTGGCGCTGGTGCTCTACCCCTACGTGTACTTGAGCACCCGCTTCATGTTCATGAGCCAGTCGGCCAGCCTGCTCGAAGCCGCCCGCAGCCTGGGCTGCACGGCCGCCAGCGCCTTCTGGCGCGTGGCCCTGCCGCTGGCGCGCCCGGCCATTGCCGTGGGCCTGTCGCTGGCCTTGCTGGAAACGCTCAATGACATCGGCGCATCCGAATTCCTCGGCGTGCGCACCATGACGGTGGCGGTTTACACCACCTGGGTGGCGCGCTCGGACCTGGGCGGCGCGGCGCAAATGGCCTTGCTGATGCTGGTGCTGGTGGTGGGCCTGATCCTGCTGGAGCGCCGCGCGCGCCAGCGCCAGCGTTTTGCCACCACCCAGCGCATGCGCCCCATGCAACCCAAAACCCTGCGCGGCGCGCCCGCCCTGCTGGCGCTGGCGCTGGGCAGCCTGCCGGTGCTGCTGGGCTTTCTCGCCCCGGCGGGCTATCTGGCCCATGCCGGTATCCGCCGCATGGAGCAATCGCCCATCTCCCCCGAGCTGTGGCAAAGCCTGCTCAACACCCTGGCCATCGCCTGCGCCGCCACCTTGGTGGCCCTGGCGCTGGGCCTGCTGCTGGCCTGGCAGGCGCGCGTGCGCGTGCAAGGCCAGCGCGCCGCCTGGGCCAGCGCCTGCGCCCGCATCGCCAGCCTGGGCTATGCCATCCCCGGCACCATCCTCGCCATTGGGCTGCTCACGCCGCTGGCGCTGGCCGATAGCGCCCTCTCCGCGCTGCTGCGCGACAGCCGCCTGTGGCTCATGGGCAGCATGGCCGCCATCGTGCTGGCCTGCACGCTGCGCTTTTTGGCGGTGACGGTCGGCTCGCTCGAAGCGGGGCTAAGCCGCATCCCCCCATCGCTGGAGCAAGCGGCGCGCCTGCTGGGCCACGGCAGCGCCGCCGCCTTGCGCCGCGTGCATCTGCCCTTGCTCAAGCCTGCCCTGGCCGCTGGCGCGCTGCTGGTGTTTGTGGACACCATGAAAGAGCTGCCCGCCACCTTGCTGCTGCGCCCGCTCAACCTCGACACCCTCGCCACGCGCCTGTATGCCGAAGCCGCGCGCGGCACTTATGAAGAAGGCGCCATCGCCGCCCTGGCCATCGTGCTGGCGGGGCTGCTGCCCGTCATCCTGCTGGCGCGCACCCGCATGGCCGTGGATGCCGCCGCCTGAGCCGCCCAACCGCACCTTTGCCTGCCATGACCGCTTTTCTCGACCTGCACGCCCTGCGCCTGGGCTACGACACCCCCCAGGGGCTGCGTGAAATCGTCTGCGACTTCTCTCTGCAACTGGCGCGCGGCGAGATCGCCTGCCTGCTGGGGCCTTCTGGCTGCGGCAAATCCACCATCTTGCGCGCCATCGCAGGCTTTGAGCCGCTGCGCAGCGGCCACATCCGGCTGCAAGACGTCGAACTCTCCAGCCCCCGGCGCACGCTGGCGCCAGAGAAGCGCCGCGTAGGCATGATGTTTCAGGACTACGCCCTGTTCCCCCACCTCAACGTCTGGCACAACGTCGCCTTCGGCCTGCGCGCCTTGGGCCGTGCGCAGCGCCACAAGCGCGTGCAGGAAATGCTCGAACTGGTCGGCCTGCCCCAATCGGCCAAAGCCTGGCCGCACGAACTCTCCGGCGGCCAGCAGCAGCGCGTGGCCCTGGCGCGCGCCCTGGCCCCCGCGCCCGAGCTGCTGCTGCTCGACGAGCCTTTCTCCAACCTCGACACCGACCTGCGCGAGCGCCTGGCGCAGGAAGTGCGAGACATCCTCCAGCGCATGGGCCACACCGCCATCCTCGTGACCCACAACAAAAACGAAGCGCGCATCATGGCCAGTAAAGTCTGCATCCTCACCCCCGGCCAGCCCACGCAATACCTTGCTGCGGCTGATTTGAACTAGCCGCAAGCCAGCCCAAAACCCGTCCACGAAAAGGCCACCCCATGCACATCTCCGTCCAGGGCCATCCGCTTTACGCCTACACCGGCGGCGCTGCCCACAAGCCGGGCCAGCCCTGGCTGATCCTGATCCACGGCGTGCTCAACGACCACAGCGTCTGGGCGCTGCAAAGCCGCTGGT
>JAUMYU010000021.1 GCA_030528485.1 Comamonadaceae bacterium
ACGAGCTGATGCCGTCCAGCCAACGCTGGCCCGCCTCGCCATACAGCCACACGCCTTGCCCGCGCACGACGGGCAACAGCGGCAGGGCGTTGGGGCCTGCGGCCAGGTGGTGCTGCATTTGCGTGCAGGGGTGCCACACCGCGGCTAGGCTGCGCTGCAACAAATCGGGCGCGCGGGCAGGCGCAGGCGGGGGGAGAGCGGGCGGCAAGGGGGATGAAGTCATGGCGGGCAAAAGCGGACAAACCCTGCCCTGGCGCGCTGGACTCAATGGGCGAAATGGATGAGAGGGGGCGCGGCAGAACGGGCGAGCGATTCTAGGGATGCTCGGCCCGGCTCTGGCGAAAATTGGGCACGGTGGGGCGCGCTGGCAGGGCGGACGTGGGGGTGACGCGCCCAAAATACTGGCTTTACAAATCAATGAGAAAAGAAAGGCAATTTTTGCAACAATCTCCATTTTCTTTGAATTGCAATCCCATATTCCATGAATTGCAATTCAAAGGCAAAAAAACCACCCTGTTTCGGCTTGATGGCAATCAAGTTGCTTTTCCGATGGTTTGGCAATGATTGACAGGCCCGCCGCGCTTGCCGCTTTTGACCACTGCCGCCCGCCCGCCCGCTGCAAAGCCCCCTACACTCGCCCCCTTTTGCTCCGGGAAGCACCATGCACGCGCTTTGGATGGTTCTGGCCACCTTTTTATTCGCCACGATGGGGGTGTGCGTGAAGTTTGCCTCGGCCCATTTCACGGCGGCGGAGATGGTGTTTTACCGCGGGCTGATCGGCATGGCGTTTCTGGGCCTGCTGGCGTGGCGTCAGGGCGTGTCGCTGGCTACGCGCTACCCCGGCATGCACGCCTGGCGCAGCATTGTGGGCGTAGGCGCGCTGGGGGCGTGGTTTTATGCGCTGGGCAAGCTGCCGCTGGCCACGGCGATGACGCTCAATTACATGAGCAGCGTGTGGATTGGCGTGTTCGTCGTCGCCAGCGCGCTGCTGAGCTGGCGGCCGCGCCCCGGCCAGGCGCGCCCGCCGCTGCACGGCGGGCTGCTGCTGGCGATCATGCTGGGCTTTGTGGGCGTGGCGCTGATGCTGCGCCCCAGCTTTGCCAGCCAGCAAAGTTTTGCGGCGCTGGTGGGCCTGATCTCCGGCATGCTCGCCGCCCTGGCCTATATGCAGGTGGTGGTGCTGGCGCGCATGGGCGAGCCGGAAACGCGCGTGGTGTTTTACTTTGCCGCGGGCAGCGCGGGCGCGGGCGCGCTGGTGATGCTGGCCTCTGACGTGCACACGCTGCTCACGCCCGCCGCCTGGTGGCTGCTGCCCATCGGGCTGCTGGCCGCCCTGGGGCAAATGTGCATGACGCATGCCTACTCCACCGCCGCCAGCGCGCGCAATACGCTGGTCGTGGCCAGCTTGCAATACTCGGGCATCTTGTTCGCCTCGCTCTACAGCGTGCTGCTGTTTGGGCAAGAGCGCATCGGCCTGTGGGGCTGGGTGGGCGTGGCGCTGATCGTGCTGGGCGGCCTGCTGGCGACGGTGCTGCGGGCGCGCTCGGCCAAGCCGGCCGGATGATCCCGCCTCGCGCCCCTGTTGATTTCCCCCCACTTCCCCGCCCCCCCATGCACCAAGACCCCACCCAACAACCCTGGTGGCCTGAGCTGACGCCGGCCATGCGCGGCGTCGTGCTGGGCATGGCGCGCGCGGCCTTGCCGCCCATGCACACGCAAACGCCGCAACAAGCGCGCCAAAGCTACAGCCAGGCCGCCCAGGTGCTGGAAGAAAACATGCCGCCGGGCGTGCATTGGCGCGATGGCTGCCTGCCCGCGCGCGATGGCCATCCCCTGCCCTATCGCCTGTATCTGCCCAGCCCGCCCGGTGCCGCCTGCCCGCCTGCCGCATCGCCGCTGCCCGCAACGCTGCCGGGCGTGCTTTACCTGCACGGCGGCGGCTTCACCATCGGCGGCATTGGCACGCACGATGTGCTGTGCGCCCGCATAGCCGCAGGCGCGCAGGCGGCCGTGCTCTCGCTGGAATACCGGCTGGCGCCCGAATACCGTTTTCCCACTGCGGTGGAGGACAGTTGGGACGCCCTGCAATGGCTGGCCCGGCATGGCCGCGACTGGGGCCTGAACCCGGCGCGCCTGGCCGTGGCGGGCGACAGCGCAGGCGGCACCCTGGCCGCTGTGCTGGCGCTGATGGCGCGCGATGCGGGCCTGCCGCTGCAAGCGCAATGCCTGATTTACCCCGGCACGACTGCGCACCAGGACACCGCCTCGCACCAGCGTTTTGCCACCGGCCCCGTGCTGACCGAGGCGCTTCTCACCTGGTTTTTCCAGCACTACATCGACCGCGCCCAGCGCGAGGATTGGCGCTTTGCCCCGCTGCTGGCGCCCGAGCTGGAGGGCGCTGCCCCCGCCCTGCTGGTGCTGGCCGAGTGCGATGCGCTGGTGGACGAAGGCATCGCCTACGCCGACCGCCTGCGCATGGAGGGCGTGCCCGTGCAGTTGGAGCTGTACCGGGGCGTGACGCATGAATTCATCAAAATGGGCCGCGCCCTGCCCGAAGCCGCCCAGGCGCATGCAGCCATCGCCGCCTTTTTGCGCGAGCGGCTGTGAACGGGGCGCGAGCGTCCAAAAAATTACAAATCAAAAGAAATGAAATACCCTTGTTTCGGCAATATTTAAGGGAATTCAATTTTCCTTTGATAAAGAAAACCCGCAGCCCTTGCAGACTGCGGGCATCCGGGGCCTGTGGCAAGGCCCAAGCCTGCGCGGCGTTCAGCGCAAGCGGTTGATTTCGCGCTGAATCCCCTCGATATCGGCCTGGGTGCGCTCGATATTGGCCTTCAGCTCCGCCGTGCGCTCGATATAGCCTTGCGGGTTGCGCAGCTCCAGCGCCGTGCGCACCGGCGCGCCGCCGTTGTACTCCTCTTGCAGGGCGCGCAGGCGCTCCTGCGATTTGCGCAGCTCGGCCTGCAAGATGGCGCGCGCATCGGCATCGCGGTCGCGCTGGGCGTTGTTGGCCACCCGGGGCGCGGATGACGGGGCCGCGCCGTTTGCACGGGGCGCAGACGATGCGGACGCGCCCGCACCGGAGCCGCTGGAAGCGCTGGCGCGGCGCGGCGCGGAGCTTTGGATGATGGTGACGTTGGTGTCCTCCACCAGGCGGCAATCCTTGCGCTTGGCGGCGCTGGCGGCATTGGTGTACTCGTTGCCGCAGCGGTACACGCGCTGCTGCGCCAACGCAGCCGTGCCGTACAGCGCCAGCAAAGCCGCACCGAGGTACTTGAGCGATGATGTTTTCATGGGAACGTCCTGGATCAATGCGCAAACCCCGCGCCGATGCCATGCACCAACGGGATGCGCCAACGGGCTACGCCAATGCGGGCGGGCAGCGCGGGCGAACCCGCGCAAAGCAAGGGCCGCTGCCCCCTCCCCCTTCCGTGTTCAATGCGGAAAAATTCTAAACCAGCGCACTTGCGCGGCTGCGCGCTTCAGACGGGGGAAAAATCCAGCGCCTGGCCGCTTTGCTCCGAGGCAAAACGGTTGAGCAGGGCGAAAAACTCCCCCATGCCTTTGGTGTCTTGCCAGCGGCCTTGCTCGTGTTTGAAATGAAAGCCCCCTGCGCGCGCGGCCAGCCACACTTCGTGCAGCGGCTTTTGCTGGTTGACCACGATTTGCGAACGGTTGGGGAAAACAATCGTCACCATGCCGCCTACGCGCTGGGCGTCCAGGTCGATCTCGGTGGTTTCGGTGATGCGGTCGCAAGCCTGCTCGATCTGCAAAAGCAGGGCATCGGCCAAATCGGCGTATTCCAGGTCTGTCATGTCGCTTTCGTTGGGGGCGTCTATTTACAATGGCGCGATGCCTTTCTTCGCAGAAATTGTAATTCGCGCCGCTGCGCCACTGGCCCTGGCAGCCGCTGCGGCCACCGCCCTGGGCGGCTGTGGCCAGACCGGGCCGCTGTACCTGCCCGATGCCACGCCACCCGCGTCCCCCGCATCTGTTGGCGAACCCGCACCCGCCACCGCGCCCTCGCATGCGCCTTCGCCTGCGGGCGCTGCGGGTTCTTAGCTTTCAAGAGCCTGTTCAAAAAGCCGCCTCAACAACTCTGCGGCCACGCCTTGCTGCGTGGCTTTTGTCGTGTTTGCTCCTTCCCCTGCCATGTCCACATTGCCCGGTTCGCCCTTTTTCCATTACCAAGACGGCCAATTGTTCGTTGAGAACGTGCCGCTGCACACGCTGGCCCAGACCTACGGCACGCCGCTGTTCGTCTATTCCAAGGCGGCGCTGGGCAGCGCGCTCGATGCCTATCTGGCGGGCGTGCAGGGGCGGCAGGTGAGCATCCATTACGCCGTCAAGGCCAATTCCAATCTGGCCATCCTGCGCTATTTCGCCCAGCGCGGTTGCGGGTTCGACATCGTCTCCGGCGGCGAGCTGCTGCGCGCACTGGCGGCAGGGGCCGATGCGGCGCGCATCGTGTTCTCCGGCGTGGGCAAAACGCGCGAGGAAATGCGTCTGGCGCTGCAAAAGGGCGTGGGCTGCTTCAACGTGGAAAGCCTGGCCGAGCTGCACACTCTCAACGAGGTGGCGCAAAGCCTGGGTGTGCAAGCGCCCGTCAGCCTGCGCGTGAACCCGGATGTGGATGCGCAAACCCACCCCTACATCTCCACCGGCCTGAAAAGCAACAAGTTCGGCATCGCCCACGATCAGGCGCTGGCGGCCTACCGGCTGGCGGCCAGCCTGCCGGGCATTGCCGTCAAGGGCATCGATTGCCACATCGGCTCGCAAATCACCACGGGCGCGCCGTATCTGGATGCGCTAGATCGCCTGCTGGATCTGGTGGCGGCGGTGGAGGCCGAGGGCATCGCCCTCTCGCACATCGATTGCGGCGGCGGGCTGGGCATTCAGTACCAGGACGAGCAGCCGCCGCGCGCGGGCGATTTGTGGGCGCAAATCCTGGCGCGCGCCGATGCACGCGGCTTTGGCCAGCGCCATTTCATGACCGAGCCGGGCCGCTCGCTGGTGGGCAATGCGGGCGTGTGCGTGACCGAGGTGCTTTACCTCAAGCCGGGCGAGGAGCGGCATTTCTGCATCGTCGATGCCGCGATGAACGATTTGCCCCGCCCGGCGCTGTACGAGGCTTTTCACGCCATCGCGCCCTTGCGCCAAACCCCGGCTGCGGGCGTGCAGGGGCAGGTGTACGACGTGGTCGGCCCCGTGTGCGAGAGCGGCGACTGGCTGGGGCGCGAGCGCCATCTGCATGTGCGCCAAGGCGACTGGCTGGCCGTGTGCTCGGCGGGCGCGTATTGCATGAGCATGGCCAGCAACTACAACAGCCGCCCGCGCGCGGCGGAGGCGCTGGTCGATGGCGACCGGCATGAGCTGATTCGCGCGCGCGAGACGTTTGCGGATCTGGTGCAGGCCGAGGCCGGTCAAGCCCTCTTAATTACAAATCAATAAGAAAATAAATGCCTATATTTAGGCAATATGGTATTCAAATTAAATTTACATTGATTTGTAAACAATCCGACGTCCCCTGCTTCACGCCGGCCCTTGCTTGTGCACCCACTGCACAAACGCATGCAGCCATTTGTGCAAGCGCGGGCGCAGGGTCTCGTCCAAATCGCCCTCGGGGGTGAAGCTGGCCTCGTCGCACTGCACGCAGCGATCAGGCCCCGTCATCAGCACCACGCCTTGTGAGGAAAGAATGGCGCGCAAATGCTGCTGGGCCACGGCCGCGCCTGCGGGCGCGGGGGAGGCGCCGATGATGGCGCCGGGCTTGTCGAACCACACGCTTTGCCCCGAGGGGCGCGAGCCGTGGTCGATGGCGTTTTTCAGCGCGGCGGGGATGGAGCGGTTGTGCTCCGGCGTCACAAACAGCAGCCCGTCGGCCTGCGCCACCTGGGCCTTGATGCGCGCCACCGCCGCGCAAGGCTGGCGCTCCGCATCGCGGTTGAACAGCGGCAAATCGCCCAGCTCCATCCACTCGAACCGCACGCCCGGCGGCGCCAGGCGCACCAGCGCCTGCGCCAGACGGCGGTTGAGGGATTGGGCGCTCAAGCTGCCCACGATGACGACGATGGTGCGATCCACGATGAAAACTCCTTTCTGTGCAAGCGGGGGGAACGGCGCGCGAAATAACGGCAGAATCGCGGCCCCATGCACTGCCATGCGCCTGCTGCCGCAACAGGCCGTGCATTGCCGTTATTCCATGCAAACCCCGAGATTGTCCCCCCTGTCATGACCGCGCCACGCCCCACGCCCCGCCTTGCTACTTCGCTCATCCACCACCCCTACCAGCCGCCAGCCGGTTTTGCGGGCACGGCAGTGGCGGTGCACAAAGCCTCCACCATCCTGTTTCCCAGCATGGACGCAGTGCGCCAGCGCGACTGGGCCTTCAAGACCAGCTACACCTACGGCCTGCACGGCACGCCCACCAGCTTCGTGCTGGAGGAGCGCCTGGCCCATCTGGAAGGGGCCAGGCATTGCCTGCTCGCGCCCAGCGGGCTGGCCGCCGTCACACTGGTGAACCTGGCGCTGCTGCGCCCGGGCGACGAGGTGCTGCTGCCGCTGAATTTGTACGGCCCCAATCAGGAGTTCATTGCCGATTGCCTGGGCGATTTCGGCGTCACCCACACGTTTTACGACCCGCTGGACGCCGCCGGCCTGGCCGCGCGCATCCAGCCCAACACGCGCCTGGTCTGGCTGGAAGCGGCTGGCTCCATCAGCATGGAATTCCCCGATCTGGCTGGCCTGCTGGCCGTGTGCAACGCGCGCGGCGTGCTGACGGCGCTGGACAACACCTGGGGCGCGGGGCTGGCCTTCGCCCCCTTCGACCTGGCCGGCCCCGATGGCCAGCCCCTGCGGCTGGACGTGAGCGTGCACGCCCTGACCAAATACCCCAGCGGCGGCGGCGATGTGCTGATGGGCAGCATTTGCACGCGCGATGACGAAATGCTCAAAACCCTCAAGCGCCGCCACATGCAGCTCGGCCTGGGCGTGGGCATGAACGATGTGGAAGCCGTGCTGCGCGGCTTGCCCAGCATCGCCGTGCGCTACCAGGCGCAAGACCGCGCGGCGCGCCAACTGGCCCGCTTTCTGGCCGGGCACGAGGCCGTGGCCCAGGTGCTGCACCCGGCCCTGCCCGGCGCCCCCGGCCATGCCTATTGGCAACAAATCTGCGGCCAGGCGGCCAACGACTGGGGCGGCCAGGGCGCGGCGGCGGGCATCTTCTCCTTTGCGCCGCATGCTTCGTGGACGGGCGCGCACATCGACCGTTTCTGCGAAGCCTTGCAGCTCTTTGGCATTGGCTATAGCTGGGGCGGGCCGCAAAGCCTGGTGATGGCTTACGACCTGCAAGGCCGCGCCCGGCGCCCCGGCGCGCACCACGTGCAAGGCGCGCGCGTGATCCGCCTGTGCATCGGGCTGGAACACCCCGACGATTTGCAGGCCGACCTGGCGCAGGCGCTGGCGCAGGTGCACCCGCGCTGAGTACCTGTTGCCACAACCGGGCAACCGGCCATGCCAATCAATCGGTCATGAAAAAACAGCCCGTGGCTTGTCCATCAAGCCGCGGGCTGTTTTGGTTATTTCCTTTGATTGGCAAAAGAAGTCGATCACTCCGGCTGCTTGCCCAGCAGCAACAGCGAAAGCTCATCACCCAGCCAAATCTGGATGTTGTGCTCACGCGCAAAGCGCTTCGCCGAGGGGCTGACCTCACCGCCTGCGGCCAGGTACAGCCCTTGGCCAATGCCGCTGTCGTGCATCGCGGCGGCCAACTGGCGCACCGGCTCCAGCCCGTGCACCGAGGCTTTCCAGCGCCGGGCATACACCAGCGTGTACTGCCCCTCGCGGGCGATGCGCCAATCGGCGCCGCGGTGCTCCGACGCGCTGGCATGCACGCCCAGCACGCGCCAGGCATGGGTGAGGCGCTGGGCAAAATCGTCCCACCCCATGTGCCGCACCTGCTCCAGCGCCGCCGCGCGCTTTTCATCGCTGGGCGTGCGCCATTGCTGCCAAAACGCCAGCAGGCCGATCACCAGCAAGGGAAAGGTGCCCGCCAGTGCAAAAAGTGCGTATTCGCGCGGGATAAACACCCCCAGAACAGCCGCCAGGGCCAGCGCCAGCATAATGCTGACCCACCAAGGCGAACGCAGCAGCAAACCGAAAAGCGTGTGGCGCGGGATAGTGATTTTCACGATGGGATGAAGCTGAAACAAAGGGGCGCTGAAAGCCCGAGACGGTGGCCCGAATCGGGGGGCGAGAGTGTGCCAGAAAGCCCGTTTTTTGTCCCGCCAGGCCAGCGCGCCCGCGGCCCCTTCTGCCGCCCCCGTGCTGCGCCCCTGCCTTGCGCGGCCCCTGCGGGCCTTTTGCGCGCACGGCCGCCCATCAGGCCAGCGCCCTCCCCCACAACTTCTCATAAAAAAACATGGTGCAGCAACAAACCCTGCTCGCAGCACTTGCGGGCGTGAAAGATTTTCAAGGCGAGGATTTCGTCTCCAGCAAACGCATTGCCGATATGCGCATCGAGGGCGATGCCGTGCATTTGACGGTGCAGATGCCGTATCCGGCGCAGTCGCTGCACGAGGGCCTGCGCGCGCAGTTCGAGGCCGCCGCGCGCAGCGCGGGCGCGCAATCGGTGCAGGTGGACTTTGCTCTCAAAGTCGCCGCGCACGCCGTGCAGCCGGGCATCAAGGTGCTGGAGCAGGTGCGCAACATCGTGGTGGTGGCCTCGGGCAAGGGCGGCGTGGGCAAAAGCACTACCGCCGCCAATCTGGCGCTGGCGCTGGCGCAGGAAGGCGCGCGCGTGGGCTTGCTCGATGCCGATATTTACGGCCCCAGCATGCCCACCATGCTGGGCGTGCACGAGCGGCCCCGCAGCGTGGACGGCAAGACCATGGATCCGCTGCACGCGCACGGCGTGCAGGCCATGTCGATCGGCTTTCTGATCGAGCCCGACGACGCCATGGTCTGGCGCGGGCCGATGGTGGTGCAGGCGCTGGAGCAAATGCTGCGCCAGACGAACTGGAGCGATTTGGATTACCTGCTCATCGACATGCCGCCGGGCACGGGCGATGTGCAGCTCACCATCGCCCAGCGCGTGCCCGTCACCGGCGCGGTGATTGTCAGCACGCCGCAGGACATCGCCCTGATCGACGCGCGCAAAGGCATTCGCATGTTCGAGAAAGTCGGCGTGCCCATCCTTGGGCTGGTGGAGAACATGGCCGTGCACGTGTGCAGCCAGTGCGGCCACGCCGAGCACATCTTTGGCGCCGATGGCGGCCAGCGCCTGGCTGCCGACATCGGCATCGACTACCTGGGCGCGCTGCCGCTGGATATCCGCATCCGCGAGCAAGCCGATGGCGGCGCGCCCAGCGTGGTGGCCGATGCGCAAGGGGCCATCGCCGCCCGGTACCGCGCCATCGCCCACCGCGTGGGGGCCAAAATCGCCCGGCGCGGCAAGGACTACACGCACAAATTCCCCACCATCACCGTCAGCAAAGACACGTGAGCCGCCCATCAGCGGGACATGCGCCGCCCGCGCGCCACGCCCCAAATGCGCCGGGCATGCGCCAAAAGCCCGGCACAATCGCGCGTTTCCCTCCTCTCCCCTCTCAACACACACACAAGGAGATCACCCATGAAAACTCTCAAAACCCTGCTGGCCGCTGCCAGCCTGTGCGCCCTGGCGCCGCTGAGCGCGCAGGCGCAAGACACCATCCGCATCGGCATCGAAGGGGCCTACCCTCCGTTCAACGCCGTGGATGCTTCGGGCAAGCTGCACGGCTTTGACGTGGACATCGCCAACGCCCTGTGCGCCAAGATGCAGGCCAAGTGCGAGCTGGTGGCGCAGGATTGGGACGGCATCATCCCCGCACTGATGGCCAAGAAGTTCGACGCCATCGTCTCCTCCATGGTCGAGACCGAGGAGCGCAGCCGCCAGGTGGACTTCTCCAAGCCCTACTACCGCGCCTCGCTGGCCGTGGCCGTGCCCAAGGACTCCAAAATCGCCGACGTGGCCGCCGCCTCCATGAAAGGCAAGGCCGTGGGCGCGCAATCGTCGAGCACGCAAGGCGCGTATGCCGAGGACGTCTATGGCAAGGCCGGCGCCGACGTCAAGCTCTACCCCACGCCCGATGAAGCGGGCACCGACCTCATCAACGGCCGCCTGGACGCCATCGTCCACGACAAGCTGCCGCTGCTGGAGTGGCTCAACAAGAGCGGCAAGGATTGCTGCAAGCTGCTGGGCGACATCCCCGGCACCGAAGGCAAGGCCAGCGTGGCCGTGCGCAAAGGCGAAACCGCCCTGCGCGACCGCTTCAGCAAAGCCATTGAAGAAATCCGCGCCGATGGCAGCTACCAGAAGATTTCCGAACGCTACTTTGGCGTGGACATCTACTGAGCAGCCCTCCCGGCCCTCCACCAGAATTACAAATCAAACTGAATTCAATTTCAATACCATCATGCCAAAATAAGGTGATTTGTTTTCTTTTTGATTTGAAAAAAGCGGGCTTTTGCCCGCTTTTTTCACGCCCGCGCTGCACACTTCACACCGGCTTCGCACGGCTTCTTGCTGCGTTCGCGGTTTTTTCTCCCGGGCCCGCCACACTGCGGCGCATCGCGCGCCCTGCCGCGCATACCTTCCGGGAGCAACCATGCCTTTTCGACTGGCCACCAAAATCGTCACCATCGGCGCGATCGTGATCGTGCTGCAAATTGCGCTGTCCATGATCTGGTCGCAAATCCGCGAACGGCAACACGCGCAGGAATCGGTAGCGGACAACATCGCCGCCTCCGCCGCGGGCGAGCAAACCCTCATCGGCCCCTTGCTGCTGATCGAATACCGCGAAGAAGTGCGCGAGGTGCAAACCGACGCGCTCACCGGGCACCATAAAGAGCACGCCCGCATCGTCGAGGGCTCGCGCGTGATCGCCCCGCAAACCGTGCAGCTCACCGGCCAGGCGCAGGTGGAAAAGCGCCAGCGCGGCATCTACCACGCCAATTTGTACCGCTCGCAATGGCAGGTGCAAGGGCGCATCGGCGTGCCCGAGCTGGCCCAGGCGCTGGCGGCGCAACACCCCCAGCCCAGCCGCCTGCTGGGCGCGCGGGCCTTTTTGGTGCTGGGCGTGAGCGACCAGCGCGGCATCGGCAACAACCCCCAGGTGCACATCGGCGAGCGCAGCGCCGCCTTCCAGGCTGGCAGCCGCGACGTGCTGCCATCGCCCGCCATCCACGCCGATCTGGGCGACATCGATCTGGGCCAGGCGCACGATTGGCCCTTCAAGCTGGAGCTGGATTTGATGGGTTCGCAGCGCCTGGCCATTGCGCCCACGGCGCAGTTCACGCAAGTGCAGATGCGCTCGAACTGGCCCCACCCCAGCTTCCAGGGCCGTTTTCTGCCCGACACGCGCGAGGTCAGCGCCGAGGGCTACAGCGCCAACTGGAGCGTTTCGCACCTGGCGCGCAACTACCAGCGCGCCCTGCACGCGGCCAGCGGAGCGCATGCCGAGCGCGAATCGCTGCAAATCACGTTTTTTGATCCCGTCAACATCTACGCCCAAGCCGTGCGCGCGGTCAAATACGGGCTGCTGTTCATCGCACTGACGTTTGCCGCCTTTTTCCTCATCGAAACCACGCGCCGCCTGCCCATCCACCCCATGCAATACCTGCTGGCGGGCGCGGCGCTGGCGATTTTCTTTCTGCTGCTGATCTCGCTGTCCGAGCATTTGCCGTTCTGGCTGTCCTACCTCGCTGCCGCGCTGGCCTGCGTGACGCTGCTGAGCCTGTACCTGGGCGCGGCGCTGCGCAACCGCTGGCACGGCGCAGCCTTTGGCGCGGGGATTGCGGCGCTGTACGGCATCCTCTACGCCATCTTGCTCTCGGAGGACAACGCCTTGCTCATGGGCAGCCTGTTGCTGTTCGCCGCCCTGGCCGCGCTGATGCTGGGCACGCGCCACATTGATTGGTATGCGCTGGTTGGCCCCATGCAACCCCTGCGGCGCGGCGCGCCCCCCACCCATGCCCAGGGCGAAGCCGATACCGCGCTGCATGCGGCGGAGGCGAATGCAAGCCCTGCCACTGAAGCGGGCGCTGAAAAACCCCAGGCGTAAAAAACCCGCTTCACGCCACTGCCCCAAAAAACAACGCGCCGCGCCAGAAAACTGGCGTAGCGCGTTGGTTTTTCTGAAGGGCGATGGGAGCAGGCCCGAAAACACGCCTGCATTACAGTATTTTTACATTTCAAAAGAAAAAAATTCGCCCAATTTCGGCAATACAGACATGAAACTATATTTACCTTGATATGAAATACAAGTTTTGATCCGCTTCATTGCCCGCCGCGCAGGGATTTTGAACAGGCCCTCAAGGCTGCACCACTTCCAGCAAGCGATCCAGCCCGCCCTGGTTGATGCTGACCTTGGCCACCGAGCGCACGCGCGGTTTGGCGTGGAAGGCCACCGACAGGCCCACGGCCTGCATCATGGGAATGTCGTTGGCGCCATCGCCTACGGCGATGACCTGCCCGGGCGCAATGCCCATGAGCGAGGCCAAATCCAGCACCGCGCGACGCTTTTCTTCGCCATCGCAGATATCGCCCCAGGATTGGTCGCGCATGCGGCCGGTGAGCACGCCGCCCTCAACCTCCAGCCAATTGGAGCGAGAAAAATCCAGCCCCAGGCGCGCTTTGACGCGATCGGTGAAAAAGGTGAAGCCGCCCGAGACCAGCAAGGTTTTCAGCCCGGCCTGCTGGCACGCCTGCACCAACTCCTGCGCGCCCGGCGTGAGCGCGACGCGCTGGGCGTAAACCTGCTCGAGCTGCTCCAGCGTCACGCCCTTGAGCAAAGCCACGCGCTGGCGCAGGCTTTCCTTGTAATCGGCAATCACGCCTTGCATGGCCGCTTCGGTGATGGCGGCCACTTCGGCTTTTTTGCCCACCACGTCGGCAATCTCGTCCACGCACTCGGAAGTGACCAGCGTGGAGTCCATATCAAAAGCGATGAGGCGAAAGTCCTTGAGCGACAGCGGCGGCGTGATGCCATTGATTTCCAGGCCAGCGGCCCATTCCTGTTTGTTCATGGTTTTTTTCTTCGCTACAGAAAACACAAAGGCCGCAGCGCCCAGGCTGCGGCCCCGTGGAGAGTTGGGTTTACTCAATGGCCTTGGTGATGTCCTCCACCACCTTCTTGGCATCGCCAAAGACCATCATGGTCTTGTCCATGTAGAACAGCTCGTTGTCCAGCCCGGCGTAGCCTGCGGCCATGGAGCGTTTGTTGACGATGACAGTCTTGGCCTTGTAGGCCTCCAGAATGGGCATGCCGTAGATCGGGCTGCCCTTTTGCAGCGCCACGGGGTTGACCACGTCATTGGCGCCCAGCACGATGACCACGTCCACCTGGCCGAACTCGCCGTTGATGTCTTCCATCTCGAAGACCTGGTCGTAAGGCACCTCGGCCTCGGCCAGCAGCACGTTCATGTGGCCGGGCATGCGGCCTGCCACGGGGTGGATGGCGTATTTCACGTCAATACCCTTTTCCGTCAGCTTGGCCGCCAGCTCCTTGACGGCATGCTGCGCGCGCGCCACGGCCAGGCCGTAGCCGGGCACGATGACCACGCTGTCGGCATTGCCCAGCACGAAGGCCGCATCGTCGGCGCTGCCGCTCTTGACGCTGCGCTGCTCCTGCTCGCCGCCCGCCGCTGCGGCGGCATCGCCGCCAAAGCCGCCCAGGATGACGTTGAAGAACGAGCGGTTCATGGCCTTGCACATGATGTAGCTGAGGATGGCGCCCGAGCTGCCCACCAGCGAGCCGGCGATGATGAGCATGCTGTTGTTGAGCGAGAAGCCAATGCCCGCCGCCGCCCAGCCCGAGTAGCTGTTGAGCATGGACACCACCACAGGCATGTCCGCCCCGCCGATGGGGATGATGAGCAGCACGCCCAGCGCAAAGCCCAGCGCGATCACCATGGTCATGGAGAAGGCGCCCTGGCTGCGCCAGAAGGCCAGCACGAAGATCAGCGACAACACGCCCAGCGCCAGGTTCAGCCAGTGCTGGCCCGCAAACACCACGGGCTTGCCCTGGAACAGGCGGAACTTGTACTTGCCCGAGAGCTTGCCAAACGCAATGACCGAACCGGTGAAGGTAATGGCCCCGATAAACGCGCCCAGCGCCAGCTCGATGCGGTTGCCGCCGGGGATGGGCTGACCTTTGGCGCTGATGCCGAAAGCCCACGGTTCGGCCACAGCGGCCACGGCGATGAACACAGCCGCCAGGCCGATCATGCTGTGCATGAAGGCCACCAACTCGGGCATCTTGGTCATCTCCACGCGCTTGGCCATGATGGTGCCCGCGGTGCCGCCCATCAACAGGCCCAGGATCACCCAGCCCAGGCCCAAAGCGCCGCCAGCGAGCTTGATGATGAGCGCGGCGGTGGTCAGCGTGGCAATCACCATGCCGACCATGCCGAAGCGATTGCCGCGAATGGAGGTAGTGGGGTGCGAAAGGCCCTTGAGCGCCTGGATGAAGCAAACGCTGGCGATCAGGTACAGGATGGTGACGAAGTTCATGCTCATGCTGCACCGCCTTTCTTGGCCTCAGCGGCGGGCTTGCGCTCTTTTTTCTTGAACATCTCCAGCATGCGGCGCGTGACCAGAAAACCGCCAAAGACGTTGACCGCTGCCAACGCCACGGCCAGCACGCCCATGAGCTTGGCAAAGCCGCCTTCGGTCAGCGCGGCGGCCAGCATAGCGCCAACGATGACGATGGCGGAAATGGCATTGGTCACCGCCATCAGCGGCGTGTGCAGCGCGGGGGTGACGTTCCAGACCACGTGGTAACCCACGTAAATGGCCAGCACGAAAATGATGAGATTGGTAACTATGGGCGAGACGAAATCCATGGTGCGGCTCCTGCGATGGATGGTTTCTGACTTCAATAGATGAGGGAGGCGGTGGACGGCAAAGCGCGCCGGGCCGCAATCAGCGCCCGCGCAGCACTTGCCCGTCACGGGCAACCAGGCAGGCGGCAACGATGTCGTCTTCCAGATCGATCTTCAGACCCTCATCCTTGGGCAGGATGAGCTTGAGGAAGTCCAGCACGTTGCGCGCATACAGCGCGGAGGCATCGGCGGCCATTTGCGCGGGCAGGTTGGTGGGCCCCAGCAGGGTGACGCCACCGTGCTGCACGCTTTGATCGGCCACCGTCAGCGGGCAGTTGCCGCCGCCATTGGGGCCACGGCCAGCGGCCAGATCGACGATGACGGAGCCGGGGCGCATGGCGCGCACCATCTCCTCGGTAATCAGCGTCGGCGCCGGGCGGCCGGGGATCAGCGCCGTGCTGATTACCACATCGGCCGCAGCCACGCGCCTGGCCACCTCCTGCTTTTGGCGCTCCAGCCAGCTTGCAGGCATCGGGCGGGCGTAACCGCCCACGCCTTCGGCGGCTTCGCGCTCCTCATCGGTTTCGTAGGGCACGTCGATGAACTTCGCGCCCAGCGATTCGACTTGCTCTTTCACGCTCGGGCGCACGTCGCTGGCTTCGATGGTCGCCCCCAGGCGCTTGGCCGTTGCAATGGCCTGCAAGCCCGCCACCCCCACACCCAGCACCACCACGCGCGCAGCCTTGATGGTGCCCGCCGCCGTCATCAGCATGGGGAAAAAACGCTGGTACACGCTGGCAGCCAGCACCACCGCCTTGTAACCGGCGATGTTGGCCTGGGAGGAGAGCACATCCATGCTTTGCGCCCGCGTGGTACGCGGCGCGGCCTCCAGCGCAAAAGCCGTCAGCCCGGCATCGGCCAGGCGTTGCAGGCCGTCCGCATCGAAGGGGTCGAGCATACCCACCAGCGTGGCGCCGCGCTTGCAATGCGCCAGCTCATCGGGCGAGGGCGCGCGCACCTTCAACACCATGTCCGCGCCCAATGCGGCTGAGGCATCCACGATTTGCGCGCCTGCCGCCACATAAGCATCGTCGGTCACAGAGGCAGCCACCCCCGCGCCAGACTGCACGCCCAGGGTGTGGCCCTGGGCCACGAGTTTTTTCGCCGTCTCCGGCGTCAACGCCACGCGCGTCTCGCCTGCAAACGTTTCCAAAGGTACGCCTATGTGCATCCGAAGCATCCTTTCATGCTGCTAGGCGGCGCAAAGACGGAGGCCACGCCCCAAATAGCCGAGCTGCACGCTCGCTGCATCCGCTTGCCGCCGTATGGGTTATTCCGTTTGACTGGTTGGGCTGCTTTCTCCAGTGCCCAGGCAATATAGCCCAGTCACTGGGCCGACAACTCCGCACAGCCCTCATGGAAATCCATCAAAGCGGCCATTTTAGGGATCATCCATGCCCAGAGCAGGCGGGTTTGCGGCATTTTTCAAAGCAAAGAGATAGCGGCCAGCGGAAGTCTCTCATGCACAGCATCTCCCCAAACAGCGCAGAGCGCGTCACACGCCCTGGCTTCGCAGGTAGTGGGGGTTGGGCCGCCTGTGGCGCTCGAGAAACGCCATCTCCTCCCGCCCTAGCTCCAAGTCTTGGCCCGCCAATTGGGCAAACCGCGCCCAGTCTTCGGCTTTGCGAGCTGCTTCCATTTGCTCGTGCAGGGCGCTGCGAAGCTGCCAAAGCCTTTGGTGTTCCTCACAGGGGAGGTGGTAGGCCTTGTAGGCAAACCATATGCTCCAGGCCTGGCGGGTATCGACCCAGGCGGGCGGCTCCTCATAGAACATGCCTTCCCGGGTCAATCGCTCGACCAACTGGTGATGCTCCTGCGCATCGATTTGGAAAGGCTGCCACTGCACGGCGCCGCTCATGCCCGCGTCGGCCTGCCCCTGCCGCAATACGTCATTGACCACCGCCAGCGGCGGGATGAGCCGCCCCGTCATGAAGTAGGGGATGGCGCGCAACAACCGGGGGAGCGCGCCGGTTTGCTCTTGCCAGCGGCCGCTGCACCCCGGACTGATGGCGTATGTCAGCTCGCGCACGTCGCCACAAGTTCGGCCGCAGCAGGAGCCTTCTCAAACTGCACCAGCTTGTCGGCCTGGCCCGCTTCACGAATGTGCGTGGGCAGCCCCATGCCGTTCATCAAATTGATGAAAGGTTGGTAAGGCAGCTCTTCCACGTTGACCATGCGCTGCACATCCCAATCGCCCTGGGCAATGAGGATGGCCGCCGCCGCCGCGGGCACGCCAGCCGTGTAGGAAATGCCCTGGCTGCCCACTTCGGCAAAGGCTTCAACGTGGTCGGCCACGTTGTAGATGAAAACTTCGCGCGCCTGACCGCCTTGGCGGCCTTTGACCAGGTTGCCGATGCAGGTTTTGCCCACATAGCCGGGGGCCAGCGAAGCGGGGTCGGGCAGCACGGCTTTGATGAGTTGCAGGGGCACGACTTCCTGGCCGTTGTCCAGCCGCACGGGCTTTTCCGACAGCAGCCCGAGGTTGCGCAGCACGGTAAAGACGTTGATGTAGTGCTCGCCAAAACCCATCCAGAAGCGGATGTTGGGCACGTTCAGATTTTGCGAGAGCGAGTGCAGCTCGTCATGGCCGGTGAGGTAGGAGGTTTGCACGCCCACGACAGGCAAATCGTCGCTGCGCTGCACTTCGAACATCTTGTTCGATTGCCAGCGCCCGCCCTGCCACGACCAGACCTGGCCGGTGAATTCCCGGAAGTTGATCTCGGGGTTGAAGTTGGTGGCGAAATAACGCCCGTGGCTGCCGGCGTTGATGTCGATGATGTCGATGCTGTCCACTTCGTCGAAGTATTCGCGCACGGCCAGCGCGGCGTAGGCGTTAACCACGCCGGGGTCGAAGCCGCAGCCAAGGATGGCGGTCACGCCTTTTTCCGCGCACAGGGCTTTGCGCTTCCATTCATGGTTGGCGTACCAGGGCGGGGTTTCGCAGACCTTGGCCGGGTCTTCGTGGATGGCGGTATCCAGATAGGCCGCGCCGGTTTCGATGCAGGCTTGCAGCACGGACATGTTGACAAACGCATGGCCGAGGTTGAGCACGATTTGCGCCCCGGTTTGCTCAATCAGCGCACGCACGGCGGCGCTGTCCATGGCGTCCACCTGGTGCGCCTTGAGCACGCCCCTGGGATTTTGCAAAGCGCCCTTTTCATGGATGCCATCGATGATGGCCAGGCACTTTTTGATGTTGCGCGAGGCGATATGGATATCGCCCAAAAGCTGGTTGTGGCGGGCGCACTTATGCGCCACTACCTGCCCAACTCCACCAGCGCCGATGATCAAAACGTTCTTTTTCATTTCGCACAAAGCCCCCTGTAAAAAGCGCCGCGCCCCGCGCGGCTGGAAAAGGCGGTGGATTGCCGCCCGGTGAATAGCCGCCTGCCCACGCCAAGCCTGCTGGCGTCAGGAAAGGCTGGCGGCGTAATCCTCGTAACCGAACTGGCGCACCAGCTCCACGCGCCCATCCAGCCGCTTGACGGCGATGGCGGGCATGGCAATGCCGTTAAACCAGTTTTTCTTGACCATCGTGTAGCCCGCTGCGTCCTGAATGCTCAGGCGGTCGCCCACTTGCAAAGGCTGCTCGAAGCGGAAGCTGCCAAAGATATCGCCCGCCAGGCAGGTTTTGCCGCACACCAGGTATTCGTGCGCGCCGGTATTGGGCTCGATGCGCGCATCCAGGTTGTAAATCAGCAAATCCAGCATGTGGGCCTCGGTGGAGCTGTCCACAATGGCCAGTTGCTTGCCGTTGCAGCCCACATCCAGCACGCTGACTTCCAGCGTGGCCGCGCCGCTGATGGCCGCCTCGCCCGGCTCCAGGTACACCTGCACGCCGTGGCGCTGGGCAAAGTCTTTCAGGCGCTGGGCCAGGCGCTCCAGCGGATAGTCCGGGGCGCTGAAATGGATGCCGCCGCCCAGGCTGACCCACTGCACGCGCTCCAGCAGCGCGCCATAACGCGCCTCGATCTGGCCCAGCATCTGGTCAAAGCTGTCGAAACTGCGGTTTTCGCAATTGTTGTGAAACATCAAGCCGCTGAGCTGGTCGATCACGGCCGCGATCTTGTCCGCATCGCCTTCGCCCAAACGGCTGTGCGGACGCGCCGGATCGGCCAGCAAATAGGGCGAATTGCTGGTGCCGGGATTGACCCGCAACCCGATAGGCTTGCCCGCCGCGCGGGCCTTGTCACCAAAACGCTGAAGCTGGCCCAGCGAGTTGAAGATGATCTTGTCGCCATGCGCCAGCACCGCATCGATCTCATGATCGGCGTAAGCCACGCTGTAGGCATGGGTTTCGCCGCCGAATTTCTCCTGCCCCAACCGCACTTCGTACAGGGAGGAGGAGGTCGTGCCATCCATGTACTGGCGCATGAGCGGAAACACGGCCCAACTGGCAAAGCATTTGAGCGCCAGCAGCGCGCGTGCGCCGGAGAGTTCGCGCAGGCGGGCGATACGCTGCATGTTCACGAGAAGGGCCTGCTCGTCAATGCAATAGAACGGGGTAGGCAGGCTGGCGAGGGTGGTTGTCAATTCAGGAAACTCCAATACAGGCGGTGGCGTTCACAGCAGTCACACGGTGCGCGCCGGCTCAGAAATCAGCCCAAGCAAACGGCTGCCCAGCAGGGTCGCCAAGCCATATTTCGCACAGGGCAGAGGGAAAAGAGGGGGGAAGAAGGAGAACAGGCCAAGGGCCAGCGACCGCTGGCGCCCTTACCACACGATCAGGGCGCGATCCATGCGGTAGCGGCGCTGGGGCCGAATCGATGGCGCTTCAGGGTGCGCACAACCCGGATGGGCAATCAAGGCAAAAGTCATGGCGATACAACCTCAAGATGAATGAAGGGGGTTGTGACCAACCAGGCTGCACTCGGGGACGCCAAATCCCACGGTGCGACTGCAAGGGCGCTGCGAAACGATGGCGCAGGCCCGAAAGGGGGCCGATTCTACAGTCCCTGCACTGCATTGGGCCTTTGCTACACTGCCTCGCCCTTTGTCTTTGGCTTGCACCGCCAGACATAGGCTGGCCACCGCCCTCAACGACCGCCCCAAGCGGGCACCATGCGACGTGATCACCGATCTTGAATTCCAAAGCCTCGCACGCGAAGGCTACAACCGCATTCCGCTCATGGCTGAAGCCTTTGCGGATCTCGAAACCCCGCTCTCGCTCTACCTCAAGCTCGCCCACAGCCAGGGCGGCGGAGCCAACAGCTTTTTGCTCGAATCCGTGGTCGGCGGCGAACGCTTCGGTCGCTACAGCTTCATCGGCCTGCCCGCCCGCACCCTGCTGCGCGCCAGCGGCTTTGGCGAGCAAGCCCGCACGGAAGTCGTTACCGACGGGCAAGTGATCGAAACGCACCAGGGCAACCCGCTGGACTTCATCGCCAGCTACCAAAACCGTTTCAAAGTCGCCCTGCGCCCGGGGCTGCCGCGCTTTGCTGGCGGGCTGGCCGGGTATTTCGGCTATGACACGGTGCGCCACATTGAGCGCAAACTGCAAGCCAGTTGCCCGCCCGATGATTTGCACCTGCCCGACATCGTGCTGCTGCACACGGAGGAAGTCGCCGTCATCGACAACCTCTCGGGCAAGCTGTACCTGCTGGTGTGGGCCGACCCGACGCAAAGCGAAGCCTACAGCCGCGCCAAACGCCGCCTGCGCGAGCTGCGCGAGCGCCTGCACACCAGCGTACAGGCCCCGCCCGTCACCCCCACCAGCGCAAGCCCCGCGCCGCTGCGCCGTTTCGACAAGGCCGATTACCTCAAGGCGGTGGAGCGCGCCAAGGACATGATTGCCGCAGGCGAATTCATGCAAGTGCAAATCGGCCAGCGCATCGAACGCCCCTACACGCAAAGCCCGCTTTCGCTCTACCGCGCCCTGCGCTCGCTCAACCCCAGCCCCTACATGTACTACTACCACTTCAGCCACGCAGTGGCAGGCCCGGGTGCGACAGAAGGGGACGACCTGCACGTGGTGGGTGCCAGCCCCGAAATCCTGGTGCGCCAGGAGCGCGGCGAGGACGGCCACACCATCACCATCCGCCCGCTGGCCGGCACGCGCCCGCGCGGCGCCACGCCCGAGCAGGACAAAGCCGCCGAGCAGGAACTGGTGGCCGACCCGAAGGAGCGCGCCGAGCACGTCATGCTCATCGACCTGGCGCGCAACGACATTGGCCGCATTGCCGAAACCGGCAGCGTCAAAGTTACAGAAGCCTTTGTGGTGGAGCGTTACAGCCACGTCATGCACATCGTCAGCAACGTCGAAGGCAAATTGCTGCCCGGCATGGGGCCGATGGACGTGCTGCGCGCCAGCTTCCCCGCCGGCACGCTCACCGGCGCGCCCAAAGTGCATGCCATGGAGCTGATCGACGAACTTGAACCCGTCAAGCGCGGCATTTACGGCGGCGCATGCGGCTACATCAGCTACGCAGGCGACATGGACGTGGCCATCGCCATCCGCACCGGCGTCATCCGGGGCCAGACGCTGTACGTGCAAGCCGCCGCGGGCGTCGTCGCCGACTCCATCCCCGAAATGGAGTGGCGCGAAACCGAGCACAAAGCCCGCGCCTTGCTGCGCGCCGCCGAACTGGTGGACGAAGGCTTTGACGCCTGAAAAGCCCGCTTCGCACAGTACGCCGGGAACCATCGCCCAGCCAGCGCAATCGCAGCCGCCTTGCATTGAAGGAGCCAACGCCATGAACAACGACGAAATCCGCGCCATCCTCATCATCAGCCTGCTGGCCGCCTACGCCGACAGCGAAAAACACGCCCGCGAGCGCGAGGAAATCCGCCGCATTGCCGAGGGGCTGGTGCAAACGCCCGAAATCAACCTGCCCGGCCTGTACCAGGACGTGCTGCTCAAGCGCATCACCCTGGACGACGCCGTGCAGGCCCTGCCTTCGGAAGAAGGCCGCCATCTGGCCTACGAAATGGCCGTGTGCGTCTGCGATGCCGACGACATCACCAGCGCCAGGGAACAAGCGTTTCTGGACACGCTGCGCGAAAAGCTCGGCCTCGACCAACGCTTTGCCCACGATGCCTTCGAGCAAACGCAAGCCCTGGCCCAGGCGCCGCTGCAAACGCCTGAGGCTGCGCCCGCAACAACACCCGTTGCCGCGCCAACCGCCAACCCCGCCCTGGCCAACGCCATCGTGATGGGCGCGGGCATGACCGCTGGCGCAGCCGCCAGCGCCATCACCGGCGCGCTGACGCCCGCCCCCGCCCCGCACCCGCAACTGCCGCCTGTCCCCGCCGCCTCGCGGCGCAACAGCACCCTCGGCACCGCCGAGATGGACAGCAAAATCCTGCGCGCCGCCATCCTCAACGGCGCCATCGAACTGCTGCCCGAATCGCTCTCCACCATGGCCATCATTCCGCTGCAAATGCGCCTGGTGTACCAAATCGGCCAGAGCTACGGCTACGAGCTGGACAAAGGCCACATCCGCGACTTTCTCGCCACCATCGGCGTGGGCATGACCTCGCAATACCTGGAGCAAGCCGGGCGCAAGCTGCTCAAAGGCTTGCTGGGCAAAGCCGGCAAAGGCTTGTTGGGCGGCCTGGGCAAACAAGCCGTCAGCTCGGGCATGAGCTTTGCCTCCACCTACGCGCTGGGGCATGTGGCCAATCAGTACTACGCAGGCGGGCGGGCGCTTTCGGCGCAAATGCTCAAGGATGCGTACCGCCACGTCCTTGGCGATGGCCGCACGCTTTACAACCAATACCTGCCCCACATGCAAGAGCAGGCTCGGGGATTGGATGCCAGCAAAATCCTGGCGCTGGTACGCGGCCAGGGCTGACACGCCGCCGCCCCAAAAAGCAAAGGCCGCCCGGCATACCGCCAGCGGCCTCTTTCATTTCAATCAAAATAAAAACTATTCTATACCCACATTGACAAAACAGTATGGTTTTATTTCCTTTGAAATGTAAAATTTAGAAATATTGAGTCGTCAGCCGTCCAAGCGCAACGGCTGGATCCGCCCAAATCTTCCCTGAAAAAACGGCCTGCCAGGAAAAAGGCCTGGCAGGCCGTTGCTTGCATCTGTTGGCGCGGCTGGCGGGGATCGAACCCACGACCCTTGGCTTCGGAGGCCAATACTCTATCCACTGAGCTACAGCCGCTGGAACTCGCTTTGGGGTTGCAGCGAAACGGCGGATTATCGCACGCCCTCGCCCCACCCAAACGCCAATCGCTATAATGAGTGCCTGTTATTAATTGTGACGGAGCGTCACGGGCCGTCTGCACAACTGCTATGACTTTGGGATTGATTGTGCTGGCCACACTGGTTGCGGGCGTTGGCAGCGTCTGGATAGCGGCGGCGCTGATCCGCCTGGGCATTGGGCGCGAGGGCACGCGCGTGCAAGAGCACCACTTGCTCAGCTTTGCCGCAGGGGCTTTGCTGGCCACCGCCTTCATCCACCTGCTGCCTGAAGCGCTGGAGGCGCACGCCCACGACACGCGCACCCTGTTTGCCATCCTGCTGGCCGGCCTGCTGGCGTTTTTTCTGCTGGATAAAGCGGAAATCTGGCACCACGGGCACGAACACGCCCATCACCCGCATCACTCCCACGAGGACGCCCATGCACACGACGACCACACCCGTCGCCATCCCCCTTCTGGCGGCTGGGCCATTCTGGCCGGCGACAGCATCCACTGCTTTGGCGATGGCGTTCTCATCGCCTCGGCGTTCTTGGTGGACGCACGCCTGGGCATCCTCAGCGCCCTGTCCGTGCTGGCGCACGAAATCCCGCATCACATCAGCGATTTGATCGTGCTGGCCCGCGCGCAGCCGCACGCTGCGGGGCCACAGCGGCGACGCAAGCTGGCGTTGGTCAAAGTCTCCATCGCAGGCGCCGTCACCTTGCTTGGCGGCATCGCAGGATACGCCGTGCTGGCCTGGCTGGGCGCGCGCTGGCAGTCGTATTTCCTGATCCTGGCCGCCAGCAGCTTTATCTACGTCGCCCTGGCCGACCTGATTCCGCAACTGCAACTCAAGCTCAGCGCGCCGGGCATCGCCGCCCAGGTGGCCTGGCTGCTGGGCGGCATGCTGCTGGTGGGCGCTGTCAGCAGCGCATTGCACCACGGGCACGACCATGGGCATGCGCACAGCCACTCCCATCAGCCAGCCCACCAGGAGCTCAACAGTTTTCGTCAGCATCCGCTGCATATCGACCGGCTAATTCCCCGAAAACAGCCCTGAAAAAGGGTTTTGGCATAATCGCCGCCCCCGCCCAAAGGCCCGCAGGAGGCCCGGCGACAAACCCGGTCCGATCACCCCATGGCCTACAAGCTCATCATCTCCAAAGACAACCAGATACTGCGCGAGCACCTCTTGCGCGCAGAAACCAGAATAGGCCGACGCCATCACAACGATCTGGTACTGGAAGACGCCACCGTCAGCGGCAAACACGCCGTCCTCCGCATGCCTGCGCAAAAGGTCGAAATCGAAGACCTCGGCAGCACCAACGGCACTTACATCAATGGCGACTTGCTGGAGCCGCACACCTTGCGCCCACTGCAATTGGGCGATGCCATCGTCATCGGTCCTTACCGCATCAGTCTCCAAGCGCAAGTGGCCAGCTCGCCGCAAGACACGGGCGCCGAGCCCAGCCTCTTTGCCAACACAATCCCTTGCACACTGGATTGCCGCAACGCTTTCATTGAATTCACGGCAGGCACCGGCGCCAACGTCGGGCGCAAACTGCCCCTGACCAAAGTAGTCACCACGATTGGCACCCCGGGCATGGGCGTCATCTCCTTGACCCGCAAACTCAACCTCTACGTTCTCAAGCAACTGGAGGGCGCGAACCCTGCCACCATCAACGGCAATCCCGTCACCGAAACGGGCGTCAAGCTCAACCACGGCGACCGGGTTCGCCTGGCCGAGATTGAGTTTCTCTTTCATATCGACTAACCCTTTCCTGGCCTGCCTCCGCAGCTTGGCCAGTTCTGCCCTGCCCTCCACCACCGCTTCTTGCCATGCCTGCGCCCAGAACAGAACCCATGAAGCGCACTCTGCCGTACAGAGCACGACCGGCATGGAAAGAGCAGCGTGGCGCCAGCCCCTGCAACCACGATGGCCCCTGCGGGGCGCAAGGCAGGCGCTTCACCGTTTTTTTCACTTCCGGAGTCTTTTCATGGCACAACGATTCGATGCGGCCGCCCTGGTCGTCCCGTTTGAGAACCTGAGAATGAGCGACGTCGAAGTCGTAGGCGGCAAAAACGCCTCGCTCGGCGAAATGATTTCCCAACTGCCCCAGGGCGTGCGCGTGCCCACGGGCTTTGCCACCACGGCGCATGCTTTCCGCGAATTCCTCAAGCACGGCGGCCTGGCCGAAAAAATCAGCCAGCGCCTGGCCGCGCTGAATGTGGACGACGTGCGCGCCCTGGCCGAAGCGGGCGCCGAGATCCGCCACATGGTCGAGTCCCAGCCCTTTGCGCCCGAGCTGGAAAAAGCCATCCGCGATGCCTTTGCCGCACTCAGCGCAGGCAACGATCAGGCTTCATTCGCCGTGCGCTCCTCGGCCACGGCCGAAGACCTGCCCGACGCTTCGTTCGCTGGCCAGCAGGAGACTTTCCTGAACGTCGTCGGTATTGAAGACGTGCTGGCCAAGACCCGGGAAGTCTTTGCCTCCCTCTACAACGACCGCGCCATCAGCTACCGCGTGCACAAAGGCTTTGCGCACGATGTCGTCGCCCTCTCGGTCGGCGTGCAGCGCATGGTGCGCTCGGACAAAGGCGCCGCTGGCGTGATGTTCACCATCGACACCGAAAGCGGCTTTGACCAGGTCGTCTTCATCACCGCCAGCTATGGCCTGGGCGAAACCGTGGTGCAAGGCGCCGTCAACCCCGACGAGTTTTACGTGCACAAGCCCGGCCTCAAAGCCGGTCGCCAGGCGCTGATCCGCCGCAACCTTGGCTCCAAGCTGATCCAGATGGTGTTCTCCTCGCCCGAGGAAAAAGCCGCTACCGGCAAGCTGGTGCAAACCGTGGACGTGCCCGCCGAAATGCGCAACCGCTACGCCCTCACCGACGCGGAAGTGCATGAGCTGGCCCGCTACGCCCTCATCATCGAAGAACACTACGGCCGCCCCATGGACATCGAATGGGGCAAGGACGGCGCCGACGGCCAGCTCTACATCCTGCAAGCGCGCCCCGAAACCGTCAAAAGCCAGCAGAAAGACAAAGCCGAGCAACGCTACAAGCTGCTGGGCACCGGCCCCGTGCTCAGCGAAGGCCGCGCCATCGGCCAGAAAATCGGCACCGGCCCGGTGCGCCTGGTCAACGACATCGCCGAAATGGAGCGCGTACAGCCCGGCGACGTGCTGGTGACCGACATGACCGACCCCAACTGGGAACCCGTGATGAAACGCGCCAGCGCCATCGTCACCAACCGTGGCGGGCGCACCTGCCACGCCGCCATCATTGCGCGCGAGCTGGGCATTCCCGCCGTCGTCGGCTGCGGCGACGCCACGGCCAAGCTCAAGGACGGCACGCTGGTCACCGTCAGTTGCGCCGAGGGCGACACCGGCCGCATTTACGACGGCCTGCTGGAAACCGAAGTCACCGAAGTGCAGCGCGGCGAAATGCCCGCCATCGACACCAAGATCATGATGAACGTGGGCAACCCGCAACTGGCCTTCGACTTCGCCCAACTGCCGGGCGATGGCGTGGGCTTGGCGCGGCTGGAGTTCATCATCAACAACAACATCGGCGTGCACCCCAAGGCCATCCTGGACTATCCCAACGTCGATGCCGACCTCAAGCAAGCCGTGGAAAGCGTGGCGCGCGGCCACGCCAGCCCCCGCGCCTTTTACGTCGATAAAGTCGCCGAAGGCGTGGCCACCATCGCTGCCGCCTTCTGGCCCAAGCCCGTCATCGTGCGCCTGTCGGACTTCAAGAGCAACGAATACCGCAAGCTCATCGGCGGCAGCCGCTACGAGCCGGAAGAAGAAAACCCCATGCTGGGCTTTCGCGGCGCGGCGCGCTACATCAGCGAGGACTTCGGCCCCGCCTTTGCGATGGAGTGCGAAGCCCTCAAGCGCGTGCGCGACGACATGGGCCTGACCAACGTGCAAGTCATGGTGCCCTTCGTGCGCACGCTGGGCCAGGCCGAGCGCGTGACCCGGCTGCTGGCCCAGCACGGCCTGGAGCGCGGCGTCAACGACCTGAAGGTGGTGATGATGTGCGAGGTGCCCAGCAACGCCATCCTGGCCGACCAATTCCTGCAATTCTTCGACGGCTTCTCCATCGGCTCCAACGACCTGACCCAGCTTAGCCTGGGGCTGGACCGCGACAGCGGCATGGAGCTGCTGGCTGCCGATTTCGACGAGCGCGACCCCGCCGTGCAAGCCCTGCTGCAACGCGCCATCGGCGCTTGCAAGGCCCAGGGCAAATACGTCGGCATCTGCGGCCAAGGCCCCAGCGATCACCCCGACTTCGCCCAATGGCTGGCCCAGCAAGGCATTTCCTCCATCTCACTCAACCCCGATAGCGTGGTAGAGACCTGGAAAAAGCTGGCCGAGTGAGGCAAGCCAGCCCATCGGCATAGGCAACACAAAGCGGGCCTTGCGCCCGCTTTGTGTTGCAAAATCAATCAAAAGAAAACACCAATCAATACCAAATTGCCGAAATATCGATATTATTTTTCTTTTGATTTGTAATTTTGAGTGCCAGGCTTGGCCGCGGGCTTTTCCTTGGCACGCTCAAAATGAAAGGGCGCGGAAACCGCGCATGGCTGCCATAGCTGCATGTGCACCAAGCCTTGGCCTGACATGCGCGAGGGGCTGAGCACGCGCAGCTCGTATTGCACATCCAGGGGCAGCGCCAGGCCCTGCACCTGCACACCCCGGGCGCTGGCGATGAAGTGGTTGGGGCCGCGCTGTTGCCATTGCACGCCTGGGTGCCCAAGCAGTTGCGCAGGGTGAAAGGGTTTTTGAAAGCCGATGTGCTCCCCTCTTTGCTGCGGCAACAGGCGCTGCAAAGCCTCCACCAGGCCAGGCATGCAGGTGGCGCTGGCCTGGGCGCTGCCCATGTCCCAGCGCCAGTAACCGTCTTGCGGCTGGATGCGGCGCTCCGCTTTGGCGGAAGCGGGGGATGGGCTTGGCTGCGCAGGCTGGCTGCGCGCGCCGCTGGCCTGGGCCGATCCCCAGGCGCTACACATCAAAGCAAGAGCGATCAAACCCAAGCGCAGCAGCGTCTTCACGGCGGATTTCTCCTTCAAAAAACGGCACAAAAAGCGGCACCTAAAACAGCACCCCAAGCGGCAAAGAGGTCGGGGGCCTGCCCCAGGCGCTGCGCTCAGCTCTCAGGCTGCTGCCCCGCGCCATGCGCTGACAAGGCTTGCTGCCGACGCTCCTCGCGCCAGCGTTGCCACTCCACCAGCAGCATACCGATCACGCCTGCGGTGATCGCCATGTCGGCCAGGTTGAAGGCGGGAAAGTGCCGGCCCGCCCAGTGGAAATCCAGGTAATCCACCACATAGCCGTAGGCCAGCCGGTCGATCGCATTGCCAATGGCCCCGCCCAGTATCAGCGTCAAGGCCAGGGCGAACAGTTTGTGCTGCCCGTGGCTGCGCAGTTGCCAGATGAGAAAGGCGCTGGCGATGGCGGCGATGCCGACGAAAAACCAGCGCTGCCAGCCACCGTGCCCGGCCAGAAAGGAGAAAGCCGCGCCGGTGTTGTGCACGCGCACGAAGTTGAAAAAACTGGTGATGGCAGAGGAATGGCCCCAAGCGTAGTTCTGCACGATCCAGAGCTTGAGGCCCTGATCGAGCACGACCAGCACCAGGGCCAACAGCAACCAGCGCCACAAGGGCGCGCGGTGGGGCTGAGGGCTGGGAGCGGAAGGGGGGAAGGCGGCTGGCGGCGTCACGGGCGCATCTCGGCAAAAAAACGGCGCACCTTAGCACATCTTCCCCATCGCCCCGGCCTGTGCGCCCTGGCAGGCCGAGGGCTTTTCCAATCCATTGTTTACAAATCAATAGGAAACAAAATTAACTTATTTAGGCATATCAGAAATGAAATCATTTTTCCATGTATGGAAAATAAGCTACCCGTCCACAGGGGGCATTCATCGTGCCCTCACACAGATTTCGACAGCACTTCATGAAGCAGCGCCATGCTTGGGCGCTTCAAGCTCCACGGCCAGGCCCTGCCGCGTGCAGCCGTGGAACCCACATGCTTTCGGATTGCCATGCCCCATACCTTGTCTTCGCCGCCCGCCTGGCCCTTGCCCTCTCCCTCCGCTTGCACCGCGCCAAGTGCAAGGCCAAACACTACGCCCAGCGGCGCGCGGCTGTGGCAGCAGTCGCTGCACGCACTGCTGGCCCGCCACCGGGCGCGGCAACAACGCCAACGCTTTACGCGCTGAATGCGTCCGCAGCAGGCTCTGGCGACGCTGCGCCTTCTTGCTCCAGGCGCGCCTGCTCGGCAAGCTCGGCAGGATCGGCCTGATGGCGCACGACGACGTAAATCGGCGCAAACGCCTCGGCCTGGGTGATTTCAATCAGCGTTTCCTTGGCCAGCTCCAGCATGGCGATGAAGGTGACGACCAGCACCGGCAGCCCTTGGCGGGGGTCGAACAAATCCTCAAACGGCACGTAGGGCTTGCCGCGCAAGTCGCGCAGCACCTGGCTCATGAACTCGCGCACGCTGAGTTTTTCGCGCGTGATGGTGTGGTGCGCCACCAGCTTGCTGCGCCGCACAATGGCCAGCCAGGCGCGGCGCAAGTCCTCCGGCTCCACATGCGGCAGCACGGGCGCCAGCCCCAGATCGAAATGCGCATGCGGCAGCCAGAAATCGCGCCCTTGCTGCGGCAGCGCATGCAGGGCCTGGGCGGCGAGCTTGGTTTTTTCGTACTCCAGCAGGCGGCGCACGAGCTGGGCGCGCGGGTCTTCGGCCTCCTCCTGCTGCACGGCTGGCGGGCGCGGCAGCAGCATGCGGGATTTGATTTCGATGAGCATGGCCGCCATCAGCAGGTATTCGGCCGCCAGCTCCAGATTGCGCTCGCGGATTTCCTGCACATAACCCATGTACTGCTGCGTTAGCGGCACCATGGGGATGTCGAGGATGTTGAAGTTTTGCTTGCGGATGAGGTAGAGCAGCAAATCCAGCGGGCCTTCAAACGCCTCCAGAAACACCTCCAGCGCATCGGGCGGGATGTACAAATCGGCGGGCAGCTCGAACAGCGGCTCGCCATACAGGCGCGCCAAGGCCGCAGCCTGGGCCACATCGGCGGCATCTTCTCCCTCTGGCGCTGGTACTGGCGCTGGCTCAGGTTCCGGCCCGGACTCTGGCGCCTGCATGGCCACAGCCTCCAGCGCGGTTTGCTCTTGTTGCACAGGCGCTTGCGCTGCTCAATGGCCTGCCGCCTGCGGCTTATTCGGCATCCGGGTTGGTTTGGTACACATACGGCTTTTGCGCCACGCGGCCCGCCTGATACTCCTGCCACAGCTTGCGATCAACCAACTTGTCCCACAGCAAATTGCGGCCTGCTTGCTGCTGCGCATCCAGGTGCGGGCGCTCGGCTTTGAGGTTGTCGATGAACTGGGTCGCTTCGGAGGTGTAGTGGGGGCGTTGGAAGAATGACATAGACTCTTGCTGTAAGTGAGACGGGGCGGCTGGCAAACGCGCCAGATACGCCCTTTTTTGCAGCCTTCGCGCTGCTTTTTGGCGGTCTTTGGCAGTTTTTTGGCAGCCCTTGGCAGCCGATGAAAACGGGGATTTTAGCGGTGGACACACACACAAACTCAGGCTGGGCGCTGGCCCTGGCCATCCTCTTTGTCGCCGTGATTGTGGCGCTGGCAGGCTGCGATCCGCTCGCGCTGGAAAAGCTCAAACCCGGCCAATCCACCGAGGCCGACGTGCGCGACGCCATGGGCACGCCGGAGATGATTTGGGACGAGGGCCAAGGCGTGCGCACCTTCGAATACAACCGCCAGCCCGCCGGGCGCGTCAACTACATGCTGACGCTGGGCGCCGACGGCAAACTGCAAGCCATCCGCCAAGTGCTCACCGAGGCCGAATTCGCCAAAGTGCAACCGGGCATGCATTACGACCAGGTGCGCCGCATGCTGGGCAAACCGGCCAAGGATGTGTGGTACCCGCTCAAACGCGAACATCATGTGGATTGGCGCTACCTGAAAACGCCCACCGATTCGGCCATGTTCACCGTCGTGCTCGACGCCAACCGCATCGTGCTGCGCTCAGCCACGGGAGTGGATATGGATGAGGAATACCGCTCGGGCGGACGCCGGTGATTTTACAAATCAAAGGAAACAAAATACCCTTTAATTGGCTTGATGGTCAAAGTATCCAATTTCCTTTGATTTGATTATCCGCTACCAGCTCATGGCTGGCGCCCCACGCGCTTGGGCGGCATGCCGTAGTGGCGCTCAAAGGCGGCGCTGAAGCTGGAGGGGTGCTGGTAGCCCACGCGGTAGGCGACGGTGGAGACGTACAGCCCCTGCTCCAACAGCTCCCGGGCTTTTTCCATGCGGATGGCAGTCAGCATACGGTAGGCGCTGGTGCCAAACAACGCCCGAAAGCCCCGCTTGAGCTGGCATTCGCTCAAACCCACGGCCGTGCACAGGTAGCCGATGCTCAGCGGCTGAGCGTACTGCTGCATCAGCAGCTCGCGGGCGCGCAGCAGGCGGTCTTGCTCACTGCCGCGCAAGCGGCGCGCAGGGGCCGTGGCATCGGCAGGGGCTGCTGCGCCGCCTGGCAGATGCCGCAGCAGCTCGGCCAGCAGGCTGAGGCTGGCGATATGCCACTGCAAGGGGCTGGGCGCGGGCATGGCCGAATTCACCCCCAGGGATGCGCGGCTTTGCGCGCGCAGGTGCAGCAGGCGCTGCGCCAGATGCTGCGCCGCGCCATCGCTGCGGCCAAAGAACAGCAGCCGCGCCTGTTCGGCCTGCGCCATATCGGCCAGCGCGGCTTGCAGGCCGTACTGGTGCAAGGCGCGCTCCTGCACCAGCAGGCGCAACTGGCGGGTGGTCTGCCCGGCCGGGAAGTGCCTTTGCCCCTGCACGCGGGCAAAGGCGCTGATGGTGCTGTGCCCGCTGGCGAAGTCAAAGCGCCGGCCTGCGCCATCGAGGGTGAAGGAATGCCCTTGCAGGCCCAGCGTCAAGATCAGCACGCGCCCGGCGTGGGATTGCTCGCTGCGCTGCACCAGATCGCGGCGGGGCGCGTAGTGCGAATAGGCCAGCGTCAGCCCATCGGCCACGGGCAGGAACTCGCTGTAGCACTCGCCCGCCTGTGGCGGCAGCGCCTGGCGCTGCCAGCCGCGCGCCCTGGCCGCGCCGTCGGCGCTGGTGATGGCGGTGTCCTCGATGGGCCTTGCGGCGCTGGCGGCTGCGGCGGGTTCTGGCATGGCGTCGTCCTTGGCTTGTGGCTTTGGGCCCCTGCCCCTTGGCACGCGGGAGCCTGACAGTCCGGATTGCCTATGTCTTGCTCCGGAATGCCTATGTTTTGAATGAGAGCAATTCTCACAAAAAATTTACAGTGCCCAGGCACAAAAACGCCTTTCGGAGCACGACATGAGAACCCGTTTTTCCCGCTGGCCCAGCGCCTTGCCGCTGGCGCTGGCCTTGCCTGCCGCAGCCTGGGCACAGGGCCTGGCCGCCCCGGCGCAGTTGCCCGCCATCATCGTCACCGCCGACAAAACGCCGCAGGCGCTGGAGCAAACGCCCGCCAGCGTGGCCGTGCTCGATGCGCTGGACGTGCAGGCCGAGAACCTGCACAGCCTGGCCCAGCTCGAAGGGCGCGCGCCGGGCCTGTCCTTCCAGCCCTTTGGCCAGGCGGGCCTGAATGCGCCAGTGCTGCGCGGGCTGACGGCCAACTTCAACAGCTTTGCGACCTCGGCGCTGCTTCTGGTCGATGGCGTGCCCACGCCCACGGCGCAGGGCTTTGAGGACGCGCTGCTGGATGTGGCCCGCATCGAAGTGCTGCGCGGCCCGCAATCGACGCTGTACGGGGCCAATGCCCAGGCCGGGGTGATCGCCATCCACAGCCAGCCCATTGATGGCGCGCCGCGCACCCGCGTGGCCGCCGAGCTGGGCAGCCGCAGCCTGCGGCGCGCGCAGTTCGCGCTCAGCCGGCCTGTGGTCGAGGGCCAGCTTTACGCCAGCATTGCCGCCAGCGCCATGCGCCAGCAGGGCTTCATCCGCAACCGCCACACGGGCGGGCGGGACGACGCACGCCAAAACAGCCAGGTGAAGCTGGGCCTGCGCTGGACGCCCACGGCCCACACCGAGGCCGTGCTGCGCTACGCGCGGCAGGACTACGACGACGGCGCCAACCGCTGGGGCAGCCCGCGCCAGCCGCGCGCGCAGGTGGCCTCGGGCACGCCCGGCTGGAACCGCAGCAAAGGGCAATCGCTGTCGCTGCACGCCACGCACGATGGGGGCGCGGGCCTGCGCTGGCACGCCATCACGGCCTGGAGCCGCCTGGCCGACCACACGCAGCAGGACACGGACTTCAGCCCGGCCAATGCGCTGCACGTCGGCCGCGACAACCGGCTGCGCACGCTGTCGCAGGAATTGCGGCTGGAGGGCCAACTGGGCCAGGCCCAGTGGCTGGGCGGCCTGTACCTTGCGCAAGACCGCCACCGCCTGCACTACCGCAGCCAGCGCATGGGCCAGCTCGACCAGCCGCGCTCGCTGATGGACAAGCGCACGGCGGCCTGGTTCACGCACTGGAGCCTGCCTTTGAGCGAGCGTTGGAGCCTGGCCGCCGGCGCACGCATCGAGCAGCAGCGCGCCCGCATCACGCCGCAAGGCCAGGCGGCGCGGCGGCAATCCTGGCGCCACCTCTCGCCCAAGCTGGCGCTGCAATACCAACTGCGGCCCCAGCAGCAGTGGTATGCCAGCGTCAGCCGGGGCGTGCGCAGCGGCGGCTTCAATGCCTTGTCGGTGGCCACCGACCACGCGCCCTTCGCGCCGGAGACGAGCTGGTCCTACGAAACCGGCCTCAAGGGCTGGGCGCTGGACAAGCGCCTGCGCTACACGCTGGCGCTCTACCACATGCGCATCGGCGACATGCAGGTGATGCAAATGCCCAGGCCGGGCTTCATGTACCTGACCAATGCCGCCAGCGCGCGCTCCCAGGGGCTGGAGTGGGATCTGGACTATTTGCTCGGCGGGGGCTGGCAGCTCAAGGCCGGGATGGCCGCCAACCGCACGCGCTTTGCGCGCTTCGTCGATGGCGCGGCCGACTACAGCGGCCGGCGCAATCCCTTTGCGCCGCGCCTGAGCGGCCATGCCAGCCTGCGCTACGACGCGCCGCAGGGCTGGTACGCCCAGGCCGGCCTGACGGGCAGCAGCAAGGTCTATCTGGATGCCGCCAACCGCCACCAGCGCCG
>JAUMYU010000022.1 GCA_030528485.1 Comamonadaceae bacterium
TGAGCGCAGCTTTGCCTGGTTGGACAAGAACAGAAGGCTGTGGAAGAACTGCGAATGCCTGCTCAATACCAGCTTGCAGTTCATTCACCTTGCTTTCCTGGCGCTCATCCTCAAAAGATCGTGAACAGGTTCTAAGGGCTTTGCCCCGAAGCGCAAAGTGCCTGCGTGCGGGCGCTTTGCGCAGTTTCTCCTGGGGTTGTAATGAGTGCAATGGGAATTTTTAAGGCCAATAAAAAAATCCATTCATGTCAATATCAAAGCGACATGAATGGATTTTTGATTTTTCTTTGATTTGAAATAAAGGCGATTATTTTTGCAGCCAGGGGAAGTCGATCAGCTCGCCGTAGTGTTTGCGCAGCGTGGCGCGTACCTCGGGGCTTTGCTGGTAAATCTCGATGAATTGCAGGATGCGCGGGTCTTGGGCGCGTTCGGGTTTGGTTACCCAGCGGATGGCGTAGCGGCGCAGGTTTTCGGCGTCGGTGTTGTCGAAAAACAGCCCGTCGGTTTCGGCAATGCCGGCCTGTTTGGCAAAGGTGGCGTAGGTGACGGAGGCGGTTACGTCATCGAAAGAGCGTGCGGCGTGCGCGCCTTCGATGGGGATGATGCGAATGTTTTTCGGGTTGGCGGTGATGTCTTCCAGCTTGGCTTGGGTCGTCACGCCGGACTTGAGCGTGATGAGCCCGGCCGATTGCAGCAGCAGCAAGGCGCGCGCGGCGTTGACGGGGTCCGACGGAATGGCAATGGTGGCGCCCTCGGGCACGGCGTCGCTTTTTTTCAGCTTTTTGGAGTACAGGCCCATGGTGGTCGAATAGCCGTAGGCAATGGGTGTGAGCTGGGCGTTTTGTTTCTGGTTGAACAACTGCAAAAACGGCGCGTGCTGGAAGAAGTTCACATCCACCGCGCCATCGGCCACGGCGGTGTTGGGCAGCACCCAGTCGCTGAATTCCACCAATTGCACCTCCAGGCCCTGGGCCTTGGCTTGCTGGATGGCGACTTCCGTTGCTGCGTTGGCGACGACGGGGATGACGCCTACTTTGAGCGGTTTGCTCTCGCCTGCGGCCTGGGCCGCGCCCAGGGCAAAAGCGCAGCCGATGAGGGCCAGACGGCAGAGGTGGGAGAGGGGGCGGGAGGGGAGCATGAGAGGCAGCCTTTCTGCGGTGGAGTGGGCCGTCGCTGGCGCAAAGCGGTGGCAAAGGCTGGCTGGTCGGCCATGCGCTGGGGCAACAAGCAATGGCAGCGGCGCATGGACGATGGCGGGACGGCGGGGTTGAATCGAGCCGCGCAGTATAGGCTGCGCGATCAAGGGGCCGGGCGCGTGGGGGCGTTACTGCACGGCCATGCGGCCGGGCAGCAGCTCTTGCAAGATGGTGGTGGAGATTTCTTCAATCGATTTGGTGGTGGTGGAGAGCCAATTGACCCCCGCGCGGCGCATCATGCTTTCGGCCTCGTGCACTTCCATGCGGCAGTTTTCCAGGCTGGCGTAGCGCGAGCCGGGGCGGCGCTCGTTGCGGATTTCCGAAAGGCGCTCGGGCAGGATGGTCAGGCCAAAGAGCTTTTTCTTCAGCGGCGCCAGCGCGGCGGGCAGTTGGCGGCGCTCGAAATCTTCCGGAATCAGCGGGTAATTGGCCACTTTCAGCCCGTACTGCATGGCCAGGTACAGGCTGGTGGGGGTTTTGCCGCTGCGGCTTACGCCCACCAGGATCACGTCGGCGCTGGCCAGATCGGTGTTGGATTGGCCGTCGTCGTGCGCCAGCGTGTAGTTGATGGCCTCCATGCGGTCGGAGTATTCCTTGCTTTTGCTGATATCGGTGAAGCGGCCCACGCGGTGGTGCGATTTGATGCCCAGCTCCTCCTCCAGCGGGCGCACAAAGCGGCCGAACATGTCCATCACCAGCGCCTGGCAATGTTGGGCGAACACTTCCTGCACTTCGGGGTTGACCAGCGTGGTGAAGACGATGGGCTTGTGCTTGTCCAGATCAAAGCTGTGGTTGATCTGGCGGATGGCCTGATGGGCTTTGTCCACCGTGTCCACAAACGGCAGGCGCACTCTGCGCGAATCCATATCAAACTGGGCCAGGATGGCGTTGCCGAACATTTCGGCGGTGATGCCGGTGCCGTCGGAGACGAAATACGTGGTGCGCTTGGGCATGGTTTTTTCAGTCAAACATAGGGGAAGAACAACGGGGCATCATAGAGCGAGTTGTGCGCCCGTCTCCTCCGGGTGCAGGGCGCTGTTGCAGTATGCTCTGCGCCCTTTTCAGAACCACAGCCCCGCGCCCTCGCTTTCGCCTATGACTCTCGCCCCCGTGCGCCTTGCCCTGATTGCCGCTGTTGCCGCCAATGGCGTGATCGGGCGCGAGGGCGGCATGCCTTGGCATTTGCCGCAAGACTTTCGCTACTTCAAGAACCAGACCATGGGTTGGCCCATGGTGATGGGCCGCCGCACTTGGGCGTCGCTGCCCGGCCTGCTGCCCGGTCGGCCCCACGTGGTGCTCTCCTCGCAGCCGCTGGACTTGCCGCCGGGCGCTTACCTTGCCGCCGATTGGGGGCAGGCCCGGCGCTTGGCCAGCGCCCTGGCCGTCAAGACCGATGCGGCCATGGCCGGGCGCACGCCCACCGTTTTCGTCATCGGCGGGGCGCAGTTGTACGCCCTGGCATTGCCCGAGGCCAGCGATTTGTATTTGACGGAAATTGCGGCGCAGGTGCAGGGCGATACCGTTTTTCCCGCTTGGGATCGCAGCGCATTCGTGGAAATGTCCCGCCACCCCCAGCATGGGCCGTTGCAGGCGGACGGCGCGCCCGTGCGCTTCGATTTCGTGCATTACCAGCGCCGCGCCGATGGCGCTGCCCGCCGCTGCGCAAGGCCCGCCTGTGTGCCCTGATGCAGGGGTGTTTTTCTCTTTCCCGCCCAAAGGACTTTTGCCATGCCCTCTGCCGCCACCCTGGCTGTTTTCCCCGGCACGTTTGACCCCATCACGCGCGGCCATGAGGAGATGATCCGCCGCGCTGCGCGCATGTTCGACCGCTTCATCGTCGCCGTGGCCGCCGGGCACCACAAGAAAACCCTGTTCACCCTGGCCGAGCGCATGGAGATGGCGCGCCAGGTGCTGGCCGATGTGCCCCATCTGAGCGTGCACAGCTTTGACGGCCTGATGTGCGATTTCATGCGCCAGCAAGGCGCCCACGTCATGGTGCGGGGCGTGCGCGGGGTGATGGATTTTGATTACGAAGTCCAGCTCGCGGGCATGAACCGCAAGCTCATGCCGGAGGCGGAAACCATTTTCATGACGCCATCGGAGCAGTATCAATACGTCAGCAGCACCTACGTGCGCGAAATCGCCACCCTGGGCGGCGAGGTGGACTCTTTCGTGGCCCCGCTGGTTTATGAACGCCTGTGCGCCCGTGTTGCGGAGCGCGCGGCGCAGGCGTAGCAAAATTCCAATTCAATAGGAAACAAAATCCACTTGTTTTGGCTTGATGGGGGTGAAGTGGATTTTCTGTTGATCTAAAATAAAAAACCGGCTTGAAGGCGAACTTCAAGCCGGTTTTTTCTGCAGGGCCAGCGCGGCTCAAGCCGCGATCAGGGCTGGCGCAGGCAGGCGATCAATAGCTGTCGTGGTTTTGCTGGCCGCCACGGTTGTTGCCGTAAGGGCTGCGGAAACCGCCGGGGCGCTGGCCGCCGCCAAAACCGCTGCGCGGGGGGCGTGGCTCCAGCGGGCGCGCTTCGTTCACGACGAGGCTGCGCCCGCCCATGTCCTGCCCATGCATGCCGTTGATGGCGGCCTGGGCTTCGGCTTCGGAAGCCATCTCCACAAAGCCAAACCCTTTGGAGCGGCCGCTGTCGCGCTCCATCATGACCTTGGCGCTGACGACGGCGCCGAATTGGCTGAAGGTTTGTTCGAGCTCGCCATCGCGAACGGAATACGGCAGATTGCCGACGTAAAGCTTGTTGCCCATGCGGGAACTCCTTGAAAACTGATGACCGAAGCGATGGGGCCCGGAGCAGGGCAACAAACATTTCCCTGAAATTCGCACGAAACCATTTAACACCGCACTGTGGTTGCGGCCAAAGGTGGAAAAAACTGCCCTCCCGCCTCTGGCCGCGCGCCATTATCACTGACAAATATCCGCAAATGCCTGCTGGTTTGCGCTCCGAGTGGGGGCAAGCGGCAAATTCGGCGCCGTTTGTCGCCTTTAGGTGGTCTTTTGCGGCGGCAGCGCGGGCAAAGTCAGCACAAACACGGCGCCGCCGCCTTCGCGGCCTTCGCAGCGCACGCTGCCGCCGTGGCGTTGGGCGATGGTGCTGACCAGCGCCAGGCCCAGGCCGACGCCGCCGGATCGCTCGCTGGCGCCGGGGGCGCGGTAAAACGGCTCGAAGATGCGCTGGCGCAGCTCGGCGGGCACGCCGGGGCCGCAGTCGCTGACGTGGATGGCGATGTGCTCCGCAGGGCGGGCGGGCGTGGCGGGCAGCCAATGCAAGGCCAGCTCGACGGGGCCTTCGCTGTAGCGGCGGGCGTTCTCCAGCAGGTTGCGGATGGCGCGGCGCAGCAGCTTGGCTTCGCCCAGCACTTCCATCGTCCAGCCGCCTTCGGGGGCGGGCGAGGCCAGCTCCAGCTCGGCGCCAACGCGCGCGGCTTCTTCTGCGGCCAGGCCGATGATGTCCACGCCTTCGGTGGCCAGGGCGACGTCGTCGGCCAGATCCAGGCGGCTGGAGAGCAGGATTTCATCAATCAGTTGGTCCAGCTCGGCGATGTTGCGCTGGATTTCCTGCCGCGCGGCCTGGCTCGGGCCCGCGCCTGTTTCGGCCAGTTCCAGCCCCATGCGGATGCGCGCCAGTGGCGAGCGCAGCTCGTGCGAGGCGTTGGCCAGCAGGGTTTTGTGCGCGCGCACCAGGGTTTCAATGCGCGAGGCGGCGGCGTTGAATTGCCCGGCCAGGTCGGCCACTTCGTCCGCGCCATCGATGGGCATGCGCACGGAGAGATCGCCCGCGCCGAATTTCTGCACGTTCAGCCGCAGCGTTTCCAGCCGCTTCATCAGGTGGCGGATGATGGGAAAGACGCCGATGACTACCGAGAGGCCCACCAGCCCCAGCAGCCACAGGTAGCCAAAGGGGGGGGCCAACAGCAACAGCTCCCAGTCGCTGGGCATGCGCGGCGGTGGGCGATCGCCCGCGCGCGGGGCGAATTTGGCGATGTATTCGTGGCCCTGGTCGGTGGTGATGCCCAGCGAAAAGCCGCTGTCGTCGCTGGGGATATACAGCGACAGCCCGCGAATGGGGGGCTGAGGCTCATCGATGCGGGTGATGACGACTTCGCGCGGGGTGATGGTGCGCACGCGGTCGTTGCGTTGCTGCGCGACTTTCCAGCCCCAGGCGGCCACCAGCATCAGCAGGGCCACGCAACCGACGACGGCCAGCCAGATGCGCAAGTACATGCGTTGGGAAAAGGGGTTGTTGCGCAAGGCCACGGCGGTGTCCTGGTGTGTAGCGGGCTTTAATTTTACATATCAAAAGAAAACAAATGCGCCTGTTTTGGCATGATAGTATTTGTTTTGATTTTCTTTTGATTTGCTTGATTGGGGATCAGTCTTGCTGCTTGGCAAAGACGTAGCCCACGCCGCGCACGGTGAGGATGCGGCGGGGGTTTTTGATGTCGGTTTCGATGGCGGCGCGAATGCGGCCCATGTGCACGTCGATGGAGCGGTCGAACGCCTCCAGCTCCCGGCCGCGCACGGCCTCCATGATTTGATCGCGCGTGAGCACGCGCCCGGCGCGCTCGGCCATGGTCACCAGCAGGTCGAACTGGTAGGAGGTCAGCTCTGCCAGGCGCTCGCCCACGGTGACGGTGCGCGCGCTGCGATCGATTTTGAGCGAGCCAAATTGCATGACGTCGTGCTCGCCGCCGGGCGAGGCGCCGACTTGCTGGCGGCGCAACAGGGCGCGGATGCGCGCCAGCAGCTCGCGCGGTTCAAAGGGTTTGGGCAGGTAGTCATCGGCGCCGATTTCCAGCCCGATCACGCGGTCCATGGGATCGCCCTTGGCCGTGAGCATGAGAACGGGCAGGCGCGCCGCCGCGGTGGGCAGCGTGCGGATGTGGCGGCAGACGTCCAGGCCATCCATGTCCGGCAGCATCAAGTCCAACAGCACCAGGGCGGGCAGTTGCTCCCCGCTTTTGTGCTGCAAATAGGCCAGGCCGGTTTGTGCGTCGGGCGCGTGCTCAATGCGAAAGCCCGATTGCGCCAGGTATTCGGACACCATTTGCGCCAGGCGCGCGTCATCCTCAATCATCAAAATGGTGCTGTTGAGGGAAGGATTCATGGCAATGCTTCAAGTAAAAAGCGCGAACTATCGGCCCGCTGGAAGGCTGCACGGTTGGCCTGGCGTAAACCGCAGGTAAAAAGCGGTGGCTGAGGTGGGGCAAGCCGGCTGCCGCTTACAAGCCGCAAATGGCCACTTCCAGCGAGAGGTCTTTCTGGGTGGGCACGGGTTTGCCTTCACGCCCTTGCTCCATGAAGCGCACCGACACCAGCAGCCGGTTGGCGCTGATCTCGGGCGTGACGTCATCGCGCGGATCGACCCACAAACGCAGGAGCTGAAACCCCCGCGTAGGTGGCAGGTTTTGCTGGAACTGGCCGCGCGTGACGGCGACGCGGTGGGCGGTGCCGGTGTCGCGGATGAGCTTGAGCAGCAGAAAAACCGTGTCGGCCACGGGCGTGAGGCTGTTGGCCCAGGTTTCCAGATCACGTAGCCGCGTGGCCGAAGGGCGGTGCAGCCAATGGTGAAACAGCGGCAAATCAAAGTTGCACACCCCGCCTGGAATGCCCATGCGGCTGCGAATCTGGGTGAGCCATTCGCTGCCATCAAGCAACTGGCCGGGCTTGCCGGCCATGGTGGTGAGGTTTTTGGCGCAGTAGTCGATGCGGGTGAAGATGCGATCGAGCACGCTGTGGTCGATGTCCGGGTAGTCCTTGTAGATTTGGAGCGCGGCGCGCTGGCGCTCCAAATCCTTGAGCATGTCGGTTTTGAGGTCGGTGCGCGCGGCCACATCGGCGGCCTCGAAAATGGTTTGCAGCGCGTATTGGTGGTCGATGACGTCGGAGCGGCCCAGCAGCTCTTGCAAACGCAGCAGCAGATACTCCAGACGCAGGTAGGTCCGGATGCGTTCGTTAAAGGGGTATTCGTAAAGTATCACCTGCCCTGGCCCTCGTCGTGCGATGTTCTTGCTGCCTTGGATGGCATGAGAGCCTGTTCGCCATCGTTGCACGGTGACAAGCGGCGGATGGGGTGGTTGGTGGCGTTGCAAATGCCAGACCGCATCGCGCGCATGCGTGCCGAAATCCTGAACAGGCCCTTGCATTTTTGTTGCAAGCCTTTGATTCGTATATGAATAGTCGATTCTAGTGCAGAAGCGGGGCGGGCTTGCGATCGGCTTTTGCCCTGCTGGCTGACAAGGCGCAAAAAAACCGCCACGAAGGCGGTTTGGGGTTTGTGCACCAGGCGAATCAAGCGGTTTCGCCGTAAACGGTGACGGTGATCTCGGCTTGCACGTCGGTGTGCAGCTCGACGATAACCGTTGTATCGCCCACGGTTTTGATGGGGCCTTGGGGCAGGCGCACTTGGGATTTGTGCACGTCGTAGCCTTGCTTGACCAGCTCGGCGGCGATGTCGTGGTTGGTCACCGAGCCGAAGAGGCGGCCATCCACACCGGCTTTTTGCGACAGGCGGATGACGGCGCCGGAGAGCTTCTCGCCCATGGCTTGGGCGGCGGCCAGTTTTTCGGCGGCGGCTTTTTCCAGCTCGGCGCGGCGGGCTTCAAATTCGGCCTTGGCGGCGGCGGTGGCGCGGCGTGCACGGCCGGTGGGGATGAGGAAGTTGCGGGCGTAGCCGTCCTTGACGGTCACGATTTCGCCGAGGTTGCCCAGATTGACAACTTTTTCCAGAAGAATGATTTGCATGATGGGTCGCTCCCTCAGATCTTGTGCTGGTCGGTGTAGGGCAGCAAAGCCAGAAAGCGTGCACGCTTGATGGCGGTGTTGAGCTGGCGCTGGTAGATGGCGCGTGTGCCGGTCAGGCGCGCGGGGATGATCTTGCCGTTTTCGGCGATGAAGTCGCGCAGGGTATCGACGTCTTTGTAGTCGATTTCCTCTACACCGGCGACGGTGAAGCGGCAAAAGCGCTTGCGGCGAAACAGCAGGTTCTGGTTATTGCGCTTTGGGCGGCGGTCTTTGTTGAAGCGTTTGGGTCCGGCCATGATGGGCTCCTGAATTCAGATAAAGGGGAAGGAAGACGCGGGCAAGCAGCGTCGCGGCTGGGGGCTATGGGCCAGCCAGCTCAATCGCGCGAGGCTTGCTCGGAAGCCTGGGCGTTCTTGCGTGCTTCTTCGCGCTCGACCGTCTTCATCATGGCCGAGGGGGCCGTTTCGGCCTTGGCTTTTTGCACGGTGAGCTGGCGCAGCACCGCGTCGTTAAAGCGGAAGGCGTGGGCCAGTTCGTCCATGACGGCTTGGCCAGCTTCGATGTTCAGGCACAGGTAGTGGGCTTTGGCCAGTTTGTCGATGGGGTAAGCCAGTTGGCGGCGGCCCCAGTCTTCTTCGCGGTGGATTTTGCCGCCGCCTTCGACGATCATGCTCTTGTAGCGTTCGAGCATGGCTGGCACTTGTTCGCTTTGATCCGGGTGGATCAGCAAAACGATTTCGTAGTGACGCATGGATCAACTCCTTGTGGAATGGAAATGCCATGCCGCAAGCGCCTTTTGCGGGCGCGGCGTCAACCTGGCGGCTATGGCAAGGAAACCGCGCATTATATACGCCCAGATGTTTTTGGGCGGGCGTGTTGCGTGGATGCCGAAATCATGAGCGCAAAGCTGATTTCCAATTCATGAGAAAATTCGTTTCAATGCAGATTTGCCGAAATTGCATTATTTGTTTTCTTTTTGATTGGTAATTTTATGGGGTTCAATGTTCTTGGTCTAGCCCGTGGGGCGCTGCGGTGCAGCTTGGGTTGAGGGGCTGGGTTTGTGCGCGGGCGGCGGCTTCGCGCAGCCAGGCGTTGGCGTTGAGCAGGCTTTGCTGTTCCCGGGTTTCGCGCGCGCTGGCTGGCGGGGGCAGGGCGGCCAGCAGGTGTTGCACGTGGGCGGCTTCTTCCAGCGCCTGCTCCCAACGCCCTTGGGCCAGGTGTTCCGCCGCGCGCGCGAAGGCGTGGTGGGCGGCCAGGTCGTGCCGGTGGTCGCGCCAGATTTTGGCTTCCGTGGGCATGCGCCAGACGGAGGCAATGGCCCAGGCGAGCAAGGCGGCCAGGGCGAGAAAGAGCGCCAACCCGACCAGCAGCAGGTTGAGCGAGAGGTCGATGCGCCAGGGGTGCCAAAACAGCGCGACGGTGGCGCGGTTGCTGCCCAGGAACAATGCGGCCGCCACGGCGCAGGCAAAGAGCGCAAGGGTCCACAAAGCGCTGCGCATCAGCGTTTCCCTTTCGAGGCGCTGGCGGCGCCGGGCGCGGGCAGGCTTTGGTGGGCGGCCTGGATGGCCACCAGGGTCTCGGTGATGGCCGGCGATTGGACGGCCTGGAGGTGGTCTTGCAATTGCCGCAAGGTGCGCAGCGCCTGGCGTGTGCGGGGGGCGTTGGTGTCGTAGTACTTTTGCAGCAGGGTTTGCACGGCGGCGAGGTCGGCGCGCACGGCTTCGCTTTGGCGCGCCAGCAGGCCCATGCGGGCGTTCATGAGTTGCAGGCGGATGTTTTCGCGCAGGAAGAAGGTTTGCTCCCGGCTGAGCAGGGCGGCTTCGGGCGCGTCGATGCGCTGCACGCGCACAAGTTCGCCCAGCCCCGCGCGCATGCCGTGCCACCAGGGGGCTGGCGCGTCGGTCTGGGTCGCAGCGGAGCTGAGGGCCGGGTTGGCGTCGGCAGGGGCGGCTGTAGCGGCTGGCGCGACGGGTTGGCGGGGGGCGCTTGTGGGGCCGATTTCTACCGTGGGGGCAGTGGCAGGGGGCGATGCGACAGGCGTAGCCACAACAGGCGCTTGGGCGAGGGCGGGTTGCTCTGCCATCGGGAGGGGGGGCAGGCCATTGGCCAGGGGCAGAAGCTCCAGTTGCGCGAGCAATTTGTCGATGCGCCCGAGCAGGCCGGCGGTATCGGTCATGGCCGTGTGGGTCAGGCGCTGCAAATCGCGCTCAATGGCGCGCTGGATGGCGCTCAGGCGCGGTGCGTCGGCGCGCTCCACCCGCTGGCTGGCGTTGCGCAGGGCGGCGATGAGCGGGTCGGCCAGCCCGGTCAATTGGGCTTGTTGCAGGGCCAGGCGCAGGGACGCCTCGATGTCGTTGAGCATGGTTTCGTCGCGGCTGCGCGAAAGCTCGAACGCCATTTGTTCAATACGGCTGCGCTGCAAGGTGTATTCGTTGATGCGTGCTTCACTCAGGTTGACTTTGGCGGCCGAGTCGCGCGCCAGCGCCAAGGCTTCGTGCGAGAGGGTGCGCGCTTCGATGGATTGCTCGTGGATGGCGCCCGATTGCAGCGCCAACTGCTCCTGCATGCGGTTGAGGCGCTGCCCTTGGTTGTAGGCCAGCAGCAGGGCCAGCGCAGCGGCGCCAGACAGCAGCCATACGCCCCAGGCGGGCAAGACCACGGGCTTGCGCCAGCGCGCAAGGGCGCCGGGCAACGCAGCAGCAGAGGGCGGCGGCGCAGCCCGCTTGCGCGGCTGGGGGGGATGGCGAGGGGTTTCTTCCACGGGCGCTGGCTGGGGTTGATGCGAGGCTTGGGATCATAGCCACGCCGCCCTGACCGGCATGCGGCCGCCGCCTTCTGAAGCAGCCGTGAGGTGGTTTTACGTGTGCGCTGTGGGGCATTTGCTGCAATCGGGCGGGTGCGGAAGGCGCAGGGCATCGGCTGAAGGCGCGCGGCGGTTTCGCCTGCGCGGGGGAATCGCTCATGCACAATAGCCGCCCTCTAGACCATTCACGGAGCCGTCCCCATGCCCATGCAGAGAATCCCCGTTCACCACTTGCAGGTTGCCCAAACGCTTAAATCTTTCGTCGATGAGCGCGTGTTGCCCGATGTTGGCGTCTCCAGCGAGGCGTTCTGGCAAGGGCTGGACGCCATCGTGCAGGAATTTGCCCCCAAAAACGCCGCCTTGCTGGCCGAGCGCGACCGTTTGCAAACGGAGCTGGATACCTGGCACCGCGCCCACGCGGGGCCGATCAAAGACCTGGCGGCGTATCGCCAATTCCTCGAAAGCATCAATTACATCGTGCCCAATCCGGCCGAAGCGCACGCCTGCACGGCCAATGTGGATGCGGAATTGGCCACCCAGGCCGGGCCGCAATTGGTGGTGCCCATCTTGAATGCGCGCTATGCGCTCAATGCCGCCAATGCGCGTTGGGGGTCGCTGTACGACGCGCTCTATGGCACCGACGCCATTGACAGCGAGGATGGTGCAGAGGCGGGCGCGGGCTACAACCCGGTGCGCGGCGCGAAGGTGATTGCCTATGTGCGCCAGTTTCTGGATGAGGCCGCGCCGCTGGCCAATGGTTCGTACAAAGATGCCACCGCCCTGGCGGTGGAGGGCGGCAAGCTGGTGGTCAGCCTGGGTAATGGCTTGAGCACGGGCTTGGCCGATGCGGCGCAGTTCGTGGGCTACCAAGGCGATGCGGCCGCGCCTTCGTCCGTGCTGCTGGTACACCACGGTTTGCACATCGACATCCGCATCGACCGCTCCACCCTGATTGGCAAGGACGATGCGGCGGGCATCAGCGACGTGGTGCTGGAGGCGGCCTTGTCCACCATTCTGGATTTGGAAGATTCCGTGGCGGCCGTGGATGCGCAAGACAAAGTCGCCGCCTACGCCAACTGGCTGGGCATTTTGCGCGGCACGCTCAGCGAGGAGGTCAGCAAGGGCGGCAAGACCTTTACCCGCCGCCTCAACGCCGACCGCGAATACACCGGCGCCAACGGCCAGCCGCTCAAGCTCCACGGCCGCGCGCTGATGTTCCTGCGCAATGTGGGCCATTTGATGACCAATCCCGCCATTCTCTGGACGGGCGAGGACGGCCAGGTGCGCGAAATCCCCGAGGGCATCATGGATGCCGCCATCACCACTGCCATCGCCTTGCACGACCTCAAGGGCCTGGGCGAAAACGGCATCCGCAACTCGCGCACCGGCTCGGTCTATATCGTCAAGCCCAAAATGCACGGCCCGGCCGAAGTGGCTTTTGCCAACGCGCTGTTTGGCGCGGTGGAAAAACTGCTGGGCCTGCCCGAGCACACCGTCAAGCTCGGCATCATGGACGAGGAGCGCCGCACCTCCGTCAACCTCAAAGCCTGCATTGCCGCCGCGCCCGCGCGCGTGGCTTTCATCAACACCGGCTTTCTGGATCGCACGGGCGACGAAATCCACTCCGTCATGCAGGCCGGCCCCGTGTTCCGCAAGGGCGATATGAAAACCAGCGCCTGGATTGCCGCCTATGAAAAGCACAACGTGCTGGTGGGCCTGTCCTGCGGGTTGCGCGGGCGCGCGCAAATCGGCAAGGGCATGTGGGCCATGCCCGATTTGATGGCCGAGATGCTGCGGCAAAAAATCGGCCACCCCAAGGCGGGCGCCAACACCGCCTGGGTGCCCTCGCCCACCGCCGCCACCTTGCACGCCTTGCACTACCACCAGGTGGACGTGGCCGCCGTGCAGCAGGCGTTGGAGCAGGAACTGGCCGAGAACAGCTATGAAGCGCGCCGCGACAGCCTGCTGGCCGACTTGCTCACCATCCCCGTGGTGCCCGAAGCCAAGTGGAGCGAAGCCGAGCGCCAGCAAGAGCTGGACAACAACGTGCAAGGCATCCTGGGCTACGTGGTGCGCTGGGTCGATCAAGGCGTGGGCTGCTCCAAGGTGCCCGATATCAACGATGTCGGTTTGATGGAAGACCGCGCCACGCTGCGTATTTCCAGCCAGCACATTGCCAACTGGCTGCTGCACGGCATCGTGACCGAAGCGCAAGTGCGCGCCACTTTCGAGCGCATGGCTGCGGTGGTGGATCAGCAAAACGCTGGCGATCCGCACTATCAGAAGATGGCGGGCAACTTCGAGACGTCCTATGCCTACCGCGCCGCTTGCGACCTGGTCTTCCAGGGCGCGGCCCAGCCCAGCGGCTACACCGAGCCGCTGCTGCACGCCTGGCGGTTGCGCTTCAAAGCCCAGGACTGAGCGGCAGCTTTGCCGCTTGACCCTCACCCCGCTGCCGCCAAGGCAGCGCCCCTTTTTCCCCTGGCGCGGGCCTGGCCTTGGCCTGCGTCGTTACCACTCTCAGGAGATCACATGAGCAATTCAAGCGAATCCATCGTCATCCTCAGCGCTGTGCGCACCCCCATGGGCAGCTTCCAGGGCGATTTCAGCGCCTTGCAAGCCTGGGAACTCGGCGCCGTCGCCATCAAGGGCGCGCTGGAGCAGGCCGGCGTGGCCCCCGAGAAGGTGGATGAAGTGTTCTTTGGCAACGTGCTGACTGCCGGCCAGGGCCAGGCGCCGGCCCGCCAGGCGACATTGGCCGCTGGCCTGCCCAAGGCCGTGCCCTGCACCACTGTGGGCAAGGTGTGCGGCTCGGCCATGAAAGCCGCCATGTTCGGCCACGATGCGCTCAAGGCCGGCTCGATTGATGTGGCCGTTGCTGGCGGCATGGAGAGCATGACCAACGCCCCCTACCTGCTCAAAAAAGGCCGTGGCGGCTACCGCATCGGCCACGACAAAGTGTTTGACCACATGATGCTCGACGGCCTGGAAGACGCCTACACCGGCGGCTCCATGGGTTCCTTTGGCGAAATGTGCGCGGAGAAATACCAATTCACGCGCGAGCAGCAAGACGCCTTTGCCACCGCCAGCGTCACCCGCGCGCAAAAAGCCATTGAAAGCGGCGCGTTCAAAGACGAAATCGTCCCCGTCACCGTCAAAACCCGCAAGGGCGAAGTCGTGATCGACAAAGACGAAGGCCCCGGCAAGATCAACGTGGAGAAAATCCCCGCGCTCAAACCCGCCTTCAAGAAAGACGGCACCATCACCGCCGCCGCCAGCTCCAGCATCAACGACGGCGCTGCCGCCTTGGTGCTGGTGCGCGAATCCACCGCCAAAGAGCTGGGCGCCAAGCCCATTGCCCGCATCGTCAGTACCGCCCAGCATGCGCAAGAGCCTGCGTGGTTCACCACCGCCCCCGTGGATGCCGCCCGCAAAGCCCTGGACAAAGCCGGCTGGAGCGTGGAGGACGTGGATCTGTGGGAAGTCAACGAAGCCTTTGCCGTGGTGACCATGGCGCTGATGGAAGAACTTAAAGTGCCGCACGAGAAGGTCAACGTCAACGGCGGCGCTTGCGCCCTGGGCCACCCCATCGGCGCCAGCGGTGCGCGCATTCTGGTCACCCTGCTGCATGCCCTCAAAGCCCGCGGCCTGAAAAAAGGCCTGGCCACGCTGTGCATTGGCGGCGGCGAGGCTACCGCCGTTGCGGTGGAGATGCTGTAATCGGCGTCTCGTCAAATTACAAATCAAAGTGAATTATTAAATTGAAAATTCAAGACTGGTGTTGCCGAAATAGATTTTCAATATTTCCTATTGATTTGTAATTTCAAGGCCGTTGTACCGCCCTGCATACCAGGTCGATGCAACGGCCTCTTTGCTGGGTTGCCTGGCAGATGCAAGCCGCAAGCTGCAACCCGCAAGCCCTTACCGCCTTGAAAAAGATGTGGCCATGCTCGCGCTCAACACCGACGTTTTATTGCCGTTTTTCAGCCTGTCCGTGCTCTTGGCCTTGACGCCGGGGCCAGACAACTTGTTCGTGCTCATCCAGTCGGCGCAGCACGGCTGGCGCGCAGGCATGCTGGTGGTGCTGGGCTTGGGCCTGGGTCTGGTTGGACACACCTGCGCGGTTGCCCTGGGGCTGGCGGCAGTGCTGATGGCCTCGCCCGCTGCGTTCACTCTGATGAAAACCGTGGGGGCGTTCTATCTGCTCTGGCTGGCCTGGGGCGCGTGGAACGCGCCAGCCACTGCGCGCCCGGCAATCGCCGCGCAGGCAGCGCCCACACCGTTGCCCAAGCGCCCCTGGCGCTTGGTCGGCCGCGGCATCGTCATGAATTTGAGCAACCCTAAAGTGCTGATGTTTTTTCTGGCCTTTTTGCCGCAGTTCGTGGATGCCAGCCGCGGTCAGGTCAGCCAGCAAATCGCCCTGTTGGGTGCGATTTTTGCCTTGGCCGCTTTCTGGGTTTTTGGCGCGATTGCGGTGTTCAGCGGCTTCTTCGGCCAATGGTTGCAAGGCTCGGCGCATGCGCAGCGCTGGCTTAACCGCACGGCCAGCGTCGTGTTTGTCGCGCTGGCAGCGCGGCTGCTGCTGGCCGAGCGCATATAGCCTCACGCGCGTGGTGGCTTGCAGGCCGGGGGCGCAGCCCAAAACGGGTGGAGTCGGTAGAATCGCGCGCCTTGTTCACCCTCGGCTGCGGCGACCGCGGCGCGCATCCATGTCCAGTACCCCGCCTCTTAAAGAAATTTTCATCTTGGGTAAAACCAAAGATGGACGGATTTTTCGCCCCAGCGATTGGTCCGAGCGGCTCGCGGGCGTCATGAGCCAGTTTCGCCCGCCCGGCTCGCGGGGGCACCGCCTGAGCTATTCACCCTGGTGCGAGCCCACCGTCCTCGACGGCACCCGCTGTGTGGTGGTGAACGCCGCGTTGCGCGAGCACGAGCCGATGGCATGGGATTTCGTGATGAATTTCGCCCGCGACAACCACCTGGAAGTCATTGAAGCGTGCTTGTTGCCCGATCCCCAGCCTGCGCCCGCCGCGGAAGGCGCTGTGGCGGCCCGTGAGGCGCATCTTTCCTAGTGCCCGCACTGGCGGTCGCGCCCAATCGGCAAGCCCTGGCAGCTCTCCATTAAAATCCGCCCCTTTCTTTTACCCCTCCCTTTTATTCAGGAACCATCATGGGCAACAAAATCGTCACCGAAGCCGATCGCAAATTCACCCCCCCGCTGCCCGCTCCCAAGGGCTACAGCATTCCCAAGCAAGGTGGCGGCCAGCGCGTGAGCAAAGAGCGTGGCGTGCACACACGCAGCAAGAAAAACCCCGGCAAGCGCGCACACCAGGGCTGATCGCCGCGCCCGCGGCACGCATGTGGGCCGCTTGCGGCGTTGCACAGCTTCGACGACGGGCCTTCGGGGCCCGTCTGCGTTTTGTACTGCGCATCTCCCCCAAACCGCATTGAGCATGGCATTGGCCCATTCGCGCCACGCGCGTGAACAACGCTGCCAATGCCTGCGCCAGACGAAGAAAGGCAAAGCATCCCCATGACTTCTCGTATTGCCTTTGTGGGCGGCGGCAACATGGCCCGCGCCATCATCGGCGGCTTGATTGATAGCGGCTGGCCCGCGCAAGCCATTACGGTTATTGAGCCGCATGCGCCGACGGCGGCTGCGCTGGAGCGCGATTTCGCCATCGCCGTCCAGCCGCAAGGCGATGCCACGCTGGCAGAGGCGGCTTGCGTGGTCTGGGCCGTGAAGCCGCAGGTGCTCAAAGAGGTGGCCCTGGCATTGCGGCCGTTGCTGGGCGCCAGCTTGCACCTCAGCATTGCGGCGGGGGTGACGACCCAATCCTTGCTGGGCTGGCTGGCCAGCGCGCGCATCGTGCGGGCCATGCCCAATACCCCGGCCCTGATCCGCAAGGGCATGACGGGCCTGTTTGCGGCCCCTTCGGTGAGCGAGGCCGACCGCCAGCTTGCGCAGCGCATTGCCCAGGCCGTTGGCCAAGTGCAATGGGTAGGGCAGGAAGCTTTGCTGGATGCGGTGACGGCGATCTCAGGTTCCGGCCCAGCCTATGTGTTTTACTTTCTCGAGGCCATGCAGCAAGCGGGCGAGTCGCTGGGCTTGACGCGTGAGCAGGCTTATCGCTTGGCTGTGGCCACGTTTGAGGGCGCAGCGGCGCTGGCCGCGGTTTCCGATGAGCCGCCCGAGGTCTTGCGCCAGCGCGTCACCTCGAAAGGCGGCACGACGTTTGCGGCCACTTCGGCCATGGATGCCTGCGATTTACAGGCGCATTTCATGGCGGCCATCCAGGCCAGCAGCGCCCGTGCTGCGGAGATGGCGCGGGAGTTTGGCTGAGGGGCCCAAAATTCCAATTCAAAAGAATGAAAAACAGCCCGTTTCGGCATAACTGAAACGGGCTTTGTTTTTTGATTGATTTGCCATAATTTTCTATTTCAAAAGCAAAAAAATTGCCTTGTTTTGGCATATCTATCAATGTTTGTTTTTTCTTTGATTGGAAATCAAAATTGCATGGGAGCGGTCAGTCTGCGCAGGCGCTCTTCCAGGCTGGGGTGGCTGTCCAGCCAGCGCAGTGCACGGCTTTGAAACTCCAGTGAGGGGGCCAGCCACATGTGCGATAGAGAGCTGAACTCCAGGCGGTTGCCCATCAGCTCCCAATCTGCGAGCAGATCGCGTGGGGCCAGTGGCTGGTTGTGCTGATGGATTTTTTCCAGTGCTGCAATCAGGGCATCGCGCTGCCGCGTCCATTCGACGGCTTGGGCATCGGCAAGGAATTCGCGCTGGCGGGAGATGGCCGCTTGCAATACGCGGCCGGCCAGCCAACCGGCCAAGCCCGCATACATCATCAGGCCGCCAAAAACGCGCGGGAATACCAGCTCCATCGCATGCAGCGAGCGGCCGTAGCCGTACACCATTTGCAGCCCATAGACCATCGCCGTCAATTGCATGTTGAGGGCGGTATCGCCTTCGCGGATATGGCTGAGCTCGTGGGCAATGACGGCCTGAAGTTCATTGCGGGAGAGTTGCGCCAGAGCTTCGTGCGTCACCACCACGGCGCGATCGCGGTGGCTCCAGCCAACGGCCATGGCGTTGAGTTGCGGGCTGCGGTCCAACACCATCAGGGCGGGAGCAGGCATGCGCGCGGCGATGCAAAGCTCTTGCACGATGTTGCTGCCCACATGCTCGCGCGGCTGGCTGACATCGGCAGGGCGCGCTCCCAGCCGCCGCGCCAGGGCGATTCCGCCGCCTTGTCGCAAACAAGAGAACTCCAACCACCAGCCGCCCAGGATCAGAAACAGCGCTGTGCCGGTGTTCGCCCAGAAAAATCCAGTGGGCGCAAAGGTGTAGCCCGTGAACCATTGTGCTAGCCACAACGGCAGGCTGAGCATGCCATGCACGCTCAAGGCGACCAGAGGCACGATCAGCCAGAAAGCCAGCCGCATGGCCTGCGTGTTGCGCCGAGAGCGGCGTTTTTGTGAGCGAAATCCCATAGGAGCTTAATCAGCGTGGAGCATCACGAAGTTTTCCCCGTTTGGAACTGCACTTTGGGTGGCTGGCGCTCCTCGGGGGCCGTGATGACTTCCAGCATGGGCAGGTGCGCGAAACGGTGCAGCCGGGCCACGATGTTGGAGGGAAAGGCGTCGGTGGCGTTGTTGTAGGCCAGTACCGTGTCGTTGTACGCTTGGCGCGCAAAGCCGATGCGGTTTTCTGTGCTGTTGATGGCTTCGGAGAGGCGTTGCATTTCGGCCAGAGCTTGGAGTTCGGGGTAGCTTTCCGCCACAGCCATGAGGCGGCCCAGGCCTGCACCCAACAGCCCTTCGGCGCTGGCCAAAGCCGCCATGGCGCTTGCATCGGCGGGGTGGTTGCGCGCATGCTGGGCTGCGGTGTGGGCCTGGGCGCGGGCCTGGATGACGGCTTCCAGCGTCTCGCGCTCATGCTGCATCGCTCCGCGCGCCACCTCCACCAGGTTGGGAATCAGGTCGTAGCGGCGTTTGAGTTGCACATCAATCTGCGCAAACGCATTTTTGACCTCGTTGCGCAAAGCGACAAAACGGTTGAAAGTCAGGATGTAAGCCACGCCGAGAGTGAGGAGGATTGTGGCGATGATGATGCTGGTAACGCTCATGGGAGTGACTCCTGGCAAAGTTGTTATGAAATCACGTGTGATTATTACATGTGATCTTTGATGAGTGTGAAAAGCCCACTGGGCGCTTATTCGACAATGCCGTGATATCCCCTTTTTCTACCATCATCGCCAGCGTGCCCGCGCAGTGCCCGTTTTGTGCCCGCTGGCCCGTTTGGCGCATGCCGGGCGGCATTTGTGGCGATTGTTTGGCGCGTTGGGTGCACACGCGGCCGCGCTGTCCGCGTTGCGCTTTGGCGCTGGGCCAGCCGCATGCGCCATGCCCTGCGTGCGCCCATCGGCCCAGCCCGCTCAGCCATTGCGTGGCGGCTGTGGATTACGCCTATCCGTGGCATGCGGCCATCGCCGCCTTCAAGTACCACGATGCGCCGCAATGGGCCAGGGCGTTTGGCGCTTTGTTGTGGCAAACGCCCGGTTGCCAGGATGTGATGGCCGACGCGGAGGTGATCTTCCCTGTCCCGCTGGCACTGCCGCGTTTGCGCGAGCGTGGCTACAACCAGGCTTGGGAGCTGGCCAAAGTGGTGGCGCGCCATGCGCAGCAAAGCCATAAGCTGTGCTTTGACGGCCTGGCCCGCGTGACCACGGGGCCTGCGCAGGCGCGTTCGGGCAAAGCCGAGCGGCAAAGCAATCTGCAAGCCGCGTTTCGCGTCACCCATGCCGTGATGGGCCGTCATGTGCTGTTGGTGGACGATGTGATGACCACAGGCGCGACCCTTTTCACATTGGCCGGGCAGTTGCGCCAAGCGGGCGCGCGAGAGGTCTCGGCGCTGGTGTTTGCGCGCACGGCTTTGCGCGCGTGAAGGCTTGATCCTGTTTCATGAGATATGACTATCATTTAGAATGGCGCAAAAAAGTGCATCGCCTGGCTGCAATGGCGGGTTGGGCCATCACTTGTCATTGATCTGCCATTCAGGAGAAGCCATGCAAGTTCTTTCTTCCCTCAAAGAAGCCAAAAACCGCAGCCGCGATTGCCAAGTTGTGCGTCGCCGTGGCCGCATTTACGTGATTTGCAAATCCAACCCGCGTCTCAAGGCTCGCCAGGGCGGCGCGAAAAATCGCCGCAAGGGCTGATTCAGGCGCATGGCGTGCAGCAAAGCGCGCACAAAAAAGCCGACTCAATCGAGTCGGCTTTTTCATTCAAGGCGTTGAAAGAGGGCTTAACCCATGTGCAAGCCGCCGTTGCAGGAGAAGTCTGCGCCTGTGGTGAAGCCAGAATCCTCCCCGGCCAGCCAGGCCACGATGGAGCCGATTTCTTCTGGCGTGCCCAATCGCTTGACGGGGATGGTGGCCACGATTTTCTCCAGCACATCGGGGCGGATCGCTTTCACCATGTCGGTGCCGATGTAGCCTGGGCTAACGGTGTTGACCGTCACGCCCTTGCCTGCCAGCTCCTGCGCCAGTGCCATCGTGAAGCCGTGCATGCCGGCTTTGGCGGCAGAGTAGTTGGTCTGGCCGGCCTGGCCTTTCTCGCCGTTGACCGAGCTGATTTGGATGATGCGGCCCCAGCCGCGATCAACCATGTCGGGCACAACCTGCTTGGTCACGTTGAACATGCTGGTGAGGTTGGTGCTGATGACGGCGTCCCAATCCTCACGGGTCATTTTCAGGAACATGCGGTCGCGCGTAATGCCTGCGTTGTTGACCAGGATGTCGATGGGGCCATGCTCCGCTTTGGCCTTGGCGAAGGCTTCGGCGGTGGAGTCCCAATCTGCAACATTGCCTGCGCTAGCGTAAAAGGTAAAGCCTTGGGCTTTTTGCTCATCCAGCCATTTTTGGTAATCGCGTGTGGGGCCGCAGCCTGCGATGACTTTCATGCCTGCCTTGTGCAAGCGTTGGCAAATGGCTGTTCCGATACCGCCCATGCCACCTGTGACGTAGGCTACTTTCTGACTCATGTGATCTCCTTTTTGTGGGACTAGAAATGTCTGTGCAGACGCTGGGTAATCTATCGAAGCGGCCTTGTGCTGCGCTATGCGGATTTACCCTTCAAAGCCGCTCGCACACGTCAAGCACGTTGTTTGACGTAGCTGCCTGGCGCAGGCTCGATCGCTTTATAGCGCGGGCTTTTGCCAGGCTTGGCGGGAGCGGCGATTTGCGCCCCCGCGTGGCTGGCCAGCCATTGCGCCCAGTCGGGCCACCAGCTCCCGGACACTTGCTCGGCTTTGGCGAGCCAGTCGTTCCAGTTCTTGGGGTAGCTGCGAATGCCATCGGCCTTCCAATAATGGCGCTTGCCACGCGCGGGCGGGTTGATAACGCCTGCAATATGGCCTGATGCGCCCATTACAAAGCGTTTTTTCCCCGTGAAAACCTGTGTGCTGGCATAGGCGCCGCGGATCGGCACGATGTGGTCTTCGCGAGAGCCGTAGATGTACATGGCGCTTTTGATCTTGCGCAAATCCACCTGCTCGCCGCACACGGTGAGTTTGCCGGGCTCGACCAGGCTGTTTTCCAGGTAGGTGTTGCGCAAGTACCAGGCATAGAAGGGGCCGGGCAGGTTGGTGCCATCGCTGTTCCAGTACAGCAGATCGAAAGGCGGTGGGGTTTCGCCCTTCAGGTAGTTGCCGACCACATAGTTCCAGACCAGCTCGTTGGGGCGCAAAAAGCTGAAGGTGGTGGCCAGATCCTGCCCGCGCATCAAGCCTTTGTGCCCCATTTGCATTTCGCGGAACTTCACCATGTTTTCATCAATGAAAATATCCAGCACGCCGGTATCGGTAAAGTCCACCAAGGTGGTGAGGAGCGTTGCGCTTTCCACGGGATGTTCACCGCGTGCCGCCAACACGGCCAATGCGGTGGAGAGAATGGTGCCGCCTACACAAAATCCCAGGGCATTGATGGTTGAAGCGCCGGTGATGTCCTGCACCGCCTGGATGGCACGAATGGCGGCATGCTCAATGTAGTCGTCCCAGGTCTTGGTATCCATGGAAGCGTCGGGGTTGCGCCAACTCACGACAAAACAGCGGTGCCCCTGTGCCACGGCGTATTCGATGAAGGAATTGCCAGGCTGCAAATCCAGGATGTAGTACTTGTTGATGCACGGCGGCACCAGCAGGAAGGGCCGTTCGTACACTTGGGGCGTAGTGGGCGTGTATTCGATGAGCTGGAAGTACTCGTTTTGGAAAACCACGGTGCCCGGCGTAACGGCGATATTGCGGCCGACTTCGAATTGCGCCTCGTCCGTCATGGAGATGTGGCCGCGCTGAATGTCTTGCCACATGTTGAGCAGCCCTTTGGAGATGCTTTCCCCGTTGGACTGAATGGCTTTGAGCTGGGCGTCGGGGTTAAGCGCCAAGAAGTTGGTAGGCGCCGCAGCCGCCAGCCACTGATCTACCGCGAATTGCAAGCGCGCGCGCGTTTTGGGATCGGCCTCGGTGATTTCCACCATCTTTTGCAAGGCGTTGGAATTGATTTGGTAGAGCGCTGCGGTCATCGCTGCGGGGCCACTGTGGCGCCAGGCTTCGCTAGAGAATCGACGGTCGGGCTGCAATACGTCGCTCCAATCGCTATTGCCAGCCTCGTGCTTTGCCAACTGGGTGATTTGCTCCAGATATTCTTTTTGCAAAGCCTGCCATTTTTCGGGCGGGATGTAGAACGGGGTCGCGGCCTGGCCCATTTGCTCTTTGGCGAAGTTGGTGAAAAAGCAAAACGGGTTATTGGGCGAAGTCTCGCTGGCTTTGGCTTGGGCAGAACCTTCTGTGCCAGAGGGGGCGCTCTTGGGCAGGTGCAGTCCGGGCTGCATCCACTGCATTGCCTGACCAGCTAGCTGCATCCAGCCCTGCATGGCGTTTTGTTGGATCTGCTGAAACTGCTCCAGGTAGTCGGAACGGCCACTGGCTTGATCCGTTTTTTTGCTCATGTATTGATCTCCTTATTGGGGTGGGCGTCAAACATCACCACACTGTAATAGGGAATAACGGCTGGCTAAACAGGCTTTTCCCCAAGCAGACGTTTTGAACAAGCCTATTTCTGCAATTCGGCCTCATTTGATCTGCAACATACGTGCAACCATTGGTGGGGCCAGGCGCGGCTTTACCAAAGTGCGCCTCGTGCATCGACAGGCAGCAAGCGTTCGACGTGGCCTTCATGCAAGCCTGCGCGCACCCCGATCAGTACATCGTGCAAATTGACAGTCGGATCGCAATGACCTGGTACCAGCCACAGGTTATCGCCCCATGCGGGAAGCTGTGCGGATGCTGCGGTTTCGCAGGGGCGGATGATGCCGTGTTCATCCCCGCCATTGGCAAATTGGTAAACAGGCGTGCGGCCATTGTTCCAGACGACGGGCAAGCCGGAATCGATGGCATGGCTTTTATGTCCGGCATCCACGACCACATGTGTAGGCGCGCAAGAGATCACTTGGGTTTTGATGAACAGGGCGTGTTCAAAGACGGGTTGATGCGGCACGGGGCTGACTCGTGCGTAATGTGCATCCATGAACAGGAACGATCCCGGTTGCAACTCGGTATAAATGCCGCTCGCCGCCTCCAGTGCAAATGTGCCGGTGCCAGCGCCCGTGACCTCTAAATCAGTAAAGCCAGCCGCAGCCAGTTTGGCCTGCGCACTGCGTACGCGCTCGTAGGCTTGCTGCATGGTTTGTGCCCGTGTAGAGGCGTCCTCTATGTGCTGTGCGCCGCCGTGGTAGGCGTGTAGGCCAACGAAGCGCAAGGGCGGATGGCTGGCAATTTCGCGAGCCAGCATCACCAAATCGTCATCACTGTGGAGGCCTGCACGGCTCTGGCCCACGTTGATTTCAATGAAAACGTCAATGTGCGAACCTGGGCTCGTTTTTGCCATCGCCTGGGCCAAGCGCCGCACGCCCACGGCGCTGTCTGTTGCGATGGCCAAGTGCGCGCTTTGCGCCAATTGCGCCACACGCTGGAGTTTGCGCGCATCCAATACCTCATTGCTGATATAGATATCGTTCACGCCCGCCGCATGCATTGCTTCGGCCTCTGCCAGTTTTTGTACGCAACAGCCGCTCGCGCCAGCGGCGATCAACTGCAAAGCGAGTGCTCCGCATTTGTGCAGTTTGGCGTGTGGCCGCCAGCGCAGGCCTGCTTGGGCCGCAAAGCTTGCCATCCGGGCGATGTTGCGCTCCATCGCATCGAGATCAACAACCAACGAAGGGGTTTCCAGCTCAGCCACCGCTGAGCCTAGGGCAATGGTGTGGGGGCCATGAAAATGCGGCATGCGAAGTCTCTCCTGTTTAGCGTAGTGCAGAGGTGGGGGGATGCGCCTGGAAGTTCTTTTTCCCCGAATAGGCCCAAAGCTGTTTGGCGCTGTGCGTGCCGCAGAAGAATTCCCCATCTACGGCCACACAATTTGAATGCATTTGCGCTCCTATCATCGGAGGATGGAATCTCCAATGTTTTCCCCAAGCAGGCCATTGTCGTTTGGCCTGAGCCGCCAGGAGCTGGCGCTGATTGTGATCACCATGGTTTGGGGCGTCACCTTCGTGGTCGTGCATACAGCCATGCGGTATAGCGGCCCCCTCTTTTTTGTCGGGCTGCGTTTCGTCACGGCTGCGTTATTGGGGATGTTGGTGTTTCACCGCGCGATGGCGGGGTTGAATCGTCGGGAAATTGGCGCTGGCATGGCGATTGGCGCAAGCATGTGTTTGGGTTATGGCTTGCAAACCTACGGTTTGCAAACGATCAGCAGTAGCAAGTCCGCTTTTATTACGGCACTGTATGTGCCGCTGGTGCCTTTGTTGCAATGGTTGGCGCTGCGACGTCCGCCGCACTGGATGAGTCTTGTTGGCGTGGCATTGGCTTTTGCGGGTTTGGTGCTGCTGGCGGGCCCCGACGGAAGTTTGAGCTTGCAGATGAGTCGTGGTGAATGGGCGACTCTGCTGAGCGCAGTGGCGTTGGCCGGCGAGATCATTTTGATCAGCCGTTTTGCCGGCAAGGTGGATGTGCGCCGTGTTACCGTCATTCAGCTTTTTGCGGCAGGGGCGCTGTCCTTTTTGTTCATGCCTGTGGCGGGGGAGGCGATTCCGGCATTTTCGTGGGTCTGGCTGCTGGCTGCGTTGGGTATGGCTACGGCCAGCATCCTGATCCAGTTAACGATGAATTGGGCGCAAAAAACGGTTTCTCCCACGCGTGCCACACTGATTTATGCGGGTGAGCCGGTGTGGGGAGGTATCGCCGGACGCATTGCAGGTGAGCGCCTGCCAGGTCTGGCCATCGTTGGGGCGGCATTGATTGTGCTGGGTGTGGTCGTCAGTGAACTTAGGCCCTCATGGCGCAAGCGCATCTAAAAGTTTTGCAGCAAGCCCTTCGACAGTCGAGCAAGGCGAGGCCGTTGCTTGCGCGGTGTTCCTCCCTAAAGCCATGTCCTGCACAACAGTGGTTGTGTTTGAGAGCAGGCGGTGGTGGGGAAAGGCAGCGCCTTGCCGTGTGGTGCAGTGGGGTGCTTGAATTACAGGTAAAGAACTCTATCTAGCTCCCCTGCAATTGCCGTTGGTACCGCTGGGATCAGCGGTTAGTGATTGCTTTCTATTTGATGAAAGGCTCGTATTCGTATGATTGACCATTCTCGGGATGTCGCACTTGTGGAGGGTGCGGAAACATTGCCTTTACTCCCGCTGCGTGATGTTGTGGTCTTCCCAGGCATGGTTGTGCCGCTTTTTGTGGGGCGAGCCAAAAGCATTAAAGCGCTTGAATTGGCCATGGCTGCCGACCGGCGCATTGTCCTGGTGTCGCAAAAGTCGGCATCGCTGGAAGATCCGGGAGCGAAAGATCTGTTCGAGGTGGGGTGCACGGGCACGATTGTGCAAATGCTCAAACTCCCCGATGGCACCGTGAAGGTGCTGGTTGAAGGGGCGGAGCGTGCGTTATTGCATGAGGTGCGGGACGCGGAGAGCCATTTTGAAGCGAAAGTTATCCTCCTGAAAGCCCAAAATAATGAAATGAATGCAGAGCAAGAGGCTTTGCGACGCGCGGTGGTGCAGCAGTTTGATGTTTATGTCAAATTAAACAAGAAAATTCCCCAAGATATTTCCGCATCCATATCTGGCATTGATGATGCAGGTCGCTTGGCGGATACGATCATGGCGCATTTGCCTGCCAAGCTGGAAGCCAAACAAGAGCTATTGCAAACACAAGATGTCAATCAAAGATTGCAAGCGCTATTGGAGCAGCTCGATGCGGAAGTGGAGATTTTGCAAATCGACAAACGCATCCGCGGGCGCGTCAAGCGTCAAATGGAAAAGAACCAACGCGATTTTTATCTTAACGAACAAGTTAAAGCCATTCAAAAAGAACTCGGAGAAGGAGAGGATGGCGCTGATATTGAAGATTTAGAGAAAAAAATCGTTTCTGCCAAAATGAGCAAGGAAGCGCAGAAAAAGGCAGAGGCTGAACTGAAGAAGTTGCGCTTGATGTCCCCCATGTCCGCTGAAGCGTCTGTGGTGCGCAGCTACTTGGATACCTTGGTGGGATTGCCCTGGTCGAAAAAGACCAAGGTTAAGAAAAACCTGGCCGCTGCACAGGAAATTCTGGATGCCGATCATTATGGTCTGGAGAAGGTCAAAGATCGGATTCTGGAGTATTTGGCGGTACAGCAACGTATTGATAAAGTTAAATCGCCTATTTTGTGTCTGGTAGGTCCCCCGGGGGTGGGTAAAACCTCGCTGGGTCAATCCATTGCCAAGGCGACAGGGCGTAAATATGTGCGCATGGCCTTGGGAGGGGTGCGCGATGAGGCCGAGATTCGGGGGCATCGACGCACCTATATCGGCTCCATGCCGGGAAAGATTTTGCAAAACCTCAGCAAAGTGGGCACACGCAATCCATTATTTTTGCTGGACGAAATCGACAAGCTGGGTTCGGATTTCCGGGGGGACCCATCCAGCGCCTTGCTGGAGGTGCTGGATCCGGAGCAGAATAGCCATTTTTCCGATCATTACGCCGAGGTCGATTTCGATCTTTCCGAAGTGATGTTCGTGGCAACTTCCAATAGCATGAATATCCCTGCTGCGCTGTTGGATCGGATGGAGGTGATTCGGCTTTCGGGTTATACGGAGGAAGAAAAACTCAATATTGCAAAGCGGTATTTGCTGCCCAAGCAGACTGGCAATAATGGGGTCAAAAAAGGCGAATTGGATGTGCATGAAGACGCCATCCTCGATATTATTCGCTATTACACACGCGAGGCTGGCGTTCGATCGCTTGAGCGTGAAATCTCCCGGATTTGCCGTAAAGCCGTGAAAGGAATCCAATTAGGACAGATGCAAGCGCCAGTGCAGGTCACGGCCGCTAATTTGAATGAGTTTTTAGGCGTGAGAAAGTTTACTTACGGCCGCGCAGAAAAAGAAGATCAAATTGGGCAAGTTGTCGGGCTGGCATGGACGGAGGTGGGCGGTGATTTGCTCACCATCGAAGCGGTGACCATGCCTGGCAAAGGGCAGATTACGCGGACAGGCTCGTTGGGCGACGTCATGAAGGAGTCGGTCGAAGCTGCGCGTACGGTTGTGCGTAGCCGCGCGCAGCAATTGGGTATTGCAGCATCAGACTTTGAGCAAAAGGATGTGCATGTTCACGTGCCCGATGGCGCTACGCCCAAAGATGGGCCCAGTGCTGGGGCCGCCATGGCGACGGCGTTGGTGTCTGCGCTGACAGGTATTCCCGTGCGGGCTGATGTTGCCATGACGGGGGAAATTACCCTGCGCGGTGAAGTTACCGTGATTGGCGGCCTGAAAGAAAAACTGCTGGCCGCATTGCGCGGGGGCATTCGCACTGCGCTGATTCCGGAAGGCAATGTGAAGGACTTGCAGGAGTTGCCGGAATCGGTGCGCAACGGGCTGGAGATCATCCCCGTGAAGTGGTTTGATGAAGTGCTGGCGCATGCGTTGGTGCGCACACCAGTGCCTTTGGTGGAGGAGCCTCGGGAGGTGGATGCGCCGGTGCCAGCGTTGGCTGCGGCAGAGAAGAAAAAACGCACCAAGCGCACTGTGGTTTCGCATTAATAGCGATCAAAAGGTTTTGAGTGCTGATTTTTGATATACAATGCGCGCTTGTTCGCTACTTCAGTAGCCGAATGCGGGAATAGCTCAGTTGGTAGAGCGCAACCTTGCCAAGGTTGAGGTCGCCGGTTCGAGACCGGTTTCCCGCTCCAGACATTGGACTTGAGGCGTAACGCCTGAGTCTTGGAAGGGCCCGCAAGGGCCCTTTTCTATTGCCCCTCTCTTTTGCCCAATAGGCTGCCATCAGGCAGCCGTCTCCAAAAGCATTGGGCTGCTTAGCGCCGCATGGCCACGGCCAGCCACAGCAGGGTGAGTGCCAGCGTGCCAGCAAACAATCCGACAGGCCCCCAGTGCGTCATCAGCCAGCCGCCGGTGGCGCCGCCTGCGAACAGGCCCAGGGATTGCAAGGTGGCGTAAATGCCCATGGCGCGGCCTCTGTGGGCGGGCGGGGCTTGGCGCGATACCTGGCTGGGATGGATGGCTTCGAGCGCGTTGAAGCCACAGAAAAAGATGAACAGCAACAGCCCCAGTGCACTCAGCACTGGGGCGCCTGCGCTGAAGCCCAGCCAAGCCAGCCCCAGCCAAGCCAATTGGGCCAGCGCCATCAAGGCGATGCCAATGCCGATGGCCCATTGCGTGCGCCCGCGCCGTTCCAGCCGAAACACGGCGCCAAAAAAGACGATGGAGGCGATGACGGCTGGCAAATAAATATGCCAATGCTGCCCGCCGCCCAGGCCGCCTTGCTCCAGCATGCGCGGCACGGCGCTCCATAGCGCCATCTGAATGCCGTGGAGGGCAAAAACGCCAAAGTACAGGCGGCCTAGGCTGATGCCCGCCACGACCAATGGCGCGGCGGGGGGCGTAGCGGCGTCAGCATCCGCAGGGGGGACAGTCTGGGTCTGGGCTTGGCCCTGCGGTTGGGGTTCTGGCGGGCGTGTGGGGGCGGCGGGCACGCACCATGCCACCAGGGCTGCGGCGACGGTGGTGAGCGCCAGGGTCAGCCAGAACAGCCCCGATAAGCCGATGCTGGCGTACAGCAGTGGCCCGAGCACCAGCGCCAGCGAAAAGGTCGCGCCCACGCTGATGCCGACCAGCGCCATGGCTTTGGTGCGCACGGCGTCGCGCGTTTGGTCGGCCAGCAAGGCGGTGACGACGGCGGAGATGGCGCCGGCGCCTTGCAATGCGCGGCCGAGCATCAGGCCCCAGACCGAATCGGCCAGCGCAGCGGTGGCGCTGCCGAGGCCGAAAATCAGCAGCCCCAGCAAGATCATGCGCTTGCGCCCGAAGCGGTCTGAGGCCATGCCAAAGGGCAGTTGCAACAGGCCCTGGGTAAGGCCGTACATGCCCATGGCCAGGCCGACCAGCGTGGCGTTGTCGCCGCCTTCGTAGTGCCTGGCGGCAAGCACAAACACGGGCAGCACCATGAAAAAGCCCAGCATGCGCAGGGCGAACAGCGAGGCCAGCAAGACGCTGGCGCGTCGCTCGCTGGGCGTCATGGGCACGGCGGTGGGGGGGATCACGATGGGAAGGGGGTGTGGTGGAGGAAGGCGGATCGGATGATCGGGCGGCGTTGTGGCGTGGCGCTACCCGTCCGCCAGGCGGGCATGGGAGCGACGGCGATCAACGTCAAAGCCAACGAACGCCAACGCCCTCGCCCTCGCGAAATGCCCGCCTGCACAGCGCGATGGTGCAATGCGAGGGCGGGGGCCGGTCAGCCGATGCGTTCAGCCCCGCCCATATAGGGCCGCAGTGCGGCGGGGATGGTGACGCTGCCGTCGGCGTTTTGGTGGTTTTCCAAAATCGCCACCAGCGTGCGGCCCACGGCCAGGCCGGAGCCGTTGAGGGTGTGCACCAGCTCGTTTTTGCCAGCGGCGTTTTTGAAACGCGCCTGCATGCGGCGGGCCTGGAAGGCTTCGCAATTGCTCACCGAGCTGATTTCGCGGTAGGTGTCTTGCGCGGGCAGCCACACTTCCAGATCGTAGGTTTTGGCCGCGCCAAAGCCCATGTCGCCCGTGCACAGGGCGACGACGCGGTAGGGCAGCTCCAGTGCTTGCAGTACGGCTTCGGCGTGGCCGACCATTTCCTCCAGCGCCTCGTAGCTTTTTTCCGGGTGGGTGATTTGCACCATCTCCACCTTGTCGAACTGGTGCTGGCGGATCAGCCCGCGCGTGTCGCGCCCGTAGCTGCCCGCTTCGGAGCGAAAGCAGGGTGTGTGCGCGGTGAGTTTGAGGGGCAAATCCGCCTCGGCCAGTACTTCGCCGCGCACGATGTTGGTTAGCGGCACTTCGCTGGTGGGGATGAGGTAGAGCGCGGTGTCATCGGGCACGGGTTCGGCGTCCTGCCCGCCTTTTTGCGCGGCGAACAGGTCGCAGGCGAACTTGGGCAACTGGCCCGTGCCGTGCAGCGAATCGGCGTTGACGATGTAGGGCACATAGGCTTCCTGGTAGCCGTGCTGCCGGGTTTGCATGTCCAGCATGAAGGCGGACAGCGCGCGGTGCAGGCGGGCGATCTGGCCGCGCATGACGGTAAAGCGCGCGCCGGTGAGCTTGGCGCCCAGCGCGAAGTCCAGCCCCAGCGGCTCGCCCACATCCACATGGTCTTTGGCGGGGAAGTCGAACGCGCGCGGCGTGCCCCAGCGGCGCACCTCCACGTTATCGGCCTCGCTCTGGCCCACGGGCGTGCTGGCATGCGGCAGGTTGGGCACGGCCAGCAGCAGCGCCTGCAATTGCGCCTGAATCTGCTCCAGGCGCTCGGCGGAGGCTTCCAGCTCGGTTTTGATGGCGGCCACTTGGGCCATCACGGCATCGGCGCTTTCGCCCTTGGCTTTGAGCTGGCCGATTTGTTTGGAGAGGCTGTTGCGCTGCGCTTGCAGCTTTTCGGTGCGCGACTGGATGGTTTTGCGCTCGGCCTCCAGCGCGGTGAAGGCGGCTACATCCAGAAATGCCTGAGGTTTTTTGCGCGTTTCCAAACGGGCAATGACGGAATCCAATTCTTTGCGCAGCAGCAGTATGTCCAGCATGGGAAATGAAGGGGAATTCGGTGGGGGAAAACGGCCTTGGGCCGCAGCGCCGTGCGGCCCAAGGCTGGGCGTGCGATTGTAGTGTTGGCGGGTTGGCCTGTTCTGGCGGTGAACAGTCTGCTAGGCCGGGGCGGGGTAGCTGACCTCCAGCACCAGCAGGTGCTGCACGCCCGCCGGGGTGCGCAGCGTGACTTCGTCGCCGGCGCGGGCTTTGAGCAGGGCGCGGGCCACCGGGGCGATCCAACTGATGCGCTGTTGCAGGCTGTCGGCCTCATCGACGCCGACGATGGTGATGGTGTGCTCCTGGCCCTCGTCGTCCTCATAGCGCACGGTGGCGCCGAAGAAGATTTGCTCGTTGCCGTGGTGGAGGCTGGGGTCCACCACCTGCGCGATCTCCAGCCGTTTGGTCAGAAAGCGCACGCGGCGGTCGATTTCGCGCAGGCGTTTTTTGCCGTAGAGGTAGTCGCCGTTTTCCGAGCGGTCGCCATTTTTGGCGGCCCAGTGCACGGTTTCGACGATTTGCGGGCGCTCGGTTTCCAGCAACTGCCGCAGCTCGGCCTGCAAGCGGGCGTAGCCAGCGGGGGTGAGGTAGTTTTTCACGCCCGCTGGCAGCGCGGCGGCGGGCGGCGCTTCGCCTGGGTCGGCGGGGCTGTCTTCCTTGGTGAATGCTTTGCTCATGCGGGCGATGATAGGGCGGGTTGCGGCGGCTTGCTTCCCTTCTAATTCAAAGTGAATAGGGTTTGATGCCTGTCATGCCGAAACAGGGTCATTTATTTTCTTTTGATTTGTAAATCAACGATTTTTTTGCACATCAAAGACAATAAAATCACCCTGTTTCGGCATGGTGGGTATGAGGTTTGTTTTCTTTTGTTTTGTAATCATGTGCAGGGCGCCAAGGCAGCGATGGCCTGCTGGCCGCTGCGCACCGCGCCTTCCAGCGTGGCGGGGTAGGGGCCTTGCACGTAGTCGCCGCACAAGGCCAGGCCCTGCCAGGCCGGATGGGGCAGCGTTGGCGGCGGGCGCTGCAAACCCGTGGTGCAGGCGAAGGTGGCGCGCTTTTCCACGATGGCGGCCAGCGCCTGCCAGCGCAGCGGCCCCAGGCCGGGGGCGAGCAAGTGCGGCTGCGCCATCTCGTGCAGGGCTTGCTGGCAGATGGCGCGCTCCAGCGCGGGCTTGTCCAGCCGCAAGGTGCTGGCGACCCAGGCCACCACGCCCGCATCGCCGCTGAGGCGCTGGCGATCGAAGATGAATTGGGCGGGCGCTTCGGCCCCGCCCAGGCTGCTGGCCAGCATGGGGCGCGCCAGCAGGGGGGCGCGTTTCGGCGCGTTCACTTGCGTTTTGGCCTGCGCCAGCGCCTGCGTGGGCAGGGGTCGGCCATCGGGGGTTTGCGCTTGCAGATAGACGGTGCCAATGGGTTCGTGCTGCAAGGCTTGGGCGGTGCGCGCCCAGGCGAGGGCGGCTTGGGTGGCGGTGGCGTCCGTGGCGGGGGCTGCATCGTGGGCGGTCGCATCGGCTTCCCCTCCCGTTTGAGTCAGGCTGTGCAGCAGCCGCGCGGCTTCGGGCGCGGGGGTGGCGATGATGAGGGCGTCGAATGCTTCGCCTTCGACCAGCCAGCGCGGCGCGGCCGAGGCATGGGCGGCATTGGTAGCGCGGGCCAGGTGCGTGACCCGCTCGCCCAGCCGCACCTGCGCGCCGTGGCGGCGCAACCAGTCGCAGGCCGGCTCGGCCAGCAGCGCGCCCAGCGGCACAGTGGGCAGCAGCAGATCGGCGCTGCCAGGGCCGCCGTCAAAACTCTCTTGCAGCACGCGCAAAAACACTTCGGCGCTGGCGTGCTCGATAGGGGTGTTGAGGGCGGCGGTGCACAGCGGCTCGATGAGCTGCTGCACCAGCCGCGCGGGCAGGCGCTGGCACAACTGCGCCACGCTGGCCTGCGGCGCGCAGCGAAAGCCCGCCCGCTGCCAGGCGGCGAGGGTGCGCAGCAAGGCCCAGCGTTCGGCCAGCGGCCAGCCGCGAGCGCGGGCAATGCCGATGGCCCCGGCCACGCCCTGCCAGGCGGCGGGCCACCAGCGCGGCAAGGCGGGCAAGACCAGGCCCCGGTTGCGGGTGTCGCGCAAATCCAGCGGCAGCCGCTGCAAACAGCGGGCGGGGTCTGCGCCCACGGTGCGCATCAGGGCGAGCGAGTCGCGGTAGGCCCCGATCAGGATGTGCTGGCCGTTATCCAGCGTCAGCGCCGCGCCGGTAGGCGAGCGCACGGCCACGCTGCGCGCCCGTCCGCCGGGGGTGCGGGCGGCCTCCCATACCGTGACGGCCATGCCGCGCTGGCAAGCGGTCACCGCAGCGGCCAGCCCGGCCCAGCCTGCGCCAATCACCGCCAGCCGCTGCGGGCGCGGCGTGGTCGGGGAAAGAGATGTGGGCATGGCGGGCATGGGGGCGGGCAGATGGCGGGACCGAAGTGGCGTGGGGGCGGTGCAAAAAAAGCGCGGCGCACAAGGCACGGCGTACAAGGCA
>JAUMYU010000023.1:0-12492 GCA_030528485.1 Comamonadaceae bacterium
CCACGTTGGCCAGCTCCTTGCCCACCGTGGTGGGGCTGGCCGTCTGGCCGTGCGTGCGGCTGAGCATGGGCACTTGGGCATGGGCCAGCGCCAGCGCGCGCAGGCGCTGAAGCACCTGGCGCAGCCCGGGCAGCACGGCCTGCTCGCGCGCAGCCTGCAATTGCAGGGCGTGGCTGGTGTTGTTGATGTCCTCGCTGGTGCAGGCAAAGTGCACGAATTCGCTGGCTTTTTCCAGCGCCGGACGGCCTGCAAGCTTGTCCTTGATCCAGTATTCGACGGCTTTCACGTCGTGGTTGGTGACTTTCTCGTGGTCTTTGATGGCCTGGGCATCGGCCTCGGAAAAGCCGCTGACCAGCCCCAGCAAAAAGGCGCGGTCGTCGGCCGAGAGCGGCGGGAATTCGGCAAACCCGGCTTCAGACAGCGCCAGAAACCAGGTGATTTCCACCTGCACGCGCCGGTGCATATAGCCGAATTCGCTGGCAATGGGCCGCAGCGCGGCCAGACGTTTTTCATAGCGCCCGTCCAGGGGCGAGAGAGCGGTAAGAGCGGTGAGGTTCATAGGGCGCCGATTGTAGGGGCCGCGCATCCGCTCCCCAGCGGATCGCCCGGGCCGGACAGGGCTGCCAACGTGCCCCGGTGCCATTGCAAAAATTCAGTGCGGCTGTTTTTCAGCCGTTTCCAGCGGCGCCAAAACGCAGTACACAAACCAACTGGCCACGCCCAAAACACCAATCAAAAGCAGCGCGACCGCATAAAACAGGAAGCCGCCAAACTCCACCCCCACCCATTGCCCCAGCTCCAGAAAAGCCAGAAATCCAACCAACAGGACGGGGATGGAGAGCACGCACACAAGCTGCAATAGCAGCGTGGCCCAAAACTCGCTGATGCAAACGGCCTGGCCACAGCGCGGGCAACGCGCCTTGCTGCCGAATTTTTGGGCGCACAAAGCACGTTTTGCCGCGTGGGAAAAGGTACGGGCGCGGCAGGCGGGGCAGGTGTAGCGCAGGGAGATCGCCATGTTGCCCTTTTCCCAAATGCTGACGCAGAGCGGCACGCGACCTTCACCACCGGGGCGGGCGTTTTTCGGCGAAGGCCAGCGCGCCTTCCTGGGCGGCGGGGTCCATCATGTTGATGGCCATGGTTTGGGCGGCAAGCTGGTAGGCCGCCTCCAGCCCCATTTCACGCTGGGCGTAGAGCAGGGCTTTGCCGCGGGCGATGGAGAGGCGGGGTTTGCTGAGGATGGCATCCAGCAGTTCCTGCACGGCCGCTTCCAGTCCCGCGGCGGGGGCGATGCGGTTGATGAGGGAGGCGGCCAGCGCCTCTTGCGCACTGATGAAGCGGCCGGTAACGAGCATGTCCATCGCCAGTTTCAGCGGCACGTTGCGCACCAGCGGCACGCTGGGGGTGGAGCAAAACAGGCCGTATTGAATGCCGCTGGTGGCAAAGCGCGCGTCTTCGCTGGCGACGGCCAGATCGCATTGGGCCACAAGCTGGCAACCCGCCGCAGTGGCGATGCCGTGCACCTGGGCGATCACCGGCACGGGCAGGCGGTGGATGGCGAGCATGACGCGGCTGCATTGCGCAAACAGGGCCTGGTACCAGGCCAGCTCGGGGTGGGCGGCCATGTCCTTGAGGTTGTGGCCGGCGCAAAAGGCTTTGCCATTGCCGGCGAGGACAACGGCGCGCAGGCTGTCGTCGGCAGCCAGCGCCTGGAGCTGCTCCAGCAGGGCTTGCAGCATTTCGCTGCCCAGGGCGTTGAAGCGGCCGGGGTCGTTGAGCGTCAAGCGGGCCACGCCGTCGGGTTGGCGGTGCAGGTGCAGCAAGGGGGCGTTCATGGCAAGTCTCCAGTGGTTGCAATGGATGCAATTTTCAAATCATCGGAAAAAATATATTGCTTATATGGCTTTATGGTATTGCAATGGATTTTTCTTTGATTGATAAAAATGCATGAAGTCAAGCGCCTGCCCAGCCCTACTGCGCCCCGCCCTGCGCCGCAAGCGGGAGCAAAGGCGCGGTGCGCAGAGGCTTTCAGGCGTCGTCCCGGGGGGAGATGGCAGAGGAAGATGGCGGGGGCGCGGAGGCATCGGTTGGCGGCTGCGCGGCATCGCTGGCCTCGCCGTGCTCATCGTCTGCCGGACGCGCTTTGAAGGGCGTGAGCTGGGCGCGGGTGGCTTCGGGCAGCAGGCGCTGCATGGCGGCGCTGGCCAGTTCGGCCAGGCGCACCAGCAGGTCTTTGCCCATGTCTTGCGTAAAACGCTGGGCGTCGGGCGAGGTCAGCAGCAAATAGCCATAGGTCAGCGGCGCGCCCGCTTGCGTGCCTGCGCGCAGGGGCAGGATGGCGATGGATTGCACGTCCTGCAAATCGGCCTCTGCGCCGGCCAGGCTTTGCAAGCCTTCGATGCTGCCGCGCGGGCCGCAATAGGGTTTGGGCAAGGCGGCGATGTGCTGCTGGTTTTCGGCGGCCGTCTGGCGCACTTCGGGCAAATCGGCATAGGCGGCATCCACGCCCCACAGCCGCAGATACACGCCTGGCACGTCAAACAGCGCCTGCAACTGCTGCGTCAGCCGCTGCGGCAGGCGGCTGGCCTGCGGCTCGCTGAGCATGACGGCGGTCCAGGCATGGGCCTTTTCCATGATTTGGGCGTTTTCGCTGCCGTAGCCCATCATTTCGACGATGGAGGCTTCCAGCCCCTTGATTTTCTGGCGCAGCATCAGGGTTTGCCGCTCGTGCAGGCTGACGACTTTGTCGCCGTGCGGGCTGGGCAATTGCACCGTGCCCAGCACCTGCGCGAAACGCTCGAAAAACTCGGGGTGGCGCAGGAGGTAGTGGGCGATGTCTTCCTCGCTGGTGATGGGGGCGGGTGGCGTCATGGCAAAGCGATGGGGCTGGTGGAAGATGGCAGCGGCGCGCCCGTCAAGCGGGTCAGGCCGTGGCGGCGTCGCCGGCGCTGCCGAGGTCATCGGGCAGCTCGATGCTGCCGGTAAACACCGTTTCGGCCGGGCCGGTCATCCAGACGTCGTCATCTGCGCCGCCGCGCCATTCTATGGTCAGCCTGCCGCCGCGCGTGGCCACATCCACGCACGGCTCCAGCAAGCCCATGCGGATGCCGCAGACGACGGCGGCGCAAGCGCCCGTGCCGCAAGCCAGGGTTTCGCCCGCGCCGCGCTCATAGACGCGCAAGGCGATGTGGGCGCGGTCAAGCACCTGCATGAAGCCGGCATTGACGCGCTGGGCAAAGCGCGGGTGCTGCTCCAGCAGCGCGCCCTGGCGCTGCACCAGCGCGACCTCCAGCGCCTCCTCCAGCGCGGGCACCACTTGCACGGCGAGCGGGTTGCCCATGGAGGCGATGGCGATCCAGACGGCTTCGCCTTGCGCCTCGGCAGCCTTGGCAACCTCGGCATTGGCATCGGCATCAACCTCGGGCAAGAGCGGCAGCAACCAGCGCCGGGCCTGGCCGGCCTGCTCGCTGGGCAAGCCTTGCGGATCGAAGGGCAGGTGCTCGGGCTGCCAGCGCGGGCGGCCCATGTTGACGCGCACGCGGCCGTCGTCTTGCAACTGCGGCTCGATCACGCCCGCGCGGGTGAGCACGCGGATGTGGCGCTTGCTGCTCAAGCCCCGGTCGAACACGTAGCGCACAAAGCAGCGCGCGCCGTTGCCGCATTGCTCGACTTCGCCGCCGTCGGCGTTGTGGATGAGGTATTCAAAGTCCACGTCCTGCCCGGCGGGCGCGGGGCGCACGGTGAGGATTTGGTCGGCGCCGACGCCAAAGTGCCGGTCGGCCAGGCGGCGGTAGTGCGCAGGCGTCAGGCCCAGCGGGCCTGCGGTTTCGTCGAGCACGACGAAGTCGTTGCCCGCGCCTTGCATTTTGGTGAAGGGGATGTGCATGTTTGGCAGATGGGCCCGGTGTTTCCGATGCGCCCTTTAATACAAATCAATGGAAAAACAACTTCAATACAGACATGCCGAAAAATGCATTTTTCGTTTCTTTTTGATTGATAAAAATACTGCCGGTCAAGCCTTTTTCGCCTCGGCGTGGGCGGCGGCCAGGGCTTGCAGGGCCTGCACCAGCGCATCGCTGCGCGCAAAGGGCAGCAACTGGCCTGCCAGCGCATCCAGCGCGGCCTCGCCTTCCTGCTTGAGGCGGGCCACGGCCGCACCTGCGTCGCGGCCGCTGTCAAAGCCCTGGCTTTGCAGCAGCGCCTCGCCTTTGGCGTTGCTGAGCTTGAAGTAGAAGCGGCCATCGGCCTCGCGGTATTGCTTGATTTGCGGCGGCGCTTCGGCGCGGGGCGCGGCGGCTTCGGGCGCGGCGGCCAGCGGCTGGCGCAAATCCCACAAGCCTACGGCGCGCTTGAGTTCGGCCAGGTAGGGCGCGGCCTGGGCGCGGGCTTTTTCGGCGCCGCGCTGCAAGATGGCTTCGATGCGGGCGGGGTCGGCGATCAGGGCTTCGAACTGCGCGCGCATGGGGGCGATTTCGGCGTCGATCAGTTCAAACAATTGCTGCTTGGCTTCGCCCCAGGCGATGCCCTGGGCAAAGGCCTGGCGCATGGCCTCGGTCTGCCCGGCGCTGGCAAAGGCCTGGTAGATCTGGAAGATGGCCGAGCCTTCGGCTTCCTTGGGCTGGCCCGGCGCGCGCGAGTCGGTGGCGATGCCCATGATGAGCTTGCGCAATTGCTCGCGCGGCGTGAACAGGGGGATGGTGTTGCCGTAGCTTTTGCTCATCTTGCGCCCGTCCAGCCCGGGCAGGGTGGCCACTTGCTCATCGACCACGGCCTCGGGCGGCACCAGCAGGGTTTGGCCCGCGCCGTAGATGTGGTTGAAGCTGGCGGCCATGTCGCGCGCCATTTCGATGTGCTGCACCTGGTCGCGCCCCACGGGCACTTTGTGGGCCTTGAACAGCATGATGTCGGCGGCCATGAGCACGGGGTACATGAACAGCCCGGCGGTGACGTCGGCATCGGGATCGGCGCCCGCTTCGGTGTTTTTGTCCACCGCGGCCTTGTAGGCGTGGGCGCGGTTGAGCAGGCCCTTGCCGGTCACGCAGGTGAGCAGCCAGGTCAGTTGCGGGATTTCGGGAATGTCGCTTTGGCGGTAGAAGGTGACCTGCTCGGGGTCCAGCCCGCAGGCGATCCAGGTGGCGGCGATTTCCAGCGTGCAACGCTGCGTTTGCTGCGGGTTTTGCGATTTGATGAGGCTGTGCAAATCGGCCAGGAAATAAAAGTGATCGGCCCCGGCCTGGGTTTGCGAGCGCACCGAGGGCCGGATGGCCCCGGCGTAATTGCCCAGGTGGGGGATGCCCGAAGGCGTGATGCCGGTGAGGTAGCGAATGGTCATGGTCAAGCAGCGGAAACGGGGGATACAGGCCAATTTTTCAAATCAATAAGAAACAAAATTGCCTTGTTATGGCATGATATTCATCAAATTGATTTTACTTTGATTTATAAAAACAATTCCAGGGGCGCCAGCAGCAGGCGCAGCAGCACATCCACCAGGGGCCTCAGCCAGTACTGGCCGAACACGCCGGTGAGCATCAGCGCCATGACGATGAGAAAGCCCGCAGGCTCCAGCCGCGCCAGCATGCTGGCGGGTTTGTAGGGCAGCAGGCCCACGGCGATGCGCCCGCCATCGAGCGGCGGCAGCGGAAAGAGGTTGAGCACGGCCAGCACGAGGTTGGTCATGACGCCTGCCATCGCCATCTTGACGAAAAACGCCTCCTGCACGCCCGCCAGCATCAGCAACACCAGCAACAGCACCCAGCCCACGGCCTGGATGAGGTTGGACACCGGCCCGGCCAGCGCCACCCACACCATGTCGCGGCGCGGGTTGCGCAGGTTGCGCGTGTTCACCGGCACCGGCTTGGCGTAGCCGAAAACGAATTGCCCGTTGGTGGCGAAATACAGCATCAGCGGGATGAGCACGGTGCCGATGGCATCGATGTGCTTGAACGGGTTGAGCGTGATGCGCCCGAGCATCTCCGCCGTGCGGTCGCCAAAGTAACGCGCCGCGTAGCCGTGCGCGGCCTCGTGAATGGTGATGGCCAGCAGCACCGGAATGGCCATCACGGCTATGTGTTGAATCGTTGAATCGCTCACGTTCTCTGTTTCAAATACGCTGGTTCTTCGGGGCGTTTTCAGGGTGTTTTCGGAGGGGGGCGGGGCAGCTTCAGGGCGTTGTCAAGCCTGCAAGCCCAGCCGCGCCAGATCGCCCAGCCCGGCGCGCAGCACCTGCGCATCGCCGCCGCCGTCCATCGCTGTCAAATCCAGCACCGTCGTCGGCTGCGCGGGCACCGCGCCTGCATCGATCACCGCCCCCAGCTCGCGCTCCAGGCGCTCGCGGATTTCGTGCGCATCGCTCAGCGGATCGTCCTCGCCCGGCAGGATCAGCGTGCTCGCCAGCAGCGGCGCGCCATGCAGCGCCAGCAGCTCGCGCACCACCGCATGCGCGGGCACGCGCAGGCCAATCGTCTTGCGCTGCGGATGGCTGACGCGGCGCGGCACTTCCTTGCTGGCCTCCAGCACAAAGGTGTAGGGCCCGGGCGTGGCCTGCTTGAGCAGGCGGAACTGGCGGTTGTCCACGCGCGCGTAGCTGGCCAGCTCGGACAAATCCTGGCACAGCAGCGTGAGCAAATGTTTCTCGTCCATGCCACGGATGCGCCGCAGGCGATCGGCCGCGGCCTTGTCGTCCAGATGGCACACCAGCGCGTAGCTGGAATCGGTGGGGATGGCCAGCACCTGGCCTTGGGCCAGCAAGCTCGCGGCCTGCTTGAGCAGCCGCGCTTGCGGGTTGAGAGGGTGAACTTCAAAAAACTGGGCCATGCCAATCCAAGCGCAAACACGCGGCCCAACCGCCTGCGCGCCAACGCGAGCCGTAGGAGCCGGAGCCAAAAAAGAAAGCCGCGTATTGTGCAACAGCGCGTGTCAAACGCGCCAGGCTGTGCCCAGGCCGCGGTCTGCAAGTGCTCAAGCGCGCGCCGACCTACAATCGGCGCCCCTGTGATTTCCCCCGCAAAGCACGCCAGATGAGCATCAAAAGCGATAAATGGATACGCACCATGGCCGAGCAGCACGGCATGATCGAGCCGTTCGAGGCCGGCCAGGTGCGCCAGGTCAACGGCCAGAGGGTCATCAGCTACGGCACCAGCAGCTACGGCTACGACATCCGCTGCGCGCGCGAATTCAAGGTGTTCACCAACATCCACAGCACGGTGGTGGATCCCAAGAATTTCGATGAAAAGAGCTTTGTCGATTTCGAGGGCGATTACTGCATCATCCCGCCCAACAGCTTTGCGCTGGCGCGCACGGTGGAGTATTTCCGCATCCCGCGCAATGTGCTGACCATCTGCCTGGGCAAAAGCACCTACGCGCGCTGCGGCATCATCGTCAACGTCACCCCCTTCGAGCCGGAGTGGGAGGGCTATGTGACGCTGGAGTTTTCCAACACCACGCCGCTGCCGGCCAAGATTTACGCGGGCGAGGGCTGCGCGCAGGTGCTGTTCTTCGAAGGCGACGAGCCGCCCGAGGTCAGCTACAAAGACCGCGGCGGCAAATACCAGGGCCAGCACGGCGTGACGCTGCCGCGCACGTGAAAATCACCATTCTTAATCATAGGAAAACCGCATTCAGTTCCATCATACCAAAACAAGGCAAAATTGTTTCTTTATGATTTAGAAAAAACGGCCCCGAAGGGCCGTTTTTGCATGGCGGGGCAAGCCCGCTCACTCCATCACTTGGGCGCCATGCGGATGGCGCCGTCCAGGCGGATCACCTCGCCGTTGAGCATGTCGTTCTCGATGATGTGGCAGGCCAGCTTGGCGTAATCATCGGGGCGGCCCAGGCGGCTGGGGAAGGGCACGCTGGCGGCCAGCGCGTCCTGCACTTCCTGCGGCATGCCAAACAGCATGGGCGTGCCGAAGATGCCGGGGGCGATGGTCATGTTGCGGATGCCGTCGCGCGCCAGATCGCGGGCGATGGGCAGCGTCATGCCCACCACGCCGCCTTTGGAGGCGCTGTAGGCCACCTGGCCGATCTGGCCGTCAAACGCCGCCACGCTGGCGGTGGAGACGATCACGCCGCGCTCGCCGGTTTCCTCCGGGGTGTTGTCCAGCATCGCCGTGGCCGCCAGGCGGATCATGTTGAACGTGCCCAGCAGGTTGATCTGGATGACTTTGTTGAACAGCGCCAAATCGTGCGCGCCTTTTTTGCCTGCGGTTTTCTGCGCCGGGGCAATGCCCGCGCAATTGACCAGGCCCGAGAGGCGACCGAGCTTTTGCGCCGCCGCCACGGCCGCCTGGCCGTCGGCTTCGCTGGTGACATCGGTTTTGACGAACACGCCGCCGATCTCGCTGGCGACTTGCTCGCCGCGCTCTTGCTGCAAATCGGCCAGCACCACCTTGGCGCCACGCGCAGCGAGCATGCGCGCCGTGCCCTCACCCAGGCCCGAAGCGCCGCCTGTCACGATAAATACGTTGCCTTCAATCTTCATAGCATCTCCTTGAAAGAGAAAAAAAACAGCCCCGGCAAACCTCGCGCCAGGGCCACGAAACCACGCGGGCCAGCCGCCATTTTCTTCCCTGCGATTGTCCTCCCGCGCGAGGCAGCGGCCAGAAAGCCCGTTGCTATACTGCCGCCCCTTTTGTGACAAACCCATTACCAATCATGACAGGCGCGCCCTGCCCCCTTGGGGGAGGGCGCGCTTCGCATGCCTGGCCACCGCTTCTACCCCAGCCTTTTTTGCCGCCCCTTCGCCGCTCGCTGCGTATGTCCGCCCACTCTTACACGCTGGCCGATTTCGATTACCCGCTGCCAGAGGAACTGATCGCCCACCACCCCGCGCCCGAGCGCAGCGCCTCGCGCCTTTTGGACGGGCGCAGCCTGCCGCCTGCCGACCGCATCTTTCGCCAACTGCCCTCGCTGCTGCGCGCGGGCGATTTGCTGGTGTTCAACGACACCCAGGTCGTCAAAGCGCGCCTGTTTGGCCATAAAGCCTCGGGCGGCAAGCTGGAGATGCTGATCGAGCGCGTGCTCGGCGATGCCGCCGCCACACCGGGCGAGCACCACGTCGCCGCCCACCTCAAGGTCAGCAAAAAACCCGCGCCCGGCGCGCGCCTGCACTTTGCGGGCGGGCTGGCCGCAGGCGGCTTTGACGCCATCATGCTGGGGCGCTACCCCGACGAAGATGGCGCGCTGTTTCGCCTGCGCCTGCTGGCCCCGCCCGGCCAAACGCCCTGGAGCCTGATGAAGCGCCACGGCCACCTGCCCTTGCCGCCCTACATCGAGCGCCAGCAGCAAAGCGGCGCCGATCCCGATGCGCAGACCGACGCCACGCGCTACCAAACCGTCTTTGCCCGCAATCCCGGCGCCGTAGCCGCGCCCACCGCCGCCCTGCACTTCGACCAGGCCACCCTGGCCGCGCTGGAGGCCGCGGGCGTGCAGCGCGCCCACATCACCTTGCACGTGGGCGCGGGCACCTTCCAGCCCGTCAAGACCGAGCAATTGCACGAGCACCGCATGCACAGCGAGCACTACGACATCCCCGCCGCCACGCTGGCCGCGCTGGAGTGCTGCCGCGCCCGGGGCGGGCGCATCGTCGCCGTGGGCACCACCAGCGTGCGCGCGCTCGAATCCTGGGCGCAAACCGGCCAGACCCGGGGCGACACGCGCATCTTCATCACCCCCGGCTACCGCTTTCAGGTGGCCGATTGGCTGCTGACCAACTTCCACCTGCCCAAAAGCACGCTGATGATGCTCGTCAGCGCCTTTGCCGGCCACGCGCACATCCACGCCCTCTACCGCCACGCCATTGCCCGGCGCTACCGCTTCTTCAGCTACGGCGACAGCATGCTGCTGGCGCGCCATGACGCTGCGGCTCACGCCTGAACAGGCATCACGAAAGCTCCCCCATGCACCCCAAAGCCCTGCTCGATGCCTGCGCCGATTTGCTGCGGCGCACTCTCGCCTTTGAACACCCGGCCGACGCCCTGCTCTCGCGCCACTTTCGCGAAAACCGCCACCTCGGCCCGCGCGAGCGCGCCACGCTGGCGGAAACCACCTACCACGTGCTGCGCCACAAGCGTTTGCTGGAGCACCTGGCCCAATCCGGCCAGGGGCCGCACGCGCGCCGCCTGGCCATCCTCGGCTTTCAGGGCGATGCGCGCTTTTTGCAAGGCGCGCTCAGCGATGCCGAAGCCCAATGGCGCGCCGCCTGCGCCCCGCTGCTGCCCGGCGGCGCGCAATGGAGCAGCCTGCCCGAGGCGCAACGCCACAACCTGCCCGACTGGCTGGCCCAGCGCCTGCGCGAACAACTGGCCGCGCAAGGGCAGGCCGATGCCTTCTGGCCGCTGGTGGACAGCCTCAACCAAAGCGCCGCGCTGGATGTGCGCGTCAACACCCTGCAAGGCAAGCGCGATGCCATCGCCCAGGAGCTGCGCGCCGCGGGCCTGGCGCTGGAGGCCACGCCCTACTCCCCCTGGGGCCTGCGCCTGCAAGGCAAGCCCGCGCTGCAAAAGCTCGATGCCTTCCAGCGCGGCGCCATTGAGGTGCAGGACGAAGGCTCGCAACTGCTGGCCCTGCTGCTGGACGCGCGCCGCGGCGAAATGGTGGCCGACTTCTGCGCCGGCGCAGGCGGCAAAACCCTCGCCCTTGGCGCGGCCATGCGCAACACCGGGCGGCTGTACGCCTTCGATGTCTCCGCCCACCGGCTCGACGCTCTCAAGCCCCGCCTGGCGCGCAGCGGCCTCTCCAACGTCCACCCCATTGCCATCGCCCACGAACGCGATGAGCGCATCAAGCGCCTGAGCGGCAAGCTCGACCGCGTGCTGGTCGATGCCCCCTGCTCCGGCCTGGGCACCTTGCGGCGCAACCCCGATTTGAAATGGCGCCAATCGCCCCAGGCCGTGCGCGAGCTGACCCTCAAGCAGCAAGCCATTTTGCAAAGCGCCGCGCGCCTGCTCAAACCGGGCGGACGCCTGATTTACGCCACGTGCAGCCTGCTGGAAGAAGAAAACGAGGCCATCGCCCAAGCCTTCGACGCCGCCCACGGCGACTTCACCGCCCTGAACGCCAGCGCCTTGCTGGAGGGCCTGAAAGTGCCCCAGGCCGCCAGCCTGTGCAGCCCGCCGCCCGCCGCAGCAGGCCAAACGCAAGCCGAAGCCCCACCCGCCACAACCTGCGCCACCGCCAGCACAGGCCGTTTTTTGCGCCTGTGGCCGCATCAGCACGGCACGGATGGCTTTTTTGCCGCCGTTTGGCAGCGCCAGCGTTGAACCGGGTGCAGCCGCGCGCCTTCGACGCAGTCCGGCGCGCGTCCTCGCGCCCATAATTACAAATCAAAAAGAAAAGAAATGACCTTTTTTCGGCATTCATTTCAATAAATGCAATTTACTTTGAATTGCAAAAATGAAAAACACCCTACCCGCCCCCTCCCTGGCGGGTGTAGGTCGATTGGTCTATTCAAGCCATAGCCAAGGCATATGAGAATAATAGGCATCTACGCATTCCCCTGATCCGCCGCCTGTGCGGCCTCTTTTTTTGCCTGATGCCATGCCCTCTTTGACCACCCCGCCCGCCCCGACTGCTACGCCCAACCGCCGCCATCTGCTGCGCATGGCAGGCGCGCTGCCCTTGCTCCACGCCCTGCCCGCCCTGGCGCAAGAGCAGGCCAACGGGGCCAAAGAAGCCAAAGGGGCCGCCGCGCCCGGCAACGCCACCCGCACACTCCACCTGGCAGGCCCCAGCGCCGCCATCAGCTTTGCGCTGCTGCGCATGGCGCAAGCCCAGCCGCTGGCCGATTGGGGCATCCAGATCCGCTTCACCCAATGGCGCGACCCCGACCATCTGCGCGCGCTGACGCTGGAAAAAGGCGCCGACTTTCTGGCCGCGCCCACCAACGTGGCCGCCAACCTCTACAACCGTGGCCTGCCGCTGCAATTGGTGAATGTGCCCGTCTGGGGCATTCTGGCCTTGCTCTCGCTGCATGAGGGGCGCCGGACGCTGGCCGATTTCAAGGGGCAAACCATTGCCATCCCGTTTCGCGCCGACATGCCCGATATCGTGTTCCAGTTGCTGGCGCGCGCGCAGGGGCTGGATCCACAAAAGGATTTCGCCCTGCACTACGTCGCCACACCGATGGAGGCCGCGCAATTGCTGCTCTCGGGCAAGATCGAAAACGCCTTGCTGGCCGAGCCGGTCACGTCGCTGGTGATGCACAAATCGCAGTCTTTCCCCACCAAACTGATGGCCAAAACCGTCCACCGCAGCGTCGATTTGCAACAGGAATGGGGCCGCGTGCTCCAGCGCCCGCCGCAAATCCCGCAAGCCTGCGTCGTTGCGCTGGGCCAGGCCCGCAGCGATGCCGCCTTGCTGCAACGCTTTGCCGCCGCCCACGCCCAGGCGCAAGCGTGGTGCTACGCCCACCCGCAAGAGTGCGGCGAGCTGGTGGCGCAGCACATCCCCATGCTCTCCGCCCCCGCCGTGGCCGATGCCTTGCGCCACACCCCC
>JAUMYU010000023.1:12592-14101 GCA_030528485.1 Comamonadaceae bacterium
CCGCCGCCCTGGCCTATTTGTGGAGCGGCTGGGGCGCCATCGCCAGCCTGTGCCTGTTTTTTGCCCTATGGGAATGGGGCGCGGGCATTTACGGCTCGCTGGCCCTGCCCGGCCCGCTGGAGGTATTCGCCCGCCTGCGCCACATGCTGGCCGAGGCCGAGGTCTGGCAGGCGCTGGGCATTTCCGCCTGGCGCGCGCTCTGGGGCTTTGCCCTGACGCTGGCTTGCGGCAGCCTGCTGGGCATGCTGGCAGGGCTGTCGATGACGGCGGCGATGATGTCGCGCCCGCTGGTGACGCTGCTGGTGGGCATGCCGCCCATCGCCTGGCTGGTGCTGGCCATGCTGTGGTTTGGCACGCAAAGCCACACCACGCCCATCTTCACCGTGTTCATCGCGTGCTTTCCGGTCGTCTTCGTCGCCGCGCTGCAAGGCACGCGCACGCTGGACGGCAAGCTGCGCGACATGGCGCGCGCCTACCGCCTGCCGCCCGCGCTGATGTTCACCCAGTTGTATCTGCCGCACATGCTCTCCTACCTCTTTCCGGCCTGGATCACGGCGCTGGGCTTGTCGTGGAAGGTGCTGGTCATGGCCGAAATGCTCAGCACCGCCGATGGCGTGGGCGCATCGCTGGCCATCTCGCGCGCGCACCTGGATACGCCCACCTCCATGGCCTGGATCGTTGCCGTGCTGGGCCTGCTGCTGGCGGTGGAATACCTGCTGCTCGAACCCGTCAAGCGCCGCGTGGAACGCTGGCGCGAAGCGATGGCGGACTGAACAACCTGCTCACGCCCTTGTTGCCCATGCTTTCCCTGCACGCCATCACCCACCGCTTCGCCCTGGAGGACGTTCTGCTGGCGCTGGATTTCGACCTGCGCCCCGGCGAAAGCGTCGCCCTCGTCGGCCCCTCGGGCTGCGGCAAAAGCACGCTCATGCACATCATTGCCGGCCTGCTCACCCCGCTGCACGGCACGGTGGACAACCGCTTTGCGCGCATCGGCTGCATGTTTCAGGAGCCGCGCCTGCTGCCCTGGCGCGCCGTGCTGGACAACATCGCCCTGGGCTTGCACGCGCGCGGCATGCCGCCCGCCCAGCGGCGCGAGCAGGCGGCCGCGCTGGCTTTGCGCATGGAGCTGGCGCCCGACGATCTGGACAAATACCCGCACGAACTCTCCGGCGGCATGCAAAGCCGCGTGGCGCTGGCGCGCGCCCTGGCCATCAGCCCCGATTTGCTGCTGCTGGACGAGCCTTTTTCCGCCCTGGACATCGGCCTGCGCGCGCACATGTACCGCCTGGTGCGCAGCTACCTGGCCGAAAGCGGCTGCGCCATGCTGATGATTACCCACGACATGATGGAAGCCGTGCGCCTGGCCAGCCGCATCGCCGTCATGGCCCCGCCCGGGCGCATCGTGCACCAGCACCATTTGCCCGACGCCTGGCAGGCGCGCGATGAGCGCTGGATCCACCACCAGGCCGGCGAGCTGATGCAAACGCCCGCCGTGCGCCAGAGCTT
>JAUMYU010000023.1:14201-33083 GCA_030528485.1 Comamonadaceae bacterium
GCGGTGGCCGCAGGCGCGGGCTTGTCTTCCCCCACCAGCGGCGTGATTTGGAGATCCACCTCCTCTTTCTGGCCGCCCTTGCCGTCGTCCACTTTTTTCAGGCCAATCACCACGCGCCCGCCATCGGCCAGGCCGCCAAAGAGCAGCTCGTCGGCCAGCGACTTGCGGATCGTGTCCTGAATCAGGCGGTGCATCGGCCGCGCGCCCATGAGCGGGTCAAAGCCTTTCTTTGCCAGATAGCTGCGCAGCTCGTCGGTAAAGCTGGCCTCCACCTTCTTCTCCGCCAACTGGCTTTCCAGTTGCAGCAGGAATTTGTCCACCACGCGCAGGATGATTTGCTCATCGAGCGGACGGAAGCTGACGATGGCATCGAGCCGGTTGCGGAACTCGGGCGTGAACTGGCGCTTGATATCCGCCATCTCGTCGCCAGCCTGGCGCGGGTTGGTAAAGCCGATGCTGGCTTTGTTCATCGTTTCCGCGCCCGCATTGGTCGTCAAGATGATGATGACGTTGCGAAAATCGGCTTTGCGGCCGTTGTTGTCGGTCAGCGTGCCGTGGTCCATCACCTGCAACAAGATGTTGTAGATGGAAGGGTGCGCCTTCTCGATCTCGTCAAGCAGCAACACGGCGTGCGGCTTCTTGGTAATGGCCTCGGTGAGCAAGCCGCCCTGGTCGTAACCGACGTAGCCCGGCGGCGCGCCAATCAGGCGGCTGACGGCGTGCGGTTCCATGTATTCGGACATGTCGAAGCGGATCAGCTCAATGCCCAGGATGTAGGCCAACTGGCGCGCGGCTTCGGTCTTGCCCACGCCCGTGGGGCCGGAAAACAGGAAGGAGCCGATGGGCTTGTCGGGCTTGCCCAGGCCCGAGCGCGCCGTCTTGATGGCCGAGGCCAAGGCTTCCAGCGCGGCATCCTGCCCGAACACCACGCTTTTGAGATCGCGCTCCAGCGTCTTGAGCTTGCTGCGATCGTCTTGCGAAACGGCCGCGGGCGGAATGCGCGCGATCTTGGCGACGATTTCCTCAATCTCGCTCTTGCCCACGGTTTGCTTGCGCTGCTCCTGGCTCTTGATGCGCTGGGCCGCGCCCGCCTCATCGATCACGTCAATGGCCTTGTCGGGCAATTGGCGGTCGTTGATGTAGCGCGCCGACAGCTCTGCCGCAGCCTGCAAGGCTTCGCTGTCGTATTCGATGCCGTGGTGCTCCTCAAAGCGCGATTTCAGGCCTTTGAGAATCTCCACCGTTTCGGCCACGCTGGGCTCGACCACATCGATTTTCTGGAAGCGGCGCGACAGCGCCGCGTCTTTCTCGAAAATGCCACGGTATTCCGTGAAAGTGGTGGCGCCAATGCAGCGGAGCTGGCCGCTGGAGAGCGCGGGCTTGAGCAGGTTGGAGGCATCCAGCGTACCGCCCGAAGCGGCCCCCGCGCCAATAAGGGTGTGGATTTCATCCACAAACAAAATGGCATCGGGCTTCTCACGCAAAATTTTCAGCACGCCCTTGAGGCGCTGCTCAAAATCCCCCCGGTATTTGGTGCCCGCCAGCAAGGCGCCCATATCCAGGGCATACACCGTGGCGTTTTCCAGCACTTGCGGCACATCTTTTTGCGTGATGCGCCAGGCCAAGCCCTCGGCAATCGCAGTCTTGCCCACACCGGCCTCACCCACCAGCAGCGGGTTGTTTTTGCGGCGTCGGCACAGCACCTGGATGGTGCGCTCCACCTCGTGGTCGCGCCCGATCAGGGGATCAATGCGGCCTTCCAGCGCGGCCTGATTGAGGTTATTGGTGAATTGCTCCAGCGGCGAGGCTTTTTCCGCGCGCTCGCTCGGCCCGTGGCTGACTTCTTCCTGCTCGCCAGGGCCATCAACGATCTTGTCCTGCTGCTCGCCCTTGCGAATGCCGTGGGCAATGTAGTTGACGACATCCAGGCGCTTGATGCCTTGCTGGTGCAAGAAATACACCGCATGCGAATCCTTCTCGCCAAAAATGGCCACCAGCACATTGGCGCCGGTGACTTCTTTCTTGCCATTGCCCGTGGACTGCACATGCATGATGGCGCGCTGCACGACGCGCTGAAAGCCCAGCGTGGGGTGGGTGTCCACCTCGTCCTCGCCTGCCACCTGGGTCATGTTCTCCTTGACGAAGGTGGATAGCGCCGTGCGCAATTCGTCCATGTCGGCGTCGCAGGCGCGCAGCACTTCCGACGCGCTGGGGTTGTCAAGCAATGCCAACAGCAGGTGCTCAACCGTAATAAATTCGTGGCGCTGTTTGCGCGCCTCTACGAAAGCCATGTGCAAGCTGACTTCCAGTTCCTGAGCAATCATGGTGGTGAACTCCTTGTGCTTGCGAAATATGCAGTGATGCAGTTGCCGCTACTGCGAATGCGGGCCAAATGAGGGCGCCCAGGCCCGAATCAATAGGCCGCGCCTGCCGCCCGCAGCGCGCCCGGGGATGCTGAAGGAATCGATCCGCAGCGTCAAGCCAGGCGCAGGCGCAAAAATCCTTGCTCCCCCTTTTGCCGCCCGCGCCATCACTCGCCCACAGGCTCGGCAAGGCATTGCAGCGGATGGCCCGCCTCGGCAGCGGCATCCATCACCAGGGCGACCTTGGTTTCTGCAATCTCACGCGAATAAATGCCGCAAACGCCCCGCCCCTCCAAATGCACGCGCAACATGATTTGCGTGGCCATGTCCCGGTCTTTGCCAAAAAACTCTTGCAGCACGTCAATCACGAACTCCATCGGCGTGAAGTCGTCATTGATCAGAACCACTTGATAGCTGGGCGGCGGCCTCACTTGTTGCAGCTCGCGCTCTGCAACAACCGCCCCTTCTTCCTGTGGGAGGGGTTTAATGGAAGAAAACGGCCCGCCTGGGCCTGAAGTGTTGGTGATGCGCATGCGGAATTCTAGAGCGTGTGGGAATCCTTCTCTCCCGCAACCGCCCCGGGGAAACGCCGGGCCGGGCGGCATGGGGCGCGATGCGCGCTATGGCATGATGGCGCGCTTGTTCTTTATTTGTTTTTGCCCATGTCTGAATCGCCAGTGGCCGCCTCGCCTGAGGAAGCATCCCCTCAGAATGCCCCATCCCATTTGGAGTCTCCCGCTTTACAACCCGAGCTTGCCGCCAAAGGCAAAAGCACTCGTGCAGATGTTCGCCCCATCTTGCAAGAACTGGCGCAAAAATGGCCGCAACTGTTTGGCGAGCGCCCGCTGCCGCTCAAGCGCGGCATCTTCACCGATTTGGCACAAACCTGCCCGCACATCGAAGTCGAAACGCTGAAGCAAGCGCTGGGCATGCATACGCGCTCAACACGTTATCTGCAAGCCATTGCCTCGGGCCAGCCACGCCATGATTTGCAATTGCACGCGGTGGAGGATATCGCCGCCGAACATGTTTTCCACGCCCTGACGGAGCTGTACCGCCGCAAACTGCGCCGCGCTGAGCGCGCAGCCCCGGCGCAGCAAAGCACTCAGCAGGAGCAAGCGCGCCAGTGGCTGGCCAAACGCTTGGGGCTGGCCATGGAGCACTCTTTGCTCAGCGTGGCCGAGTTCGTCCAGGCCGCCCACACCCGCGATGCCGCTATCGCAGCACTGTTGCAGCAAGTAGCCGAGCAGCAAACACAACGCGGCGCACGCGACGAGGCCATGCTGCGCGCTTATGAAGCGAGCGGCGTCAGCCTGGTGGATTTTGCGGAAATGTATGGCTTGAGCACGCGCGAAGCCAGCGCCATCCTGACGCGCGCCCGACGCCTGGCGGCCAAGCAAGCTCCAACGGCTGAGGGAACCGATGCCGCCCCAGCCCCGACTGCCGTTTCAGAATAAACACCATCCATTGACACCGCCCATTGCCATGCCCGTTTTGACATTGCCCGCCAAACTCACGCGCGATGAAGTCGCCCAATGGCTCCAGGATGTGCAAACGTCACTGGCACAGTCTGCCGCCAAGGGTGGCGAGGCGGTCTGGATAGATGCCGCTCCCCTGGCGCAGTTCGACTCCACGGCCCTCTCGGCGCTGCTGGCCGTCCAGCGCGCCGCCCATCGTCATGGCCTGGCATTTGCTGGCGTTCAAGGCATGCCCGCAGCGCTGCAATCGCTGGCCGGGGTTTACGGGGTAGAGCGCCTGCTCGCGGCGGCCCAGCCAGCCCGCGCATATTGACAGGTGAACATCCGCCGTTTCTGGCGCAAAAAACGGCGCAAAGCCGTCAATCGAGGCGAGGCTCCTTGCCATGCGCGGCCAAGTCCGGCCCCAGCGCATCCAGATCACGGGACGTGATCGGCCCCAACTGCGGCTCGGGCTGCGGCGCAGGCTCCTGCTGAGGGGCGAGGCGATGCAGGCGCTCCACAGCGTGGCGAATGTCCGCCTCCACCGGCCCATTGAGGTTGTGGCCAAACTCGTGCAGCCAATCCTCGGCCTCGGGGATGTCGCCGGAATGCGCCAGCACGTCGGTCATCATGTCCAGCACGGCATCCAGCGGGGGAAAGCCGCGCAAATCCAGCAAACGGGCGTCGTACTGGGGCAGCTTCTCATAAAGCGCACGCAAAATCTCCGCATGCTCGAACGCCTTGGCGTACTCGCCCCTATCGCGCAAGGCGCAGGCGTAGTACAGATGCATGGCCGCCGCGCTCAGGCCGGAGCTGTCGAGGTTTTCGTTGTGGATTTTGAGCGCCTGCTCAAAAGCGTTCGCCCCCTTGACCAGCTCGCCGGCCAAGGTGGCGGAGGTAACGACATTGAACCAATCGCCCACAGCCTGGGTGCGCTCGGCCAGCTTTTCGAAAACCGGCCAGGCTTGGGCGTATTGCTGCTGATGGAAATGCACCAGCCCCAGCAGCCGCATACCGTTCTCGGCCACATCGGCCACGTTGGATTGCGCCAGCTCCCTCGCCTGGCTTTCCGCCTGCGCGTATTGACCTTCCTGCAAGGCTTGGCTGGCCTGCTCCAGCAACGCACGCTGCTCGTCCTCGGAGAGCCAGAGCGGCTTTTTCGGGACGTCTTTTCGCCAGAGTTGCTTGATGCGATCCCACATGGGTCAGGGGCCTTTTCTTTGAATAGTGATGATTGCCTGCAGGCTGCGCCAGCCTGTACCAACGCCAATACTAATCGAATGTGGCAGCCCGGGCCGGGTCCTGGGCAGGCAGAGTCGTTACCAAATGCTGAAGCGGCCCGCTGTCATGCGCACGGCGCGGCATCGGCATTGAGCGCCTGCAAACGTTCGGGCGTGCCCACATCCGTCCAGGCCCCCTGGTACAGCGTGGCACCCACCCGGCCAGCGGCTACCGCCTGGCGCAGCAACGGCCCCAAAGGCGCGGGGCGGCCTTGCGGGTTGCCCCGGGGCACATCGCACCAGGGCGGGGCAAACAAGTCTTGCCGCAACAAGGCCAGCGTGCTGTAGGTGTAACTGGGCGCGCCCGCAGCCAGCGGCAGGGCGCGCCCTGCGGCATAAGCAAAATCGCCTTGAGGGTGATGCGCCGGGTTGGGGGCCAGCCACAGGTGCGCCAAATCTCCCGAGGCCGCGAAGTCGCGCCGCAAGGCATCGTCAAACGCCCAGGACGGCATGAACACATCCCCGGCCACCAACCAGAATTGCGCCTCCAGCATGGGCAGCGCGCGGGCGATGCCCCCTGCGGTTTCAATGCCTGCGCCAAAGTCCACGTCCTCGCGCGAGTAGCGCAGATGCACATCGCCATATGCCGTGGCGTACACCGTGCCCAGCCGCTGGGGAATTTGCGCCCCCAGCCAACCCGTGTTGATCAGCACGCAGCGCAGCCCCGCGCGCGCCAGCGCCTGCAAGTGCCATTCCAGCAGCGGCCTGCCTTGCACACTCAACAGCGGTTTGGGGGTGTGATCGGTCAGCGGCCGCATGCGCTGGCCACGGCCTGCGGCCAGGATCATGGCCTGTGCCGGGGGGGGAGTGCCTTGCATTTAAAATTTACCAATCAAAAGTCATTTATAAAAAACTTTTTTTCAATACAGACTTGCCAAAACAATAATATTGAATTTCCTTTGAATGGCAAAAATCAATGCTTGTGATGATGGTCTTTGCGGATCATGTCCATCTCGTGGGCGATCTCTGCGGCGTGGTGTTTGAGGTTATGGCGATACCACAGCGCAATCAGCCCCGTCACGCCCAGCACCAGCAGGCCAAAGGCCGTCATCGCCAGCGGGGCGGACAGGCCCCATTTCGTCGCCAGCGCGTACACCAGGCCCAGGCCCAGGATGCACAACTGCTCATTGAAGTTCTGCACCGCTATGGAGCGCCCGGCCCCCATCAGGTTATGGCCGCGGTGCTGCAACAGCGCGTTCATGGGCACGACCAGATAACCGCCCAATACGCCTGCAACGACGAAAAACCCCATCGCCACGTAGATGCTGTCCACCCACTGCATGCCCACCACCACCAGGCCCATCAGCATCCCCAGCGGCAGCACACGGCTGGCGCGTTCGAGCTTGACCATGATCGAGGCCAGCACCGCGCCCACCGCCGTGCCCAGCGCCACCACGCCCAGCAAGGGGGCCGACTCGGTGGTATTCAAGCCCAGCACCGCCGCGCTCCAGGCCAGCACGATGTAGCGCAAATTGCCCGATGCGCCCCAAAACAGCGTTGTTGCCGCCAGCGCAATCTGGCCGAGCTTGTCGCCCCACAGGCGGTTGTTGGAGGCGACGAAATCACGCATCAGCGCCTGCATGCTGCCCACCGGCCCCAGCGTGCCCTTCCACATCGGGCGCGGCGCCGCGCCCGTGCGCGGGATGAACACATTGATGACGGCCGCCAGCGCATAAATCACCGTAATCGTGCCCAGCGCCGCCTGGATGGGATCGTGAAAAATCGCCCCCAGGCCAGCGGCGTGCGCCACCCAGCCGTAATACACATCACTGACCAGCGCACCGCCCAGCATCACGCCCAGGATGATGGAGGCAATCGTCAGCCCCTCAATCCAGCCATTGGCCTTGACCAGCATGGAGGGGGGCAGCAGCTCGGTGAGGATGCCGTACTTGGCGGGCGAATACGCCGCCGCGCCCAGGCCCACGATGGCGTAGGCGAGCAAGGGGTGCGAGTCGTAGGTCATCATCAAACAGCCCATCACCTTGACCGCATTGCTGATGAACATCACCCAGCCCTTGGGGTGCGCATCGGCAAACGCCCCCACGAACGGCGCCAGCACCACATAAAAAAGCGCAAACATCGGCACCAGGGCCGCCCGTTGCCACTCCGGCGCGGCGCTGCGCAGCAGCATCTCGACAGCCACCACGAACAGCGCGTTATCAGCCAGCGAGCTGAAAAACTGCGCGGACATGATGGTGGAAAAACCAGACTTCATGATCGAATCGTTGTGCGGATCGCGCCAGCGCCAGGCAAAGGCGCGACCATCCGGAAAGGGCAGCGGGAGCCGCGCCCCGAACAAAAAGCCGCGCTTATATCACGCCCCGCCAATCCCGCCGCCCCTGGCTGGGCCGCCGCCCGCGTGGTGCGACAATCCGGCGCCGCACGACGACCGCTGCCGCACCATCCGCGCGCATTCCGCCCCCCATCCCCGCCACCATGCCCCGCCCCATCCACGCCATCGTCCACCCCCAAGCCCTGCGGCACAACCTGCACACCGTGCGCCGCCACGCATGCGACGCCAAAGTCTGGGCCGTGGTCAAGGCCAACGCCTACGGCCACGGCATCGAGCGCGTGTTCGACGCCCTGCGCGGCGCCGATGGCTTTGCGCTGCTGGATCTGGACGAAGCCAGCCGCGTGCGCGCGCTGGGCTGGCGCGGCCCCATCCTGCTGCTCGAAGGCGTGTTCGAGCCGCGCGATCTGGAGCTGTGCTCGCGCCTGGGCCTGTGGCACGTGGTGCATTGCAGCGAGCAAATCGACATGCTCGCCGCCCACAAAACCCACGCGCCGCACCGCGTCTTTCTCAAACTCAACAGCGGCATGAACCGCCTGGGCTTCAAGCCGCACAGCTACCGCAGCGCCTGGGCGCGCCTGAACGCCCTGCCGCAAGTCGATGAAATCTCGCTGATGATGCATTACAGCGATGCCGACGGCCCCGGCGGCATCGCCGCCCAGCAAGCCCTGTTCGCCCACGCCAGCGACGGCCTGCCCGGCGAGCGCAGCAGCAGCAACAGCGCCGCCACGCTGCGCTTTGGCCAGCAAAGCGGCCACGACTGGGTGCGCGCAGGCATCGCCCTCTATGGCAGCGCGCCCGATTACCCCGCTGGCGACATCGCCCGCTGGTATTTGCAACCGGCCATGAGCCTGCGCAGCCGCATCATTGCCGTGCAGGATTTGCAGGCAGGCGAGACCGTAGGCTACGGCTCCACCTTCACCGCGCCGCAGGCCATGACCATCGGCATCGCCGCCTGTGGCTACGCCGACGGCTACCCGCGCCTGTGCGGCACCGGCACGCCCGTGCTCGTCGATGGCGTGCGCACCCGCACCGTGGGCCGCATCAGCATGGACATGCTCGCCATCGACCTCACCGCCCCCCGCGCTGCGGGCCGGCCCGGCGGCTTTGGCAGCGAAGTCACCCTCTGGGGCCAGGCCAGCGCCGCCTGCGGCAGCGCCGTGCTGCCCATAGACGAAGTAGCCGCCTGCGCGCAAACCGTGGGCTACGAGCTGATGTGCGCCATCGCGCCCAGGGTGGCTTTCCAGCCGCCCGCCTGACGGTCAGGGCATATATCCAATCAAAAGAAAATCAACTTATTTACCAGTATGCCAAAACAAGGTAATTTTATTTCTTTTGATTTGTAAAATATCCCTTCACGCAGGATTGTCGATCTCGATGAACTGGTGCTCCAGCCCCAACTGCGCCGCCACATGCGCGCCCAGCGCGGGCGCGCCGTAACGCTCCGTGGCGTGGTGGCCTGCGGCGAAAAAGCTCACGCCGCATTCGCGCGCCAGATGCGCCTGCGGCTCGGAGATTTCGCCCGTCACAAACGCATCCGCCCCCGCATCAATGGCCTTCTGGAAATAGCCCTGCGCCCCGCCCGTGCACCAGGCCAGGCGCGCAATCGGGCGGCCGCCATCGATCCACACCGGCGCGCGGCCCAGGCGCTCGTGCAACTGCGCCGCCAGCGCCGCCGCATCGCAGGGCGATACCTGCGCCTCAAACACCAGCGAGCCGACCGCCAGCGGCGCGCCCGCGCCCCAGCCCATGTGCAGGCCCAATTGCGCGTTGTTGCCCAGCGTGGGATGCGCATCCAGCGGCAGGTGATAGGCCAGCAAATTGATGTCGTGCGCCAGCAGCTTGCGCACGCGCTCGCGCAGCCAGCCGGTGAGCGTGCCATCCATGCCGCGCCAGAACAGGCCGTGGTGCACCAGCACCGCATCGGCGCGCGCGGCAATGGCTGCATCGATCAAGGCCGCGCTGGCCGTCACGCCGCTGACCAGGCGCTGCACCTCGCGCTTGCCCTCCACTTGCAGGCCATTGGGGCCGTAGTCCTCAAACTGTCTGGGTTCCAGCGTTTCATTGAGCACGCCCAGCAGCGCATCACGGGTTGCCATGAGATAAAACTCCAAGGGAAACAACACAAAAGAAACGGCGCTCGCCGCACTGGCAAACGCCACCCATATTACAAATCAAAGTAAAAAACAAACAAACAAAATCATGCCAAAACAAGGCAATTTTTTGCTCATTGATTTGTAAATACAAAAGCCGATGCCACCACACCAGCCCAGGGGCGGATGAGTATATGCTTGCCCCCTGCAACTGGCCGTCAGCGCCGCAGCGCACGCCACGGCCCGCGCCGCCCCGGCGCGCAGGCTTTTCCCCCACCGATTTCACCCCCCCGCACTGCCCACCATGCGTCGTTACTGGCTCGTCTTTTCCCAAAGCGTCACCGTTTTGCTGGCCGCTTATTTCGTCATCTCCACCCTCAAACCCCAATGGCTTGGCAGCCCCGCTGGCGCCAACGCCACTGCCCCCGCCACCGTCTTGCTGCCGCCCGCGCCCACGACAGCCACCGCGCCCGTCCAGTCCAGCCAGCCAGCCCCGGGCAGCCTGCGCGCGGCGGCGCAACTGGCCGCACGCTCCGTCGTCAGCATCAACACCCGCACCACGGTGCAGCATCCATTTGCCAACGACCCCTTCTTCCAATACTTCTTCGGCCCGCCCCAGGGCCGCTCGCAAAGCGGCCTGGGCAGCGGCGTCATCGCCAGTAGCGACGGCTATTTGCTCACCAACAACCACGTCATCGCAGGGGCCGACAGCATCCTCGTCACCCTGCACGACGGGCGCGAATTCCCCGCCCAGGTCATCGGCACCGATCCCGAATCCGACCTCGCCGTGCTCAAAATCAACGCCCGCAACCTGCCCGCCATCCATCTGGGCAACTCCGACCAGCTCGCCATCGGCGACAGCGTGCTGGCCATCGGCAACCCCTTCGGCATCGGGCAAACCGTCACCAGCGGCATCATCAGCGCCCTGGGCCGCAGCCACCTGGGGCTGAACATTTTTGAAAACTTCATCCAGACCGACGCCGCCATCAACCCCGGCAACTCCGGCGGCGCGCTGGTGGACATCAACGGCCACCTGGTGGGCATCAACACCGCCATCTACTCGCGCTCGGGCGGCAGCATGGGCATCGGCTTTGCCATCCCCGCCGCCACCGCCCAATTCGTGCTGGAAAGCCTGGTGCGCGAAGGCCGTGTCACGCGCGGCTGGCTGGGGCTGGCCGCCGACCCGCTCACGCCCGAACTGGCGCAAGCCATCGGCGGCGCGGGCGCGGGCGCGGGCGAAGGCGTCATCGTCACCGGCGTGCTGCAAGGCGGCCCCGCCGCGCGCGCGGGCATCCGCCCTGGCGACATCATCCAGAAAGTCGGCGAGCACCCCGTGCGCAACGTCCCCGAGCTGCTCACCCGCGTCACAGCCCTGCGCCCCGGCCAAAGCACCGCCCTGACCCTGCTGCGCGAAGGCAAGCCCCGCACCCTCGCCATCACCCCCGAACAGCGCCCCCATGCCCAGCGCACGCTGCGCCAGCGATAAGGCGATGCCATAGGCTGTTTTTTTGCCAAATCGCATTCAAGCCCCTACTGCTTGTTACTTTTCATGGCCGCAGACGCCTATGGCACGTGGGCGCTGCACGATGGGGAATACGTGCTGGTTTCCACCCAGCCGCGCGGCAGGGATACCTTGGCGCAGCCATCCATGCCTTGATCGCTCAGCTCTCAAAAAAAAGCGCGTGCATCAGGCACACGCTTTTTTTGCGCGCTTTCTCTATCCGTCAAGCCTTCGCGAACGACCGCTCGACAAAGCGATGTGCTCCAGAGCTTGCCCTCGGCCCTCTCCGCCACCGATTGCGCCAGGCCGAGCGATTTCTCTCAACGGCGAAAAGGACGACAGCCGCAGGCGCAAATCCGGCCCGGATGCGGCGAAGCCTGTATGCAGCATGCGCGCATGGCTGGCCTCAGTCCGGCAGACGCCGCACCGCTGCGGGCAGCAGGCCCTGGCGGCAAAAGTCCAGCGCCTGGGCGTCGCTGAGCGCCGCGCCCTGGGCCAGCACCCAGGCCCTGCGCGCGCCTGCGCGCAGGGCGGCTTCTCTGAAGGCCCGGCTCTCCACCTGCGTATAGCTGCCTTGCGCCTCGGGCAGCAAATGCACGATGACCAGCGGCGCAGGCGTCAACCAATGCCTCGGCAGCAGCGCGGCGTACGCCTGGCGCAACATCGCTTGCACGGCGAAATAGTCGCCCATCAGGGTGCGCGGGTGCGCCAGGGCCGCGTGTTCGGCCGACCACTGTGGCCCTGCTGGCTGCGGTCGATCGGCAACAAGGCGGGCTTGCAACTGGCCTGCCTGCACGCACACGTAAATGCAGTGGCCCCACATGACGTCCGCCCCATTCAAGCCAAGAGCAGGCTCGGCTCAAGAAGAACAGGCGCCGGGCGCGGCCTGGCTGGCGATGATGGGGATGCGAATGGCCCCAGCAGCGCCTTCTGTCTCGGGGGCGTGCGCGGCATCGCCCAACGGCTGGGCAAAGGTTTCGGGATCAAAGGCGATGTCGCCATCGGGATCGGCCACGCCCGTGGCCTGGGCGTTGCGAAAGTCGTGCAGGCGCGCGTCCATCATGTGGGTGGTGACGATGTTTTGCATGGAGCGGAACATGCTCTCCAGCCGGCCGGGGAATTTGCGATCCCACTCGCGCAGCATGTCGCCCACGATTTGGCGTTGCAGGTTGTCCTGGCTGCCGCAGAGGTTGCAGGGGATGATGGGAAATTGCTGGTACTGGGCCCACTGGCGCGTGTCCTTTTCCGGGATGTAGGCCAGCGGGCGGATCACCACGTGCTTGCCGTCGTCGCTCACCAGCTTGGGCGGCATGCCTTTCATGCGCCCGCCGAAAAACATGTTGAGCAGCAGGGTTTGCAAGATGTCGTCGCGGTGGTGGCCCAGGGCGATTTTGGTGGCGCCCAGGCGCTCGGCGGCGGAGTACAAGATGGCGCGGCGCAGGCGGCTGCACAGCCCGCAGGTGGTTTTGCCTTCGGGGATGACGCGCTTGACAATGCTGTAGGTGTCCTGCGTTTCGATATGGAAATCCACCCCTTGCGCGCGCAGGTATTCGGGCAGCACATGGTCGGGAAAGCCCGGCTGCTTTTGATCGAGATTCACCGCCACGATGGAAAAGCGCACGGGCGAGCGTTTTTGCAGCTTGCGCAAGATGTCCAGCAAGGTGTAGCTGTCCTTGCCGCCGGACATGCACACCATCACCTTGTCGCCCTCCTCGATCATGTTGAAGTCCAGGATGGCGCGCCCCACTTCGCGGCACAAACGCTTTTCCAGCTTGATGGCTTCGCGCCGCTGCTTGTCGGCTTTTTCGGCGGCGGTCACAGAGTCTTGGGCAATCGGGTTCATGACAAGGCACAAATAAAACGCCGCCCCGGCGGGCGGCAACAGGCGCGATTTTACCCAGAGCACACGCGCAAGGGGCAGGCCGGCAGCAAGCGCCATACCCGCCCCGCACCATTTATTACACATCAAAGTGAAATCGATTTCATCACCATCAAGCCATAAGTTTTGCTTTATTTTCCCTTGATCGATAAATCACTCAACCACCCAGGCTTCTGCCTGCATCGTCAGCCAGCCTTGATGGTCGGCCGCCCATAGCCGGATGTAACCGCCGCCGCCGCTGTCATTGCCCTCCGCCTCAGCCTGCGGCTGGCCGCTCAGCGTCAAGGGCTGCCCATCAAACGTGGGGCGCACGGCCTTGAAGGCAAAGCGGCTCAGTTTGCGCTCTGGCGCGTGGCGGCGCACCAGGTCGGTCAGCAGCGTGGCCATCAGCGGGCCATGCACCACCAGGCCGGGATAGCCCTCCACCTCGGTGGCGTAGCGGCGGTCGTAATGGATGCGGTGGCCGTTAAACGTCAGCGCGCTGTAGCGAAACAGCAGCACATCATCGGGCGTGATGCAGCACTGCCAGGGCGCGCCCGTAGGGGCTGCCACAGGTGCAGCGGCCTCCTGACCGGGCGCGGCAGCGGCGCAGTAAACGACGTCGTGCTCCTCCGTCAGGCACAGGCCGCGCGCGTTGTGCACTTCGTGGCGCACCAGCACAAACAGCAAATCGCCCGAGCGGCCCCGCTTGTGGGTGATGCGGGCGATGCGCGAGCGTTTTTCCGCCTCATCGCCCACAGCCAAAGGGTTGTCGGTCTGCCACCACAGCCGCCCGCCCGCCCACATGCGCCTGGGCAGGGGCACGGGCGGCAAAAAACCGCCCCGGCGCGCGTGCCCGTCCGGCCCCAGCGCGCTTTGGCGCGTGTGCGGCAAAAAGTACAGCCAATGCCCCAGCGGCGGCACGGGCGTGCCCGTTGCGGGCGGGGCATCGTCGCGATCAAGCGTAGCCGCCAGCCCGCGCAAGGGCGCTGCGGCGATGGCATCGTGGGCGGTTTCGGTGCGGCCCTGCCATTGCTGCAAGTGGGCGAGCGTGGCTTGGTCCAAAGGGGCGGCGTTTGCTGGGGTGTTCATGGCTGGAGCTGTGCAAAGGGGGAAATCAAGGCGGCGATGGTGCCATAGGCGCTGCCGGGGATTGCCTGAGATTGGCCTGAGATTGGCCGGGGATTGACTTACTGTTCGCCCATGATGTGCCCGCAATGCGCCCCTGTTGCAGCGCGGCGGCGCGGCACGCCGGCGCAGCGCCCTCGAAACCTTCAGCCCTCACCCTCCAACAGCACCGTGCGGCCATCGACTTGCCCCAGCCGCACGGCTTGGGCGCGCAGGGCCAGGCGGTCTTCTTCGTCGTGCGAGACCATCAGCAGCGGGATATTCAAGGCGGTGAGCAAGGCGTCGATTTCCTCGCGCATGGATTGGCGCAGCGCGGGGTCGAGCGCGGAAAACGGCTCGTCGAGCAGCAGCACGCGCGGCTGCAAGATGGCCAGGCGCGCCAGCGCCAGGCGCTGCTGCTGCCCGCCCGAGAGCGTGTGCGGATACTGGTGCGCCAGGTGGGCGATTTGAAAACGCTCCAGCCACTGCATGGCCTGGCGCTTTTGCGCCTGCGTGAGAAAGCCCCACAGCCCGCGCCGCAGGCCAAAGCCCACGTTGGCCAGCGCCGTCAAATGCGGCAGCAGCGCGTAGTTTTGAAACAGAAAGCCCACGCGGCGCTGCCGGGTGGGCACATCCACGCCTTGCTGGCGCGCAAACAGCAGCGCATCGCCGATGCGGATGTGGCCGTCATCGGGCCGGATCAGCCCCGCAATGGCTTGCAAAACCATCGTCTTGCCAATGCCCGATGGCCCCATCAGCACCAGGCGCGGCGCATCGCTTTGCAGCTTGACATCGAACTCGAACACGCGCTTTGCCGAGCGCAGGGTTTTCTTGACGTGCAGATCGCACCACATGACGCCGCCTTTAATTACAAATCAATAATAAAAAAGATTTATTACCCATCATGCCAAAACAAGGTAGTTTTTTATCCTATTGATTGATAAAAATCACTCCCCGCGCGCCTTGCGACGCCCCGGCGTCAACCACGTTGCCAGCAGCAGCAGCGCAATGCACACACCGGAGATCACCAGCGCCAGCACATGGGCCACGCCATCATTGCCCGCCTGCACCGCCTCGTAAATGGCGATGGAGAGGGTTTGCGTTTTGCCCGCAATGCTGCCCGCAATCATCAGCGTGGCGCCAAACTCGCCCAGCGCGCGCACAAAGCCCAGCATCACGCCTGCCATGATGCCGCGCCAGGCCAGGGGCAGGCTGATGCGCAGCAAGATGCCCGCCTCGCGCACGCCCAGCACGCGCCCGGCTTGCTCCAGTTGCGGGTCGATGGACTCGAAGGCCGCGCGCGCGGGCTTGAACACCAGCGGAAAACTCACCACCGTGGCGGCGATGATGGCGCCGTTGATGCTGAAGATCATGTTGATGCCCAGCGTCTGCTTCAGCCACATGCCCAGCGGGCCGTGGCTGCCAAACAGCACCAGCAGGTAATAGCCCATGACGGTGGGCGGCAGCACCATCGGCAAGGTGCATACGGTATCGAGCACGTTGCGCAGCCACAGCCGGCTTTTGGCCAGGTACAAACCCAGCGCAGTGCCCAGCAAGGCGCTCAGCAACGTGGCCCAGAACGCCACTTTCAGCGAAAGAGACAGGGGCACGAGCACCTCGGCCCAAATGGATTGCATGCGTCAAATACGTCAAGACAGAAAAAATCGCTGGCTGCTGGCCAAGGCGCGCCAGCGCCGCAAGGGGGGCAGGTCAGCGTGTAATGGCAACCAGCCCATCGCAGGCTGCTGCGATGGGCTTTCGTGCGATGGGCTTTCGGTGGGCAGCAGCGGCTTTATTTCACCGCCGGCACAAAGCCGTAGCTCTTGAGCACGCCCTGGCCGATGGGGGAAGTCACCAGCGCCACAAAACGCTTGGCGGCCGCTTCCTGAGCGCCGGTTTTCATCACGGCGATGGGGTAGCTCACCGTTTTTTCCACCGGCACCACGTAGGCGACCTTGACCTTGTCCTTCATCAGCGCGGCGTCCGTGCCATAGACGAAGCCCGCATCCACCTCGGCGCGGGCCACATAGTCCAGCGCCTGGCGCACGTTCTGGGCCAGGATGAGCTTGGGTTGCAGCGCATCCCACTGCCGGGCGGCCTCCAGCGCGGCCTTGGTGTAGCGGCCCACAGGCACGCTCTCGGGGTTGCCGATGGCGATGCGCGCCACCGCCTTGTCTTGCAGCGATTGCAGCGAATCGAGCTGGGCCTGGCCCTTGGCGGGCTGGATCAGCACCAGGGTGTTGGTAACGAAGGTCTGGCGCGTGCCCTCGACCACCAGCCTGGCCTGCTCGGCCTTGTCCATCGTCTTTTCATCGGCGCTGGCAAACACATCCACCGGCGCGCCTTTTTCTATTTGCTGGAACAGCGCGCCCGAGCCGCCGAAGTTCAACTGCACTTTGTCCTGCGGGTTGCTGGCCTCGTATTTTTGGGCCAGCTCGGTGAAGGCATCTTTGAGGCTGGCCGCGGCAGAAACGGTGATGGTTTCGGCCCAACTGCCTTGGGCAGCCACGGCCAGGGCGGCCACAACCAGGGAGCGGGCAAAGGGGAAGCAAACGTTTTTCATGCCGAAAGTCCTGCGGGGCGGCCAAGCGGATGGGGCCGCGATGATGAAATGCGCACAACGCCAGGCGCTATGCATGGCGGAAAGCAACGGATTGTACGACGCGGTTGTATCCATTCAGTGCCAACGCAAAGCGGCAAAAGGCGTAGTCCCTGGCGCAAAGCGGTTTCTTTGCCCATTTTATTTACCAATCAAAAGCAATAAAATCATGCCTTTTCGGCAATTCCCTATTGGTTTGATTTTTACCTTGATTGAAAAACAAAGCCGCCTCGAAAGGCGGCTGAGAGCGATGGCTGACGGGGAGGGAGAAAGAGGCGCTCAGGTTTCCTCCTTCTCGCGCACATCCAGCGTGAACTCGGTGAACGAAGGCGCTTCGTCGCTGTTTTCCTCCGCCGCCTGCACACGCGCCTTGGCGGCGTTGGCGGCCATGGCAAAGTCGTTTTGCAAGCGCCACATGAGGTTGGTGGGCGAATCGGCGTAGCTGAAGGCTTCCTTGCGGTCGATCAGCCCCTGGCCGACCATGAAAGCCAGCGATTCCTCAAAGGTTTGCGAGCCTTCGGACATGGATTGCTGCATGGCGTCGCGGATGCCGGAGAAATCGGCCGCCTCGATCAGCTCGGACACCAGCTTGGTGTTGAGCAGCACTTCCACCGCCGGGATGCGCTCGCCATCAATGGCGCGCAGCAGGCGCTGCGAGATCACGGCCTTGAGCGTGGCGGCCAAATCGCCCAGCATGGTCGGGCGCACTTCGACGGGGTAAAAGCTCAAGATCCGGTTGAGCGCGTGGTAACTGTTGTTGGCGTGCAAGGTGGAGATGCACAAGTGGCCCGATTGCGCGTAAGCCAGCGCGGCGGACATGGTGTCGCGGTCGCGGATTTCGCCGATCTGGATCACGTCCGGCGCCTGGCGCAAGGCGTTTTTCAGGCCCGTTTGCAGCGATTCGGTGTCGCTGCCGACCTCGCGCTGGTTGACCACGCTGCGGCGGTTGGTGAATTCGTATTCGATCGGATCCTCGATAGTGAGGATGTGGCCCGAAGTTTGGCGGTTGCGCAAGTCCATCATGGAGGCAATCGTCGTGCTCTTGCCCGAGCCGGTGGCGCCCACCAGCAGGATCAGGCCGCGCCTTTCCATCGCCAAATCTTCCAGCACGGGCGGCAGGCGCAGGGTGGAGAGTTCGGGGATATCGCGCGGGATGTAGCGAATCACCACCGCATAGCTGCCGCGCTGGCGCATGGCGCTGACGCGAAACCGCCCTACCCCTTCCAGCGGCACGGCCATGTTCAGCTCGCCCGTGCGCTCGAGCTCGGCAATGCGCTCGGCCGAGACGATTTCGCGCAGCAGCTTGAGCGTGGACTCGGGGCTGAGCACCTGCTGGTTGACGGGGAGAGTCTCGCCACGAATCTTGATGAGCACGGGCGAATGGGCCGAAATGTAAATGTCGGACGCCTTGTTCTCAGCCATCATTCTCAGCAAGCGCTGCATTGCCGCCATGAAAACTCCTCCGGGTACGCTACTCGATAAAACTCAACCGATTGCCAGCCTTGGGCCTGCATGGGCACGCGCTGCGCCCCGCCGGGCAACCGGCAAGCAATGTACCATTGTTTCCGTTTGCAACCGCCCTGCGGCGCGGGGGCCAAGGCCAATGCAGGCGGGCGCGAAACACGGCAAAAGCGCGTTCCCAACACGACCCCAAACAACCCTGACGCGCCATCCGCGCCAAGCCCCTACCCATCAAAGGCAAAAAATCACCCTGTTTCGGCATGACTGCAAGAAAACCCATTTTCCTTTGATTCAAAATATTTTTTACAAATCAAAGGAAAATCATCCCAAAACACACCATGCCAAAACAGGGCATTTTTTTATCCTTTTGATCGATAAATTGCAACACAAAGTCAGACAGGGCGGCACCGGATTTTTCGCTCCCGTAGCCAGTTCCGCCTCAATCGCCTTGGCCTAGCGCATGGGGCCGGTGATGCCGCAGGCGTGCAGGTGGCATACAAGTACCTGGCATGGTCAGTCACTGACGCAGACATGACAACGCCCGCGAAAAGCGGGCGTGGTTGGTGTGCATGCAGCGCGGCATACACCAGGAGATGCCGCAACACTGCACCAAGCCCCTTGCGCGATGCGGCTGCGCAGGGGCTTGGCACCGCGATCAGGACTCGTCGGGGCTGCTGCTGCCTTCTTCGTCGGCTGCGGAATCGTCGGCGCTGTTTTGTTCAGCGGCGGCTTCCTGCTCGGCGATGGCGCGGCGCTCGGCTTCGTCCATGGCGTCCTTGGCCTTGCGCGCCTGGTGGTAGGCCAGGCCAGTACCGGCAGGGATCAGGCGGCCGACGATGACGTTTTCCTTCAGGCCGCGCAGCTCGTCGCGCT
>JAUMYU010000095.1 GCA_030528485.1 Comamonadaceae bacterium
GGTTTTGGCGGTCAGGTGCTCAATCACCACTTGATCGGCGTAGTCGTAGCTGATGGAGATGGTGTCGTCATCGGCCACGCCGGTGGCTGCGTCAAAAATCCACAAGCCTTCAGGGCGCAGCTCGTAGTTGCCAGCAGCCGTTACGGGCTGGCCGCTCTTTTTAACGACCAGGCTGCTCACGCTCACGTGCGGCAAGGCGATGAGCGAGCCTTTTTTGACCGTGTATTCCTTGTCTTGCACCTGGCCCGCGTTTTGCGGATCAACCGTGCCGAGCACGGCGCGTGCGAGGTTGGTGACGTTGAGGTCAGCCAGCTTGGCTTTAAAGCCAACGTCCGTCACGCGGCGGATTTCGGCATGCGTGCCGCCGCCCAGGCGGGTCATGTCCTCCTGCTTTTGCACGTCTTCTTTGTACTCAACTTCCAGCTCGAGCACGTTGCCAATCGGCATCAGAGGCGCATCGCTGCCGTACACGGCGGCATAGACCTGGCCCACCAGGGCCGAGGGGCGATACACACGTTTGGTGATGTCTGTTGCGGCCATATTGGCCTCCTTTCAAAGATTTATTTGGGCAAGGGCAGCTTGTGGAACATGGTCTGCACCCGCACCGAGATCGGAAAAAACTGCGCCCCGGCCTCAAACCACGGCCGGGGTGGATCGCTCAACTCCAGCGGTGCAATGGCCCGCTGAATATTTGCGCCAGCCAGTGCGCTCATCACACGAGCTACCAAAGGCCCCACCTCGGCACGCGCATGCTCGCCCGTGCGCACACTGCCCACATGGCTCACAAACACCACCACGTGCCAGATGTGCTCCAGGATCAGGCGTTTGCCTTGGTCTTCGGCGATGCGCATGGGGCCGCCGTAAACCACCTGCAAGGCTGGTGCGAGCTGACGGCTTTGCTTCACGTCGGCAAGCTCCGCAGCCGTGAGCACATGCACCTTGGGGCTAAGGTCTTTGACGGCTTCCTGCAAGAGGGCGACCAGGTCGCCCTCCACTGCCATGAAGTTGTTAGCCTCCGCCACCTCCATGCCTGCGGTGCTCATCGGTAGCCTCCGGCGGTAGCGTCCGTCACCTGGCGCGGTGAAAACTCAAACAGCACCTCGCCATCACCCAGTGCGCCCGCATCCAGCAAGCGGCCCGGCTCGCCGCCCCAAGGGCAAACAAGCTGGGCCTTGCCTGCGGCGATGGCATCCAGCTCGGCCGTGGCCTGCTTGTAGCGGGCCACCACCTCGGATTCGGGGGCCAGGTCGTCGTACAGGTAGTAGCGTGCGATGTCGCACACGATGCGCACCAGCTGGGGCGGCGGCACCAGCTCGTATGCATGCACATTGTCTGGCTGGGGGGCTGGCTTGCGGCAGCCCTCCAGCGGCATGGCGTACACACGGCTCACCTTGCCGTCGGCCAGTGCGTGCGCATCCAGCAAGGCCCGCTCGACCTTGGTCTCGGCAATGGCCGCGCCGTCCGGGTCGGTGAGCTGGATCAGCTCACGCTCACCGAAGCGGTCGATCAGGTCTTGCTGCGTGGCGTAGTGCATGGCTATCAGGCGTGCACGTGCTTGACGATTTGGCACTCAATCAACTGGCCTGCGCCTGTGGCGGCGCTCAAAGCGCGGCCGCAGTGGTCGGTCAGCGTGCCCACCGCGCCACGGCCAGTGCCGTCGGATGCGGGCTTGACGTACGCGCCAAAGGTCACAGCCTCGGACACTTCCAGCAGGTAGCTGTAGCCTGTCACCACCGCAACAGCCTCGTCTTTGGCGGCGCTTTCCTCGGCGATGCCTTGGCAGTCTTTTTCAGCTGAATCAGCCGTGCCAGGCGTGTGCTGTCCGTTGTACGACACAAAGCGGTGCTTGGTGATGGGGGCCGTGGCCACCACGGTCACGGCAGAGTCTTTTTTAAATTGGCGGCTCATTTCTTGCCCTCCTTGCCAGTGTTGGGTTTGTTGCCGGGTTTGCCCGTAGGCTTGCCTTCGGCCTCGTCTGCATCAGCTTCGGACGCATCGGATTGCGGCGCGCTGGCTGCTGGCGCAATGGCCTTCATGCTTTCCAGCTCGGCGCGGTCTTGTGCGCCCACAACTTCGGGCACAACTTCGCCAGGCTGGATCACGACCACACGGCCTTCGGCATCCAGCGTCTTGATGGGCACTTGGGCGATATAGCTTTTCGACATGTCTGTTTCTCCTTATGCGGGGTTTTGGAAGAGGAAGCCTGCCGAGCCGCGCACCAGCGTGGGCGTGCGCTCGAAGGTCGCGCCAAAAATCCAGCTCTTGGTTTCGTTCTGGTAGTACGGCGTTTCGATAAAGGGGTGGCCCTCCATCCAGCTGGTAAAACCAAAGGCAGGCTCCCCCAGGCTCAAGCCCGTGCCGTCTGCACCGATTTCCGGCACATAGGCCAATACCGCGTGGTTGCCCCACACGTCGCTGATGTCGCCCGCATCGCCTGTAGAAATGGCTTCGCCCACGACGATCTTTTTGACGTTGAGGATGGTTTTGAGCTGATCCAAGGTGGCAGGCCCCAGATGGCTAGACGGCATATAGCTCTTGACTTCCGGGTTCATGCAAAGCGCATTGAACGCACCGGCCGAAAGCGCTAGCGTGTTGGGGCGGCGGCCCGTTTTCTGGCGGATGACTTCGGCCTTGGCACGGATGTCCGTTACCGGCTTGCCCGTGGCAGCGCTCCACTTGGTGCCGCCGGACAAAGCCAACACGTTGCCCGCATAGGCGTTGGCATCGGTTGCGATGGCGGCCGCCTCGCGCTCGTAGCTGAGGTTGAGGATTTGCAGGGCCGTATTGACAGCGACCTTGCTGATCTCGATGTTCGCGCCAACATTCATTCGCTGCGCTGTGTCCTGTTCCTGGATCAATTCGCGCGGAATGGGCACGTCGATGGCGTGCTGATCAACCGTGTAGGTCTTGCCCTGCCAATTCACCTGCACTTGATTGGTTCGAGTGCCAGGCGCGCGGCGGGTGTTGTAGGCGCGCGTGGCCTCGTCGCCAAACTGCGCCAACTGGAAGCCGCGCAGCGCCGTGGGCAGGCGCGGGAACAAGGCCGTGGCAATCAGTTGATCGGCGTTGGCGGCAGCGCCCGCCAACATCAGGTTACCCAAGATCGGGTTAGCCAACCGAATGTTTCTGGGGTTCATGTCTTTGTCCTTTCTCAAGCGGTGAAATTGGTCACCTTGTCCAGCGCCTCGGCGTAGCTCAGCGTGGGGTGTGCGGCCTGGTACTTACGTGCGGCTGCATCAATGTCAGCATCGCTCTTGCCGCGCGCGTCAAAGCCTGCAACAGCGTCTAGGTCGCCAGCGGCCTGCTCGCCAAAGCTCACGGCAGCCGTGCGGCTCGACATTTGCCCTTGCAACCAGGCGCACATCTGCATGGCCGTCACTTGGGTGGTTGTGCTGCCCTCACTGAAAGACGCTGGCTGCTCGGCAGCGGCCAGCGTTTCCAGCGCAGCGATGGCAGTGTTCTTGTCTTTGGGCAGCAGGCGGCCTGCTTTGATTTCGGCTTCGGCAAAGCTGGCAAAGCTCGCACGGCGGTCGGCAGCGGCTTTTTCCGCATACGACTGCACCTGCTTTTGCGCTTCGTCAGCCTGGGTTTTGGCGGCCTGGGCATCAGCCTGGGCCTTGGCCAGCGCTTCTTCTTTGGCCTTCACTTCGGCGCGCAGCCTTTCCAGTTCGGCTTTTTCTGCATCACTCATGGTTTGCTCC
>JAUMYU010000024.1:0-4433 GCA_030528485.1 Comamonadaceae bacterium
GTGCATTTTGGGGATGGCGTCCAGCAGCATGCGCGTGTAGGGGTGGCGCGGGCGGTCGAACAAGTCGTGCTTGCTGGCCAGCTCGACGATGCGGCCCAGGTACATGACGCCGACGTGGTCGCTCACATGCCGCACGACGGCGAGGTTGTGCGAGATGAACAAATAGGTGAGCTGGCGCTGGCGTTGCAGGTCTTTCATGATGTTGAGCACCTGCGCTTGCACGGAGACATCGAGCGCGCTGGTGGGTTCGTCGCAGACGAGGAACTCCGGCTCGGTGGCCAGCGCGCGGGCAATGGAGATGCGCTGGCGCTGGCCGCCGGAGAATTGGTGGGGGTATTTGCCCATGTCCAGCGCGCTCAGGCCGACCGATTGCAGCAATTGGCCCACGCGCTCTTGCAGGGCGACGTTGCCGCGCAGCATGCCGTGCTCGCGCAGCGGCTCGGCGATGATGTCGCGCACCAGCCAGCGGGGGTTGAGGCTGGCGTAGGGGTCCTGAAAAATCATCTGGATGCGGCGGCGGATGGCTTCGGCGCCTTGGCCTGCGTAGGCGGCGTGGGCGTCTTGCCCTTCAAAGAGGAATTGGCCGCGCGTGGGTTTGTAAAGGCCCACGAGCAGGCGCGCGACGGTGCTTTTGCCGCAACCCGATTCGCCCACCAGCGCCAGGGTCTGGCCTTTTTCGATGGTGAAGCTCACGCCATCGACGGCGTGCAAAAAGGTTTTGGGCTTGCCTTCGAGCACGCGGTTAAGCCAGGGGGCGGAGACGTCGAAGGTGCGGGCGAGGTCGTGCGCTTGCACCAGCGGGGCGCCGCCGGGCTGGCTGGCGGGGGCGGCTGTGGCCGTGGCGGCAGCGGTGGCCGCAGTGGGGGCGAGGGTGTCGATCGTGGCGGTCATGGCGTGTTTTCCCGGTTGTCGGTCACTGGGCGCAAGGCGTGGCGTGGGCGTGTTCTTCCACCAGCCAGCAGGCGGCCTGGGTGGCGCCTGCGCTCATCAGCTCGGGGCGCTCGCTCAGGCAGCGTTCGTGCGCTTGCGGGCAGCGGGGGTTGAAGGCGCAGCCGGGGGGGATGGCGTTCAGGCGCGGCATGGCGCCGTCGATCTGGTTGAGGCGCTCCTTGTCCATCTCCATGTCGGGGATGGAGGCCATCAGCCCGCGCGTATAGGGGTGGGCGGGGTGGTTGATGACTTCGTGCACGGGGCCGATTTCGGCCACGCGCCCGGCGTACATGACGGCGACGCGGTCGCAGGTTTCGGCGATCACGCCCATGTCGTGGGTGATGAGCATGACGGCGGCGCCATGCTCTTTGCACACGCGCTTGAGCAAGGTGATGATTTGCGCCTGGATGGAGACATCCAGCGCCGTGGTGGGCTCATCGGCGACGATGAGTTTGGGCTCGGCCGCCAGCGCCAGGGCGATGACCACGCGCTGGCGCATGCCGCCGGAGAACTGGTGCGGGTAGTGGTCGATGCGTTCCTCGGCGGCGGGGATGCCGGTGTCCTTGAGCAGCTCGATGGCCCTCTGGCGCGCCTGCTGGCGGCTCATGGGCAGGTGGGTGAGGATGGTTTCGGTCAGTTGCCGGCCGACGGTGTAGAGCGGGTTGAGCGAGGTCAGCGGGTCCTGGAAGATGGCGCCGATGTGGCGGCCGCGGATGGGGCGCATTTGCTCTTGCGTGAGCTGATCGAGGCGCTGGCCGTCCAGCCAGATTTCGCCGCTGGCGACGCGCCCGGGCGGCTCCAGCAGGCCGATGATGGATGCGCCGGTGAGCGATTTGCCCGCGCCCGATTCGCCCACCACGCCCAGGATTTCGCCGGGGGCGATGGAGAAGGAAACGCGGTCGAGCGCGCGCAAGGTGCCGCGGCGGTTGGGGAATTCGACGACGAGGTTTTTGACTTCAAGCAGCATGGGTAGGGCGTGGGCGTGTTTTTTATATATCAATAGGAAACAAAATCGCCTTGTTTCGGCATGTTGGGCATGAATGCGATTTTACTTTGATTGGAATATCAATTCAGGCGCGGGTTGAGCGCATCGCGCAGCCAGTCGCCCAGCAGGTTGACCGACAGCGCGATGAGCACCAGCATCAGGCCGGGGAAGATGGTGATCCACCACTCGCCGGAGAACAGATAGTCGTTGCCCACGCGGATGAGCGTGCCCAGCGAGGGCGAGGTCGGCGGCGCGCCCACGCCCAGAAAGGACAGCGTGGCCTCGGTGATGATGGCTGTGGCCACTTGAATGGTGGCCAGCACCAGCACCGGCCCCATGACGTTGGGCAGCACGTGCTTGCGCATGATGCGCAGCGAGGGCACGCCGGTCACGCGCGCGGCCTGCACGTATTCCTTGCCGCGCTCGACCAGGGTGGAGCCGCGCACGGTGCGCGCGTATTGCACCCAGCCCGTCAGCGCGATGGAGAGCACCAGCACGGCAAAGGTGATGTCTTCGCCCGAGTTGGGAAACAGCGTGCGCGCCACGCCGAAAATCAGCAGCGCCACGAGGATGGAGGGGAAGGACAGCATCACGTCGCACACGCGCATGAGCAGGCTATCGACCCAGCCGCCCTTGAAACCGGCCAGCAGCCCCAGCGAGACGCCGATGAGCAGCGACAGCGCCACCGAGCCCAGGCTGACCAGCAGCGAGATGCGCGCGCCGTAGATGAGCGCGGAGAAGATGTCGCGCCCCTGATCGTCCGTGCCCAGCAGGTATTTGCTGCTGCCGCCTTCGAGCCAGACGGGCGGCAGGCGCGAGTCGGAGAGCTCCAGCGTGCTCAAGTCCAGCGGGTTGTGCGGCGCGACCCAGCCGGCAAAGGCGGCGCAAAACAGGCATACGGCGGCGATCAGCGCAGCAAGAATGGCCACGGGCGAATGGCGAAAGCTGTAGCCCAGGTCGCTGTCCCACCAGCGGGCGAGGGTTCGAATCATCGGGGGTTCCTTTGTCTCTTGGGGTGAGTGGTCTGTGGTCTGTGGCTACACGCCCAGCGTGGCGCCGCCATCGGCGACGATTTGCTGCATGGTGATGTGCCCGGCCTGCTCGCTGGCCAGAAACAGCACGCTGTGGGCGATGTCTTGCGGCGTGGCGATTTTGCCCAGGGGGATGCCGAGCTTGAACTGCTCGGGCAGGCCCTGGATCAGGCGCTGCTGGCCTGCCGCATCGCCCAGCATGCCCGCCAGCATGGGCGTGTCGGTCGAGCCGGGCGAGACGATGTTGCAGCGCACGCCGTAGGGCGCCAGCTCCAGCGCCACGCCGCGGCTGAGGCTGAGCAGCGCGGCTTTGGAGGCGGCGTAGGCCAGCATGCCCAGGCGCGGCAAATTGGCCGCGTTGGAGGCGATGTTGACGATGCTGCCGCGCCGCTGGCGCTTGAAGATGGGCGTCCATTGCTGGATGAGGGTGAAGGGGCCGATGGCATTGACGGCCATGCTGCGCTGCCAGTCCTGCGCGGTGAGATCGTCCAGCCCGCCCATGCGCAAGATGCCGGCGGCGTTGACGAGCACGTCCAGCCGCGCATCTTCCTGCTGCAAGCGGGCGCTGACGGCTTGCACGGCGGCGGCATCGGCGATGTCCAGCGCCAGCAGCCGCCAGGGGCGCTCGGGCGTGGCGGGGCTGTCGGGCGCGTCGGCCAGCACATCCAGGCCGATGACTTGCGCGCCCTGGGCGGCAAAGCTTTGGGCAATGCAGCGGCCAATGCCCTGGGCCGCGCCGGTGACCAGCACGCGCTGGCCGGCAAAGGCGGGGGCCGGGGCGGTTTCGGGGACGGTGGCGGGAGCGTTCGTCATGGCTGGGCCTCGGGGCTGGCAGATGGGGTGGAGGATGGTGCGGCAGCGGCGCGCGTGACTTCTTGCGTGCCGATCACGACGCCGCAGCGCGAGGCGACGTAGCGCAGCGCCATGTCGTGCTCCTCGCGGGAGAAATCGGCCAGCGCGTCGGCGACGAAGAAGGGCTGGATGTCGTGCATGAATGCATCCACGGCAGTGACCATGCAGCCGATATGCGCGTACACGCCGCCGATGAGCAGTTGATCGCGCCCCCAGCCCTGCATGCGCTGGGCCAGGTCGGAGCGGGCGAAGGCGCTGTAGCGCCATTTGGTCAGCACCACATCCTGCGGGCGCGGCAGCAGCTCGGGCACGATCTCGGCCTGCTCGGGCGCGGCGGCGGGCAGGCCGGGGCCCCACATGTCGTTGAGCAGGGCGCGGTCTTGCGCCGCTTGCTGGTGGGGCTGGGCGGTGTAGAGCACGGGCACGCCGTGGGCATCGGCCCATTGGCGCAGGGCGGCGAGGTTGCGCAGCAGCGCGGGCAGCAGCGCGCCGCCGGGCTGGTAAAAGCGCAGGAAGTAACGCTGCATGTCGTGGATCAGCAGCGCGCAGCGGCGGGCCTCAAGCGGCCATTGCACGCGGCTGGCGGGCCATTGGCCTGCTTGCGGCATGGCGTAGTCGGAGATGGCGGGAATGCT
>JAUMYU010000024.1:4443-32617 GCA_030528485.1 Comamonadaceae bacterium
CGGGTTATGACTGGTTCGGGTTATGACTGGGATGGGATGGCCTGGGGCTGCAAGGATTGGAGGAAGGTGCTGAGCTTGGCGGCGGTTTCCTGCACTTCACGCTCGGGGTCGGAGCCGCTGACGATGCCCGCACCCGCATACAGCCGCAAGCGGCTTTGGCCGTCGAACTGCGCGCAGCGGATGGTGATGGCCCATTCGCCGTCGCCATCTTCGCGCTGCCAGCCCACCAGCCCCGCGAAGTAGTCGCGCGCAAACGGCTCCAGCGCCTGAATCTGCGCCAGCGCCTGCGCCGTGGGGCTGCCGCACAGGGCGGGCGTGGGGTGCAGGGCCAGCGCCACATCCAGCGCCGTGGTGGCCGCATCGCGCAGCGTGGCGGTGATGGTGGTGCCCAGATGCCACAAGGCATCCGTGCCGATGACGCTGGGGCGCGCAGGCACGTTCAATTCGCGGCACAACGGGGCCAGCAGACGGGCAATGTCGGCGGTGACGTAGCCATGCTCGCGCAAGTCTTTCTCGGATTCGGCCAGGCCCTGGCGGCGGCGCTCATCCTCGGCCGCATCGGCATGGCGCGGGATGGAGCCTGCCAGCGGATGCAGCGTCAACCGCAAACCGTCGCGGCGCACCAGCAGCTCGGGGCTGGCGCCCAGCATGCTGCCCTGCGGCGCGCCCGCCGCATCGCACAAGGGGATGTGGAACAAAAAGGCATGCGGATTGCGCGCGGCCAGCCGCTGCACGATGGCGCCGGGCGAGAGCGGGCCGCTCGCCTGCACATCCAGCGCGCGCGCCAGCACGATTTTGTGCAGCGCGCCGCGCTCCATCAGCGTCAGCGCCTGGCGAACCAGATCGGCATAACGCTCGGGCGCGGGCACGGGCGTGGTGTGCAGTGAGAGGGGAGTGGCGGGCGAAGCAGCGGGCGTTTCGCCCGCTGCCGTGGCGAGCGCGCCGCTGGTCTGCTCCAGCGCAGCGGGAATGAAAAAGCTCGCCGCCTGGCGCACATCAAACGGAATGGCGGCAAACAACTGCGGCCGCGCCACGCCTTGCGCGCGCGCCTGGGCAAACAGCGCCTGCACGGTGCGGGCCGTGGCGGGGGCCAGGCGGTGGATGTCCTGCGCGTGGGCGCGCGAACGCCAGGGCTGCTGCGCGGGCGAGGCGAAAAACACCTCCCCCGCCGCCAGCGTGGCCAACGCGGTCAGCGCCTGCCGTGATTGCAGCGGCGGTGACGGGCTGTGGCCGGGGGCGGGTGGCTCTGGCGTGGCAGCAGCAGCGAAAAGATCAGCAGAAAAGGCAGCAGGCATGGCAGATTGCGTCAGGTTTCGGGCGCAGGGCTGGCTGGCTGGGCCGCTGCTGGGGCGGCTGGCTGGACGGCGTTCTGTGCAGGGGGAGGGCAAGGGGGCGGCGACGGGGTTCAGGACAGGATGGAAAGAAAAGACCCGGAAAGGGCTGTTCCGATGGATATTTTACAAATCAAAAAGAAATAAAAACACCTTGTTTTGGCAATATTTTAGTTATTTCATTTTTACTTTGATTTGTAATCATCGGATGTTTTGGAATGCGCCAGCCCCAGGCGCTCGATCACGGGCGCCCAGCGTTGCGACTCCTGTTGCAGGTAGCGGGCGAAGTCCTCGGGCGTGCCGGGCGCGGGTTGCATGTGCATGCCCGCCAGGCGCTGGCGCACGGCCTCGTCTTGCAGGGCCTGGGTCAGGGCGGCGTTCAGGCGCGCCAGCACCGGGGCGGGCAGGCCCGCCGGGGCGACGAAGCCGATCCAGCCTGAGCCTTCGATGCCGGGATAGCCCAGCTCGGCCACGGTGGGCACGTCGGGCAGGGCGGCCATGCGCTGGGCCGCAACGGCGGCCAGGGCGCGCAGCTTGCCGCCCTGGATCATGGGCATGACGGCCACGGGCGGCAGCGCGGCAAATTGGGTATCGCCATTGAGCAGCGAAGTCACCGCCGCAGGCGAGGAGGGGTAGGGCACGTGCAGCGCCTGCCCTTGCGCGCGGGCCATCAGCAGTTCCACCGCCAGGTGCGAGACGGTGCCCGCCCCGGTGCTGGGAAAGTTCAGCCGCGATTGCGGCGCGCGGGCGGCGGCGAGCAAATCGTCCAGATGCTTGAGGGGCGAATCGGCGGGCACGACCAGCAGGTTGTACTGGTGCACGGCCAGGGTGATGGGCTGCAAATCGCGCTCGGGGCGGTAGGGCAGGCTGGCGTCCATCAGCGGGTTGTTGACCAGCGGCCCGGTGATGGAGACGCCGATGGTGTAGCCATCGGGCGCGGCCTTGGCAATGGCATGGGTGCCGATGTTGCCGCTGGCGCCGGGGCGGTTGAGCACGACCAGTGGCTGGCCCAGCGTTTGCGCGGCGTGCTCGATGACGATGCGGCTCATCACATCCGGGCTGGAACCTGCGCCAAACGGCACGATGACGGAGATGCTGCGCGCGGGCCAGGCCGGGCCGGCAGCGGCCGGGCCTGCGGCATGGGCGGGCGCGCCCAGCGTGCCCAACGCGCCCAACGTGTAGAGGGCGGCGGCAGAGGCAGCGCCCAGCCAGGTGCAAAAGGTGCGGCGGAGGAGGGACATGGCGGTTGTGGATGGATTATTTTACAATTCAAAAAGAAACAAAATAACCTTGTTTCGGCATGATGGGTATTGTTTTGTTTTTACTTTGGTTTGTAATATGGTTATGGCGTTGCGCGGTCGCATTCTTCAATGTTCAATGGCCGGAAGATTTGTCCACGCGCAGGCGCGGATCGACGGCGAAGTACAGCAAATCCACGATCAGGTTGATGACCACGAAGATCAGCGCGATCAGGCACAGATAGGCCGCCATCACGGGCACGTCGGCAAACGTCACCGCGTTGATGAACAGCAGCCCCATGCCGGGCCACTGGAACACGGTTTCCGTCACGATGGCAAAGGCAATCAGCCCGCCGAGCTGCAAACCGGTGATGGTGATGACGGGCACCAGCGTGTTCTTGAGCGCGTGGCCGAAATAAATCGCCCGGTTGTGCAGGCCGCGCGCGCGGGCGAACTTGATGTAGTCGGTGCGCAGCACCTCCAGCATTTCCGCGCGCACCAGCCGCATGATGAGCGTGAGCTGGAAGATCGCCAGCGTGATCGCCGGCAGCGTGATGTGGTGCCAGCCTTGCAGCGTCAGCAAGCCCGTGTTCCACCAGCCCAGGTCCGTCACCGGCCCGCGCCCGAAGCTGGGAAACCAGCCCAGATGCACGGCGAACACCAGAATCAGCAAGATGCCGATGAAAAACGTCGGCAAGGACACGCCCAGCAGCGAGAACGTCATGAACGCCTGGCTCATCAAGCTGCCCCGGCGCAGCGCCGCATACACGCCCATGGGCAGGCCCAGCAGCAGCGCCAGCGCGGCGGCCACCAGCGCCAGCTCCAGCGTGGCGGGAAAACGCTGGGCAATCAGCTCGGAAACCGGCACGCCCTGGCGCAGGCTCACGCCGAACTGGCCTTGCATGGCGTTGACGAGGAAATACCAAAACTGCACGAAAAAGGGCTGATCCAGCCCCAGATCGGAGCGCAACTGGGCGATTTCGTCGGCCGTGGCATCCTGCCCCAGCATGGCGTAAACCGGATCGCCCACGTACTGGAACAGCATGAACGCAATCAGGGCCACCGAGGCCATGACGATCGCGGCCTGGATCAGGCGGCGGAGTATGAAAACAAGCATCGCGAGGGAGGGTAGGGCGGGAGAGGGGCGCCACCGGGGCGCACAAGGCCGGGGCGCAAAAGCAAAGACAACCCGCTGGGCGGGGCCAGCGGGCCGTCAGCGGAAACAGGGCGCGCTGGCGGGGTGGTTCTGCCAGCGCGCGCGGGGCGACCGGCCGGGCAGGCCGGGTCGGTCAGGTCAGCCAGATCAGTCGATCACCACCAGGCGCATATCCAGGCGGTTGTCCGCACGGTGCACCACGTTGACGTTTTTCTTCATCGCCCAGGGGATGACCTGGTTGTGCAGCGGGATGTGCGAGACCGTGTCGTTGGAGACTTTCAGCGCCTGGCTAAGCAAAGCGGTGCGCTTGGCGGCATCGCCTTCCTGCTTGGCGGCGTTGATCAGCTCATCGGCCTCGCTGTTGCTGTAGCGCCCCACGTTGTAGTTGCCATCGGCTCCCGTGGTCTTGGTGTGTACCAGCGATTGCAGCGAATACATGGCGTCAAACGTCGGCACGCCCCAGCCCAGCATGTAAATGCTGGCCTCGTGGCGCTGAATCATCGGGAAATACGTCGCCATGGGCTGCGTGCGCAGCTTGGCCTTGACGCCAATGCGCGCCCACATCGCGGTGACGGCCTGGCAAATCGCCTCGTCGCTGATGTAGCGGTTGTTGGGGCAGGCAAAGTCCACTTCGAAACCGTTGGGGTAGCCCGCCTCGGCCAGCAGCTTCTTGGCCTCCTCCGTGCTGTAGGGCAGACGCTGGTCCAGCTCCTTGGTCCAGCCGTTGACCATGGGCGCAACCAGCGTGCCCGCAGGTTGGCCCAGGCCGCGCATGGTGTTCTTGGTGATGGCGTTGACGTCGATGGCCTGGTAGAGCGCCTGGCGCACCTTTTGGTCCTTCAGCGGGTTCTTGCCCTTGACGTTGGAGCCGGGCAGTTCGTCACTGTGCTGGTCCATGCCGAAGAAGATGGTGCGGTTTTCGATGCCATCGACCACCTTCAGGCTGGGCGTCTTGCGCAGGCGCGGCAGGTCTTGCGGCGTGGGGTCGAGCACAAAGTCCAGCTCGCCCGAGAGCAACGCCGCCATGCGCGTGGCCGCCGAGCCGACGGGCTGGTAAATCACCTCGGTCACGTTGCCTTCCGCCTTGCCCCACCAATTGGAGTTGCGCTTGAGCACCATTCGCGTGTCGGGCTGCCACGACTCCAGCGTGTAGGGGCCGGTGCCCATGGCATTGCGGTGGGCGAAGTTTTCTTCCGTGCCCTTCATGTCCTTGGGGGCCACGGAGTTGTTTTTCTCCGCCCAAGCCTTGCTCATCATGCGCAGCTCGGTGAGCTGGCGCGTCAGAATCGGGTTGACGGCCTTGAGGTGCAAATCCATGGTGTATTCATCGACCTTCTCGGCGCGCTCGATGCTGTTGGCAAACACCGCCAGGTTGGAAGTGGGCGCCATGGCGCGCTGGATTGAGAACACGGCGTCATCGGCCGTGAACGGCGTGCCGTCGGAGAACTTCACCCCCTCGCGCAGCTTGAAACGCACCTGCGTGGGCGAGACTTCCTCCCAGGACACGGCCAGCAGCGGCTCGACCTCGAAAGTCTTGCTGTTGTAGTAGGTCAAGCTTTCGTACACCATGGCGTGAATGCCGTTGTTGAGCGCGTTGTTTTGCGAATGGATGTCCCAGCTCGTCACATCCCCTTGGCTGGACCATTTAAAGGTCTTGGCTTGTGCGCCCATCGGCAGCGCCGCAATGGCCAGCGCCACGGATGCAGCCAGCAGATTTTTCTTGTGAATCATGGAAAGCTCCTTCGGAGTTTTTGAAAAAATGACCAAACACGGCGTGCAGTGCAAAAGCCAAGCCCCAAGCACGCCAGAGTGGGGCGGATTCTAGAGTGCATGGCCTGTGCGGGGGATGTCCCGGCTGGATACCCTTTGCGGGGTTTCCCTGATTGACTTGGGTGTGAATCGCTTGGGACGAGCTGCAAAGCCCAAAATGCCGGTGCAAAACCATTTCAAGGGGGAAAGTCGCATGAATTCTTTGCCTGTTCTGGCCATTTTGGCCACTGGCGGCACCATTGCTGGCGTGGCCGACGCGCAAGCGCACGCAGGGTATCAAGCTGCTGCATTGCGTATTGAGGACTTGCTGGCCGCTGTTCCCGCTTTGCAGCAATTGCCTGCGCGCTTGCAGGCGAGCCAGGTGCTGCAAAAAGACAGCAAAGATTTGGATGCTGAGGATTGGCTGGGCATTGCCCACGCAGTCCGCCAGGCGCTGGCCGATCCGCAAACAGCGGGGGTGGTGCTCACCCATGGCACGGATACGCTGGAAGAAACCGCCTGGTTTTTGCACCGTGTGCTGCCGCCTTCCGATAAGCCGGTGCTGTTGGTGAGCAGCATGCGCCCGGCCACTGCTTTATCGCCCGATGGGCCGCAAAACTTGCTCGATGCTTGCCAGGCGGCCCTGTCCGGCTTGCCAGGCGGCGGGACTGCCGGCCCGCGTTTGCGCGGCGTGTTAGCCGTGGCTGCGGGCGCGCTCCACACAGCCCGGTCGGTACAAAAAATGCAGCCGTTTCATATTCCCGCGTTTGGTTCTGGCGAGGCAGGCCCTTTGGGTTGGGTAGAAAACGGCATGGTGCGGTTGGCGGGAGCGAGTGCGGGAGAGGTGGCGGCTGGCGATTGGCCCGGTGGCGCGTACGGCGCTTTGTTAACGCGCCCCATCCCCGAGGCTTTGGGCGTTTTGCCTGCGGTGGCATGGCTGAGCAGCCATGCCCACTTCGATCCCCGCCAGGTGCGGGCCTTGCAGGCAGCGGGCTTTGATGGCGTGCTGGTGGCCGCTACAGGCAATGGCACGCTGCATCATGCCCTGGAGGCGGCATTGATGGCTGCCCAACGGGCCGGTTTCAGCGTGGCGCTGACCAGCCGCTGTCCGCAGGGGCGTATCGTGCCCGCGCCAGGTGTGGCCGCATCGCCTTGGCCCATCGTGCCTTTGCCTGCGGCGAAAGCGCGGCTGGAGCTGTTGATGCAGCTATGGTGCGCGCGCTTGCAAGGGGGCGCACCACAGTGATGGATCGCTACTGTGCCAGTCGCTCGGCACCACTGAATGCGGGCTTGTTCGTAAAGGTGTGCGAGCCGCCTGCATTCAGCGTCGGGATCAGGCCGTGGCAGGCCCGCCCTCGGCCTTGGGCCTGGCGCCGCCGGCTTTTTTGCGTTGCGGGGCAATCATCATCACCATTTGGCGGCCTTCGAGCTTGGGGAATTGCTCGACCACAATGGCATCGCCCAGCTCATCGCGCAGGCGGTTGAGCAAGTCCAGACCCAGGTTCTGGTGGGTGATCTCCCGGCCGCGGAAGCGCAAAGTGACCTTGACTTTGTCGCCATCTTCCAGAAAGCGGCGGATATTGCGCAGCTTGATGTTGTAGTCGCCATCATCGGTGCCGGGGCGGAATTTGACTTCCTTGATTTCGATCACCGTCTGGCGCGCCTTGGCCTCTGCCGCGCGTTTTTGCTCCTGGTATTTGAACTTGCCGTAGTCGATCAGCCGCGCCACCGGGGGAGAGGCGGTAGGCGCAATCTCGACCAGATCCACATCCAGGTCGCCAGCCATGCGCAACGCTTCTTGCAGGCTGATGATGCCGATGGCCTCGTTGTCAGGGCCTGTGACGCGCAATTCGGGTGCGGTAATCTCACGGTTCAAACGGTGTTTGCGTTCCTCGCGCTGGCGGCGGTCGCGGTATTCAGTAGCTATGGTCTTCACCTTCAAAGTTGGTTGATGTCTTTGCCGCCCGCAGAGGCTGGAGGGCGGAAAAAAGGCACCTCCAATGGGGTGCCTAGGCTTTGGTCATTGCTTGCTTTGAATCTTGTCAGTCAGCAGGCCAATGAACTGCTCCAGCGGCATGACGCCGAGATCCTGGTTGCCGCGGCCACGAACAGCCACGGCGCCTGCCGCTTTCTCCTTGTCGCCCACAACAAGAATAAACGGCACTTTTTTCAAGGCGTGCTCGCGTATTTTATAAGTGATCTTTTCGTTGCGAAGATCGAGCGCGGCCCGGATGGGTTGATGCGGCAAGGCTTTTTGGAGTTTTTCAGCCAATTCACGACAGTAATCGGCCTGGGCATCGGTGATGTTGAGCACACTGACTTGTTGCGGCGCCAGCCAGACGGGCAGGGCGCCTGCGTAGTGTTCGATCAGAATGCCGATAAATCGCTCCAGGCTGCCCACGATGGCGCGGTGCAGCATGACGGGGCGGTGGCGCGCGCCATCTTCGCCAACGTATTCCGCGTCCAGCCGCTCGGCCATGGAAAAGTCCACCTGGATGGTGCCGCATTGCCACTGGCGGCCAATCGCATCCTTGAGCGTGTATTCGATCTTGGGGCCGTAGAAGGCACCGTCGCCGGGCGAGACGATGAAGTCGCTGCCCGCCGCGCGCAGGCTTTCCATCAAGGCGTGCTCGGCCTTGTCCCAGATGGCGTCGGAGCCGATGCGCTGCTCGGGCCGCGTGGCGACCTTGTAGATGATGTCGGTAAAGCCGAAATCGGCATACACCTTTTGCAGCAGCGCGCTGAAGGCCGTGACTTCGGCCTGGATCTGGTCTTCGGTGCAGAAGATGTGGCCATCGTCCTGCGTGAAGGCGCGCACGCGCATGATGCCGTGCAGGCCGCCCGTGGGCTCGTTGCGGTGGCAGGCGCCGAATTCGCCGTAGCGCAGCGGCAGGTCGCGGTAGCTCTTCACGCCCTGCTTGAAGATGAGGATGTGGCCCGGGCAGTTCATGGGCTTCAGGGCGTAGTCGCGCTTTTCACTCTCGGTGGTGAACATGTTGTCGCGGTACTTGTCCCAGTGGCCGGTTTTTTCCCACAGGGCCTTGTCCAGAATCTGCGGGCCTTTCACCTCCTGGTAGCCGTTGTCGCGGTACACGCGGCGCATGTACTGCTCCACCTCCTGCCACAGCGTCCAGCCCTTGGGGTGCCAGAACACGGTGCCGGGCGAGTGCTCGTCAATGTGGAACAAGTCCAGCTCTTTGCCCAGCTTGCGGTGATCGCGCTTTTCGGCCTCTTCCATGCGGGTGATGTAGGCGTCCAGCGCCTTCTTGTCGGCCCAGGCGGTGCCGTAGATGCGCTGGAGCTGCTCGTTCTTGGCGTCGCCGCGCCAGTAGGCGCCGGCCAGCTTGGTCAGCTTGAAGGCCTTGAGAAAGCGCGTGTTGGGCACGTGCGGGCCGCGGCACATGTCCACGTATTCCTGGTGGTAGTACAGGCCCATGGCGGTTTCATCCGGCATGTCATCAATCAGGCGCAGCTTGTAATCTTCGCCGCGCGACTGGAACACCTGGATGACTTCGGCGCGCGGCGTCATTCTTTTGATGACGTCATAGTCCTGCGCAATCAGCTCCTTCATGCGCTGTTCGATGGCGGCCATGTCTTCGGGGGTGAAGGGGCGCTCGTAAGCGATGTCGTAATAAAACCCTTCTTCAATGACGGGGCCGATCACCATCTTGGCGGTCGGGTAGAGCTGTTTGACGGCATGGCCGACCAGGTGCGCGCAGGAGTGGCGGATGATTTCCAGCCCTTCCTCGTCTTTGGGCGTGATGATTTGCAGCCTGGCGTCGCGCTCAATGAGGTCGCAGGCATCGACCAGGCGGCCATTGACTTTGCCTGCTACGGTGTTTTTGGCCAGGCCGGGGCCGATGGCGGCGGCTACGTCGGCAACGGAGATGGCTTGATCGAACGTGCGCTCGGAGCCATCGGGGAGAGTAATGCGGATCATGGTGTCAATGGGAGCCGGTCGGCGGACGGGGCTTGGGCGCACAAACAAACAAACAGCAAAAAGCGCGGTCAAAGCCGCGCTGGGGTTTGGCTGGGCAAATGTCGCATTGGGCCGGTTTGTGCCGGAGCAACGCGGCGTTTGCGCTGTCGCAACCTTTGCCAAGTGCGCCGCCTGAGTAAGGTAAAGAGGCGGATTTTCCCATAAAAAGCCAGGAGAGGGCAGGCGTCAGACGGCTTGGATGGACGGCGGTGGCGCGAAAGAATGCCAAAAGCCGTTTTTTGTGTGCTAGAATTCGCCCCTTCAGCGGCTGTAGCTCAGTTGGATTAGAGTACTTGGCTACGAACCAAGGGGTCGTGGGTTCGAATCCTGCCAGCCGCGCCAGATTTTCAAATTTGAAAGCCTTGTCAAAGGGCTTTTTCCGTTTAGCGGCTGTAGCTCAGTTGGATTAGAGTACTTGGCTACGAACCAAGGGGTCGTGGGTTCGAATCCTGCCAGCCGCGCCAACCATCAAAACCCGCTTGCATCAGGCAAGCGGGTTTTTTTGCGCCTTGTGATCTTGTGTCAGATCTCGGACTGGCTGGGGTTGCGCCGCCGCATGCGTCGAGGCGGCTGGATCCCCGGGTATGATGGTTTTCCCGCTTGACAGGGCCTGTGTCTTGCAGCGGGGTTTTTGGATCACGCCTGCGCAGCAGGCAGGGACGAGCTATTCATGCACTTAATCAATCGCACTTTTGACGAGATTCAGGTCGGCGAGCGTGCCCAGTTGCGCCGCCTTGTGACGGCGGACGATTTGTATGTTTTCGCCGCCGCGTCTGGCAATTTGAACCCCATGCATTTGCCCGATGTGGATGTCAACGGCGATGGCAAGCCGGAGAACATTGCCTCCACCATGTATGTGGCTTCGCTGGCCATTTCCTTGTTGGGCACGCATTTGCCCGGGCCTGGCACTTTGCTCAAGCGCAACACGTTCGAGGCTTTTGAGCGCGCCCACGTGGGGGAGGAGCTGCTGGTGCAGGTGGAGGTGCTGGGCAAAGAGGCCGATGGCATCGTGCACTTGCGCACCGGGGTGCAGCGCGTGGCCGACCAGGCGCTGATTCTGGAAGGGCAGGCCAGCGTTTATGCGCCCAAAGAGAAGTTCGACCGCGACGATGTCGAAGTGCCGGGCCTGCTGGTGCAGCGGCATCGCCATTTCGAGGCGTTGATCGAGCGCGCGCGCGGCCTGCCCGCCGTGCATATTGCGGTGGTGTGCCCCGATGACCCCAATTCTCTGGGCGGCGCCTTGCGTGCGGCGCGCAAGGGCTTGATCGTGCCGATCCTGGTTGGCGATGCGCAACGCATCCGGGCGGTGGCGCAAGAGTTGCAGCAGGACATTTCCGCATTCGAGATCGTCGATGTCGAGGGCGATCGCGCCGCGTCTGCCATGGCGTGTGCGCTGGTCAACGAAGGCCGCGTGCATGCCGTGATGAAGGGGCATTTGCACACCGACGATTTGCTCCACCCCATGCTGGACAAGGCGATGGGCTTGCGTATGGGGCGGCGTTTCACGCACGTTTTCGTGATGGATGTGCCAGGCCGCGCCGAGCCGGTGATGGTCACCGATGCGGCCATCAACATCGCGCCGGATTTGCACACCAAAGTCGATATCGTGCAAAACGCCATCGATTTGGCGCAGGCGCTGGATATGCCGCCGCGCGTGGGCGTGCTCTCGGCGGTGGAGACGGTCAACCCCGCCATCCAGTCGTCGCTGGATGCGGCGCTGCTGTCCAAAATGGCCGATCGCGGCCAGATCAAGGGCGGTCTGGTGGAAGGCCCGCTGGCGATGGACAACGCCATGGACGTGGCCGCCGCCCGCACCAAGGGCCTGAGCGGGGGCGTGGCCGGGCAGGCTAACATCCTGGTGGTGCCTGGCATCGATGCGGGCAACATGCTGGCCAAGCAGCTCACCTTCGTCAGCCATGCGGAAGCCGCCGGCCTGGTGCTGGGGGCCAAGGTGCCGGTGATTTTGAATTCCCGCTCTGACAGCCCGATGGCGCGCCTGGCCTCCTGCGCCGTGGCCAACCTGCACCACGCTTGGCAGGCAAAACAAAAGCGGCGATGAGCCGCTGGCGTTGGCGGCGTGACTGCTGCCAACGCTGCCCATGCCGCAAGTTGCCGATGCGGCTGCCAGCCGCTGCATGTGCGCCGCTTTGGCGCTCTGGCGTGCGTTCGGTGTTATTTTCCAATTCATTGGGAAATTAAATTGGCTTGTTTCGGCAATATGGGTATGAAATGATTTTTCTTTTGATTGAAATGATTGGGGTGTGGGAAATGGCCCGCACCGCGCGTGCATCAACCTGAACACAGTGGGTGACAACGAATGGCTGTCAATGGCGATTGGAGCGATTGCGGATTTCTCGTGCTCAACGCGGGATCTTCTTCCCTGAAAGTGGCGCTGTTTGCCGCCACGGGCGACGAGGCGCTGCTCTCGGGGAAGGTGGAAAAAATCGGCCCGGACGGGGTTATCCAGCTCAAGGACGCGCAAGGGCAAGCCCTGCCTGTTGCCGAAGGCGTGGCCGAAGGGGATTTGGGCACCCATGCAGGCGCCCTGACGGTGGTGCTCCGGACGATCCGGCGCCACTTCCCCGCCCTGCGGCTGGCGGCGGTGGGGCATCGCATCGTGCACGGCGGGCCGCAATTCAAAGCGCCGCTCGTCATCACGCCCGATGTGATGCAGACGCTGGAGGCCCTGGCCCCCTTCGCGCCGCTGCACCAGCCGCATAACCTGGCTGGCGTGCGCGCCGCCATGACCGCCTTCCCCGGCGTGCCGCAGGTGGCCTGCTTCGATACCGCCTTCCACCGCGACCAGCCGTTTGTCAACGACACCTTCGGCCTGCCCTCGCGCTATTACGAGCAGGGCGTGCGCCGCTACGGCTTTCACGGCTTGAGCTATGAATACATCACCGGCCAGATGCGGCTGCTTGCGCCGCAGTTGGCGGCGGGGCGCGTCGTCGTCGCCCACCTGGGCAACGGCGCCTCCATGTGCGCGGTGCATGACGGCCGGGCGGTGGCTTCCTCCATGGGGTTTTCGCCGCTGGATGGCCTGGCGATGGGCACGCGCTGCGGCCAGATCGACCCTGGCGTGCTGCTTTACATGCTGGATCAGGAAAAGCTCAGCAGCGCAGAGATTGCCCGCGTGCTCTACCACGAATCGGGCTTGCTGGGCCTGTCCGAGCTGTCCAACGACATGCGCACGCTGGAGGCCGCTGGCACGCCGCAGGCCCAGCGCGCCATCGATTATTTCGTCGTGCGCGCGCAGCGCGAACTGGGCGCTTTGGCCGCGCAACTGGGCGGCTTGGATGCGCTGGTTTTTTCCGGCGGGATTGGCGAAAACTCCGCGCCCATTCGCGCCCGCATTTGCGAGCGCCTGGGGTGGATGGGCATTGCGCTGGACTCCGCCCGCAACGCCGAGCATGCCACCTGGATCTCCGCCGAGCAGGCGCGCACCGCCGTGCTGGTGGTGCGCACGCATGAGGAGCTGGTCATCGCCCGCTCGGTGCGGGCGGTGGTGGGCATGGCGTAGCGTTCAGAGCCCGCTCACGCGCGCATGCTTTCACGCCGCGCGCGGACGGTCGGCTTCGCGGCGGCGGAAAACGAGTTTGTCGGCGCTCGAGAGGGCGGCGTCGAATGCGTAGCCCTCGCGGTCGAAGCCGCGCAAATCCTCGGGGCGCTGCACGCGCGTTTCGATGGCGTAGCGGGCCATGAGGCCGCGGGCGCGCTTGGCCAGGAAGCTGATGATTTTGTATTGGCCGGCTTTTTCGTCCTGGAACACGCACTCGATCACGCGCGCGCTCACGCGGCGGGTGTCCACCGCCTTGAAGTATTCGTTGGAGGCGAGGTTGACGATGATGGGCGTCTGGTGCGCGCTCAGGCGCGTGTTCAGATACTGGGCCAGCGGCTCGGCCCAGAACTGGTAGAGGTTTTCCGCCACGGGCGCATCGGCCTTTTCCGCCAGCGGCACGGGCAGGCGCGTGCCCATTTCCAGCCGGTAGGGTTGCAGCAAATCCAGCGGGCGCAGCGCGCCGTACAGGCCGCTGAGGATGAGCAGATGCTCTTGCGCCCAGGCCCAATCCTGCGCGCCGAGGCTGGCCGCTTGCAGCCCTTCATACACGTCGCCATTGAAGGCCAGCGCGGCCTGGCGCGCCTGCCCGGGGGCGGGCGTTTCGCTCCAGGCGCGGTGGCGCTGGACGTTGAGTTCGGCCAGCTTGGCGCTGATGCTCATGAGGGAGCAGAGTTCAGCGGCGCTTTTCTGGCGCAATTGCGCCATCACCAGGCGCGATTGGGCGGTGAAGACCGGCTCGCTGGCGGGCAGCCCGGGGGCAATGGGGCTGTCGTAATCGAGCGATTTGGCGGGCGAGAGCAGAAACAGCATGGGCGTTCTCCTGGATGTCAAATATTTACATATCAAAAAGAAATAAAAATACCTTTTTTCGGCATGATGGTATTAAAATTATTTTTCTTTTGATATGTAATCATGGCTGCATTTGTTCCCAGCGGTCGGGGCGGGCCAGCCATTGGGCGAAGGCGTCTGGCACCAGGGGCGGGGCGAACAGGTAGCCCTGCGCTTGGGAGACGCCAATATCCAGCAGGAGCTGGCGCTGCGCCGGGGTTTCCACGCCTTCGGCGATCAGCCCCAGGCCCAGGTTTTGGGTGATGGAGGCCACGGCCTGGCAGATCACGACGTCCGAGCGGTCGCCGGGCACGCCTTGCAGGAATTCGCGCGAGAGTTTGAGCTTTTGCACGGGCAGGCGGCGCAGGTAGTTCAGGGCGCTGTAGCCTTCGCCAAAGTCGTCGATGGAGAGGGTGATGCCCAGCTCGCGCAGGCGGGTGACGGTGCGGGCGGTGAGGGGGTCGTCCTCGATCAGCACGCGCTCGGTGAATTCCAGCTCCAGGGCCTTGCTGTCCAGATCGGCCGAGCGCAGGGCGTCGGCGACGACAAAGGCCAGGTCTTCGGTGAGGAATTGGCGGTAGGAGACGTTGACGGAGATGGGCACCGTCGTCAGCCCCATCTCGCGCCAGCGTTGCACTTGCAGGCAGGCTTCGCGCAGCGCCCAGGAGCCGATGCGGATGATTTCGCCGCAGCTTTCGGCGTGCTCGATAAAGGCTTTGGGAGGCACGATGCCCAGCACTTTGCTGTGCCAGCGCATCAGCGCCTCGGCGCCCACAAGGCGGCCGGTGCGCAAATCCACTTGCGGCTGGTAGAACAGGCGCAGCTCACTCTCATCCATCGCCCGGCGCAGCAGGATGTCGAATTGCAGTTTTTCACGCTGGCGGCGCGCCAGGTCCTGGCTGTAGAACTGCCAGCTATTGCCCACGCGGCGCTTGCATTCGTACATGGCGGCATCGGCGTTCTGGATGAGGGTCGAGGCGTCTTTGCCATCTTGCGGCGCGCGGGCAATGCCGATGCTGGCGCACACGCTCAAACTGGTGTGCCCGATTTGAAAGGGCAGGCTCATCAGCCCCAGGATGCGCTCGGCGACGAAGGCGGGGGTCTGGTGTTCGTGCTCAGGGCACAGCATGAGAAATTCGTCCCCGCCCATGCGGGCGCAACGCCCGCCCTCCGGGGTGGCCTGGCGCAGGCGGCGCGCGGCTTCTTGCAGCACGCGATCGCCCACGTCGTGGCCAAGGGCGTCGTTGATGAGTTTGAAGCGGTCCAGATCGATGTAGAGCACCGCCATATCCGGGGCGTCGCGCTCCATGCAGTTTTTCAGCTTGAGCAAAATCGCATCGCGGTTGAGCAAGCCGGTGAGCGTGTCGGTGCGGCTTTTCTGTTGCAGGTACGCTTGCGTGCGCTTTTCGCGGCTGATGTCCTCCAGCGTGCCGCTGATGCGTCTGGCCAGGGGGTCAAGATGGTCTGGCTCGCCACGCACGCGCAACCACCGCAGCGGCACATCCGGCAAACTCAGCTCCACGGAAAAGGATGAACGCTCACCCAGGGCCTTTTGTACGGCCAGCCCCAGGCGGGCCGCATTCACCGGGGAAAAGCAGGCCAGGAAATCCTGCAGGCAGGCGGGCTGGGCTGTCAGGCCCAGGATGCGCAAGGCGCCCTCGGTCATATGGCAGTAGTTGTGGCTGCATTCCCAGGCCCCGGTAGCGGAAAGCGTCTGCAAACGATTGAACATGTTTTCATCCCGGCGCTGCGCGGTTACATCATCGAACAAAGACGTGACCTGCTCAGGCGCCCTGCCAGGCGCGCTCATGTGCGGTATGGCAACCACTTTCAACCAGCGGAAGTATTGATCCTCCTCACGAAACAGGCCCACTATCCCTCGCTGGACCTCGCCTGTGCGCAATGCTTTCACCGCAGGCGTTTGCTCAATCGGCAACGGCCTGCCTTGCTCATCCACGCACCGCCACGCCTGCGTGTACAACCCCTCACGCCACTGCTCCCCCTCGGCCGGGTGATTGTGGATGCGCAGTGCTGCCTGGTTGATGTAAATCAAATGCCCCTGGGCATCATGAACGACAACGCCTTGCTCCACGATTTGCAAGATGTCCACGCCATCCCAGTCGCGCAGGCAGCGAATCGTCATCAGTATCTGCTGGTTGTGCTGGATGCCCGAGCCTTCCAGCACAACAGGCGTTTGCCCTTGCCCTGCCAACAATTGCACGGCATCTGCGTAATAACACCGGCCCTGATCGACCGCCTTGCGCATGGCCGACACATGCGTTGGCCAGTCATCAATAAAGTCGCCCAAGCCGCACTCCAGCGCCTGCCGCGCCGTGCAAGAGAGCAATTGCAACGCGCTGAGGTTGAGATCCAGCAAGGAGCCTTCGCGGCTGAGCAAGCACACCGCAATGGGCTGGCTATTTGAGATGTGGCGCCAACTGTCGCCGTTGCGCATGCCCGCGCGTGGCAACAACGTATGGCCAAAATCCGACACAGGGCCTGTCATGGTGGGGTGGAGCAAAAAACCGAAGAAAGTGAAAAAAAGGAACCAGTGGCTGCGGCCCTGCACGCCCCTATAATCGCCCCGCCTCAGCGCAGGACGGGAAGGTTGCGAAACAAGCGCAATGAGTTTAGTGCAATCCGTTCGCGGTTTTTCCCGTCTCTGGGGACGTCCTGGTTTCCGCTTTCTCCCCGCATTTCACAAGCTCCGCGAGCTTTCAGAGGGGGGCGCTGCGCAGAGGCTGTCGGCCCTTCCGGACGTCACGAGGCAACCCACGCGCCCAAGCCCCATGCATGGCCAACGCCCAAAGGACAGAACAACTGAGGCGTCGCCTGGCACGGCTTGTGCAGATCAAACACAGCAGAAAACCATTTTTTCCGGGTGGCCGGCCCCTGCGCAAGTGCGCAACACGAATGCCTGGCCCGCCTGAAGGACGTTTAGCGAATCATGTCGCTGGTATTGTGGATTTTGGGATGGGCCGCATGGCTGGCGTTGGCGCTGTTTTTGCGCCCGCACCGCCCGTCGCGGCCCGCGCCAGAGCAAGGGCCATGCGCTCGCGCTTTGCCACAAGCCCCAATCCATCGCCTGTTGCCACTGCCGTTGCCACTGCCATTGTCACGGCCCGCTGCTGGCACAGCCTTCGCTCCTGTCTCCGTACAAGCGCCGCCCCTGGCGCATGTTCGCGCAACCGGCTGAGCGCCGTTTGCGCCGTGGATGGGGCCGTGTACATGCTTTTCTGTCTGCCATTTGATCTGCCTGGGCTTTCTTTCGAGCGCCCGCCCTTGATGAGTTGATGGGGGAGGCTGCTCATATTGGAATATGCGCCGCCCTGGCCCGAGCCAGATCGGCTACAGATTGGAAAAGGAACCCCTCCATGAAGAGGATGCTGATCAACGCCACGCAGCAAGAAGAGCGCCGCTTGGCGATTGTTGACGGACAAAAACTGCTCAATTACGAAATCGAGATCGAAGGGCGCGAGCAGCGCAAGGGCAATATCTACAAGGCGGTGGTGACCCGCATCGAGCCCAGTCTGGAAGCCTGCTTCGTCGATTACGGCGAGGAGCGCCACGGCTTTCTGCCCTTCAAGGAAATCGCTCGCCAGTACTTTGCCGAAGGCGTGAGCGCTAGCCAGGCGCGCATCAACGACGTCATCCGCGAGGGCCAGGAGCTGCTGGTGCAGGTCGAGAAGGAGGAGCGCGGCAACAAGGGCGCGGCGCTGACCACCTTCATCAGTCTGGCCGGGCGCTACGTGGTCTTGATGCCCAACAACCCGCGCGGCGGCGGCGTCTCGCGCCGCATCGAGGGCAGCGAGCGCAGCGAGCTGAAGGAGGCGATGGACCAGCTCGACTACCCCAAGGGCATGTCCATCATCGCGCGCACCGCCGGCATCGGCCGCAGCGCCGAAGAGCTGCAATGGGACTTGAACTTCCTGCTCAAGGTCTGGAGCGCCATCGAAGAAGCTGCCGACGGCCTGCGCAAGCCCGAGCTGATCTACCAGGAATCCAGCCTGGTGATCCGCGCCATGCGCGATTACTTTCACAGCGACATCGGTGAAATCCTCATCGACACCGACGACATTTATGAACAGGCGCGCCAGTTCATGGGCTACGTCATGCCCGAGAACGCCGCGCGCGTCAAACGCTACCGCGATCCGGCGGCGCTGTTCTCGCGCTTCCAGATCGAGCACCAGATCGAATCGGCCTACGCGCGCACCGTGCAACTGCCCTCGGGCGGCGCCATCGTCATCGACCAGACCGAGGCGCTGGTGGCCATCGACGTCAACTCCGCGCGCGCCATCAAGGGCGGCGACATCGAGGAAACGGCCACCCGCACCAACCTGGAAGCCGCCGACGAAGTGGCGCGCCAGATGCGCCTGCGCGACCTGGGCGGTCTGGTGGTGATCGACTTCATCGACATGGAGGACAGCAAGAACCGCCGCGAGGTCGAAAACCGCCTGCGCGAGGCGCTGCGCCAGGATCGCGCGCGCGTGCAGTTTGGCGCGATCAGCAAATTCGGCCTGCTGGAGATGAGCCGCCAGCGCCTCAAGCCCGCCCTGAGCGAAGGCAGTTCCATCCCCTGTCCGCGTTGCGGCGGCACCGGCCACGTGCGCGACATCGAAAGCTCGGCGCTGCAAATCCTGCGCGTCATCCAGGAAGAGTCCATGAAGGACAACACCGCCGCCGTGCACTGCCAGGTGCCGGTGGAGGTCGCCAGCTTCCTGCTCAACGAAAAGCGCACCGAGGTCACCAAGATCGAAATCCAGCAGCGCGTCAACGTGCAAATCGTCGCCAACAAAACGCTGGAAACGCCCAACTACCGGCTGGAGCGCCTCAAGGTGGACGACAGCCGTCTGGACAGCCCCGAGGCCAGCTACAAGCTGGCCGAGGAAATCGAAGACCCGCTGGCCACCTCGCGCCGCTCCAAAGAGCCCACCAACCGCCAGAGCCCGCTCATCAAGAGCGTGCTGCCCGATGCGCCGCCGCCCGTGCCCAAACCTGAAGCGAGCGCCAGCGTTGGCGGTGATGCCAAGCGATTTTTTGTCAACTTGCTCGACAGGTTGAAGGCCCTGCTGGGCCTGACCCCCGATGCGCAGGCAGCCCAGGCGCCCGCCGAAAAAACCGGAAGCCGCGAGCGCCAGCGCGGCAACAAGGCCCAGTCAGAGCGCCGCAGCCCGGACCGCAGCCGTCGGGGCAACGGTCAAAGCCGCTCCCGTCAAGAGGGCGAAGAAGCGCGCAGCGAACGCCGTAACGAGCGCAATGAGCGCAATGGCCGCACAGAGCGTGAACGCCCGGAGCGCGAGCGCACCACCGAACGCGCCGAACGCCAATCGCGCGCAGATCGCCGCGCCGAACAGCAGCGTGGCAATGAGCGCGCGGAGCGCCCTGTGCAAGAGCGTGCCGAACGCAGCGAGCGCCGCGATGCCCAAACCAGCCAAGAGCGCGAAACGCTGCGTCATGAGCGCGTGCGCAACCGGCGCCAAGGGCAGGAGGAAACGCTTGCAAGCAGCGCCCCGGAACGTCGGCCTGCGCGCGAAGAGCGCGAAACGCGTGACGCTCGCCCTTCGCGTGCCAACGAGGCCGGTATCCGCGCACAGGAATCCGTACCGGCGCTGACCGATACGGCAGCCGATGTGCTGGAGCATGCAGGTACGCCCCTGCCAGCCAGCGATGGGCAGCTTGAGGAGGCGCCCGCTGATCGCACCGAGCGCCGCTCACGTGATCGCTACGGGCGCGATCGCCGCCGCCAAAACCGTGAGGGGCATGAAAGCCGCGCCCCCAGTGACACGGACGCCATGCTGGTACAACAGCAAGAAACCTCTGCCGAGGCAGAGCCAGACCTCCAGGACGAGCCACCCCGCCGTCGCAGCTATTTCGCGCGCCCCGCTGCGCCGGAGCAGATGGCAGCAGACAGCACCGAAGCAAAAGCCGAAGCCATAGCCGAGCCAACCGCGCCGTCTGCCGCGCCTGTCGCGGAAGTTGAGGCCCCGATGCAAGCGACGGTCGAATCCGCGCTGCGGCCTGCGCCCATGCCTGTATCTGCCGAGGCCGCCCGCCAGAGGCAAACCGCCCCAGAGGATACGGAGCCGCCATCCGCCACGCCCGCAGCGGCAGAGCCTGCCCTTGCGGAAAAGGTGCAACCCGTATCGGCCCCGCAACCGTTCACGCTGGATATCGCCACGCTGGAAGCCATCGTGGCCCAGGCCGGCCTGCAATGGGTGCATTCCGATGCCGCCAAAGTGGCCCAGGCCCAAGCGGCAATCGCCGCCGCGCCCAAGCCCGTGCACGTCCCGCGTGAGCGCCCCCCGCTGCCCCAGCAGGACAGCACGCCGTTAATGCTGGTGGAAACACGCAAAGACCTGCGCCAAACCACCTACCCGTTTGACCTGCGCTGAGCTGTCTGAAACGGGGTCGCGCAACCCCAGCAAGCTGCCCCGGGAGGGGCGCTGCTTTGCACGCGGCCGGCGGGGCGAGCGCCTTTTCACGCCCTCTTTTTGAGGGCCGCGCAAAACAACAAAAGGAGGTAGCACGGCTACCTCCTTTTGTTGGGTTTCCCCCTTTGTTGGGCCTTCTCGGGGCGCAGTCAGCAGGGCCGATTCGCCCTGCCAGTGCGATCAATCATACCCGCTTGCCAGAAGCGGTTTGGGCGCGGCCGCAAAGTCTTGGCGCGGGCGGGTGGCGTGTTTGAGTTTGCAAATCAAATGGAAATTCAATTTCAATACAGTGTTGCCGAAAAATGTTGATTTTTTTCTTAATGATTTGTAAAATCAGGATTTTCAAGGCTCTTGCATGATGCGATAGCCGGTGATTTGGGCGTGCTCGGCCAGGGCGTAGCGGTCGGTCATGCCGGCGATGAAGTCGGCCACTACGCGGGCTTGCTCGGCAGCAAAGCTGGCCTGGTGGGCGCGCTGGGCGAATTCGGGCGGCATGCGCTGGGGCGTTTGCTGGTAGGTGGCGAATAAATCGGTGATGACTTGCTGCGCGCGTTGCGTGGTTTGCATGACCTGCGGGTGGCGGTAGAGCTTGGCAAACAGGGTTTGCTTGAGCAGCACGGCTTGCTGCTGCATGGGCGCGCTGAAGCGCACCAGCGGCGGCAGTTGGCGCACAGCGTCGGCGCTGGCGGGTTGGCGCTCGGCCAGGTGGGCGGCGGTGGTGTCGATGACGTCGTAAATCTGCGCGCTGAGCATGCGGCGGATGGTTTCGTACAGCCAGCGCTTGGGCTGCGCGCGCAGCGCGGGGTGTTCGTGCGCGGCGGCCTGGTGGTGCTGGGCAAACAGGGCCACGTCTTGCAATTGCTCGGCGCGCAGCAGGCCGGAGCGGATGCCGTCGTCGATGTCGTGCGCGTTGTAGGCGATGGAGTCGGCCAGGTTGGCCAGTTGCGCTTCCAGGCTGGGGCTGGGCCAGGTGCGGTCGAGAAAGCGCCGGGCAATGCCGCCTGGCTCGCGCGCTTCGATGGCGCGGGCGTTGGTTTGCGAGCAGTGTTTGAGGATGCCTTCGCGGGTTTCAAAGCAGAGGTTGAGGCCGTCGAAGGCGGGGTAGCGTTGCTCCAGCACATCCACCACGCGCAGGCTTTGCAGGTTGTGCTCGAAGCCGCCGAATTCGCGCATGCAGGCGTGCAGCGCGTCCTGCCCGGCGTGGCCAAAGGGGGTGTGGCCCAGGTCGTGGGCCAGGGCGATGGCTTCGACCAGGTCCTCATCCAGCCCCAGCGGGCGGGCGATGGAGCGGGCCACTTGCGCTACTTCCAGCGAGTGCGTCAGCCGCGTGCGGAACATGTCGCCTTCGTGGTTGAGAAAGACTTGCGTTTTGTAAACCAGGCGGCGAAAGGCGGAGGAGTGCACGATGCGGTCGCGGTCGCGCTGGAAGTCGCTGCGGGTGGGCGCGGCCGCTTCCGCCACGCGCCGCCCGCGGGTGTGCGCTGGCTGGCTGGCGTAGGGCGCATGCCGGGGGGCGGGGAGGGCGTGCATGGCGGTGAAGTCGGGTGAAGAGGGTTTTTATTCCAAATCAATGGAAACAAAATACCCTTGTTTTGGCAACATGGGTATAGAATGATTTTTCCTTTGATTGGATTATTGCAGACGGGCAGGGCCAGGCGTTGGTTCGGGCTTTCGCCCAGGCTTGTTTGCAGGTGCGCTGCATTTGCCCGCTCACGCCGTGGCTGCGTGCGTTGCGCCAATGGTTGAACAGGCGCTCCAAGGCATGCTTAAAGGGCAATGGCATCGCCCAGCAGGGCCAGCACGGTCGCGTCATCCACTTTTTGGGTGATGGCTTTGCCCGGCCGCTCCAGCACCACAAAGCGCATGGCGTTGCCTTGGGCTTTTTTGTCCACGCGCATCCATTCCAGATAGCGCTGGCCGTTGGCGGCTGCATCGGCGGCCAGCGCGGGGGCTTGCACCGGCAGCTTGGCTTGTTGCAACAAGGCGCGCAGGCGGGCGGCGAAATCGGCATCAACGGCCAGGCCCAGGCGCTGCGAGAGCGCGGTGGCCAGCACCATCCCGGCCGCCACGGCATGGCCGTGCAGCCACGCGCCATAGCCCATGCCCGCTTCAATGGCGTGGCCAAAGGTGTGGCCGAAGTTGAGGATTTCGCGCAGGCCGGCTTCTTTCTCATCGGCGCTGACCACGGCGGCTTTGATCTCGCAACTGCGGGTGACGGCGTGGCGCAGGGCATCGGCCTCGCGCGCCATCAGGGCGGGCATGTGCGCCTCCAGCCAGCCGAAAAAGGCCATGTCGTCAATCGGGCCGTATTTGATGACTTCGGCCAGCCCCGCGCTGAACTCGGCCGCAGGCAGGCTGGCCAGGCTGTCCAGATCGCACACCACCAGTTGCGGCTGGTGGAATGCGCCAATCATGTTCTTGCCCAGCGGGTGGTTGATGGCGGTTTTGCCGCCGACGGAAGAATCGACCTGCGCCAGCAAGGTGGTGGGCACTTGCACGAAGGCCACGCCGCGCATGTAGCAGGCGGCGGCAAAGCCCGTCATATCGCCCACCACGCCGCCGCCCAGCGCATACAGCACGCAGCGGCGATCGGCGCCGTTTTGCAGCAGTGCGTCAAAAATGCGTTGCAGGTGGAGCCAGTCCTTGTGCGCTTCGCCATCGGGCAGCACCACGTGCTCCACCTTGGCGTAATGCGGCGCCAGGCGCTCGCGCAAGGCGGGGCCGAACAGGGGCCACACCGTTTCGTTGCTGACGATCAGCGCGCTGGTGCCCGCTGGAAAAAGCGCCTCGGCCTGCTGCCACAACGCCTGGCCCTGGCCGATGAGAATGGGGTAGGAACGATCGCCCAAGGCGATATCGACACGGTTGAGAGAGGCGCTGGGGCTGGACATGGCAGGGTTTCTCGGAGGTTGGGTGAAGAAAGAAAACGGCCAGGCGGCCGGGGTTGTTCAACAGGCTCAATCGGCGCGCGCCGTTGTGGGGGCGGCAGGCGCCGTGCGCAGTGGGGGCTTGGGCACGCCGCGCTGGGCCAGCGCCTGCACAATCGCCTGCAAGGTGGCGCGCGTGCCAGCATCCACTTGCACCTGGAAATCCGCCGTATCCAGATACAGCGCGTGGCGCGCCGCATGCAGCTCGCGCAGCTTGGCCAACGGATCGGCCACTTGCAGCAGCGGCCGCGTGCGGTCGTTGCGCACCCGGCGCAGCAGCGTTTCCAAACGGGCGGTGAGGTAAATCACATGGCAATGCTGGCGCAATTGCGCTCGGTTTTCGGGCCGCAACACAATGCCGCCGCCCGTCGAAAGCACAAACGGCTCGGGCCGCGCCAGTTGCTCGGCCAGCAAACGCGCCTCCACATCCCGGAATGCGGCCTCGCCCATGCGCTCGAAATACTCGCCGATGCGGCAGCCAATCGCGCTCTCAATCACCTGATCCAGATCCACAAACCCCAGCGCATAGCTGCTCGCGAGCTTGCGGCCCAACGTCGTCTTGCCGATGGCGGGCATGCCAATAAGCGCGATCTTCAATTGCATGGGTGGTGTGCTTTCCCGGCAGGCGCCGCGTGAGTAACAGGGTCGGGAGTATAAAAAAGCCGGGGCTGGTGCCCCACTAAGGTATGCGCAAGCCCTTTATATTTAATTCGACAATATTTATATATTTTTTATTATTAAAAATTACAAAAGGCCGTCGACGCCGAGCTTTTGCCCATCGCAACACACCCAGCCAACTTTCAAAAAAGAGAACGGTCTATGCTTCGCTACGCTGTCATTTTCTTCATCATTGCGTTCATCGCAGGCGTGCTCGGATTCAGCGGTGTGGCCGCTGGTGCGGCGGGAATCGCCAAAATCCTGTTCTGGGTCTTTATCATTTTTGCGGTGGTCAGCTTTGTGATGAACCAAATGCGCAAAAAATAGTCCAGCCAGCTTGGTTGTGTGCCATGCTTGGCGCCAGCCCGTTAAGCGCTTTTACAAACTGAAAGGAAACCCCATGCCAACCAACGATTTTGAAAAAGACAAAGCCCAAGCCGCCGTGCAAACCATCCGCCAGGCTGCCGACAAAGGGCTGGAAAAAGTGGAAGAAGGCGTCGATAAAGCCGCCAGCATCGCCCACGACGTCACCGACAAAGCCCTGGATGGTGCCGAGCACGCCCTGCGTCAAACCCGCCGCGCCGTCAATGCCGGCGTGGATCAGGCCCAGGAAGGCTTGCAACGTTTGGGCGAATACGCCGACCCCCGCATCGACGCGCTGGCCTGCAAGGCGCTGGATATCGCCACCCACAGCATCCACCTCATGGCCGACACCACCGAACGCGCCAGCCTGCGCGCGCAAAGATGCTCCGATGCAGCCCAGCGCTACGTGCAACAGCAACCCGGCAAAGCCTTGCTCATGGCCGCTGCTGCTGGCGCGATCTTGACGGCCTTGTTGACCAAGCGCCGTTAAGCGCAGAACTTCTGCTGTGAATGAAAACGGCCATGCGGTTTTTGCATGGCCGTTTTTTTGGGGACTCTGTATTTGGATACCTCACACCAACAGGATTCTTGTTACGTCGCGCGATGGCTTGGGCTTTGTCGTTAAAGGCACCAGCCTGGTGTGTGATGCCCTCGTGCGCACCGAATACGGGCGGGGTGCATGGCCCCCACAACTTGGCATTCATGAATGCTGAGCTGGGGCCGTGCGCGAATTCATCGAACCCGCCCTGCAAGGGCTGGGCCACAAGGAAGGCGCGCTGGTGTTTCAGCTCAGCCCCTTGCCGCGCATGCTGTCGAACGATTTGCCCGCGCTGGTTGAGCGCATCGGCCATCTGCTCGCAGCCCGGCCACCGCTGGCCCCGGCAGCGCCCGATGGCGTGATTGCGCTGGAAATGCGCGACGCTGCTTTTTTAATCCCCAACCACGCTCCGCTGCTGGCGCTGTGGCCCGGCCCGCTCGTCTGCCGCTGGAACCTGCACCGCCGCCACGGCGCCTACGGCTACGAAAGCGCCAAGGCGCAATACGCCCCGTTCGACCGCCTGCAAGACCCCGACCCCGAAACCCGCGCCCACCTCGCCCGCGTCATCACCGGCACCTGCGGCGCAGGGCAGAACGCTTACGTGACCATCAATAACAAGGCGGAGGGGTGTTCGCCGTTGTCGGTGGGGGAATTGGGCAAGAAAGTGGTGAATTGAACTTCTTAATTCACGGCAAACCGCACCACGAACTCGAAGCCGCCATCCCCGGGGATCTCTTCAACGCCGTCATGCGCGAGTCCTTCAGCGTCTTCCGCCCGCCCGCCTTCTTCGACCGCATCGGCCACATCTACCTCGCCGGCCACTTCCCCTGCGGCGTCAGCGATTTCACCATCAGCAACGGTGATCAGGCCAGCATATTGATTTACTGATTTGTTGAGATTGGATAAACAAAAAGCCGTTGAAGTGAGCTTCAACGGCTTTTTATGGGGGAACAAACAGCAGACGTAAGCTGGATAGGAAAAAGCCGCCCCTAAAGGCGGCATTCATTTAAAGTACAGATTAAAGGTGTTTTGCAAAGAATTGACCGATACGTTCAACCGCTTGCGATACATATTCCGGTTTGTCGTAAAGGTCAAAGTGGTTCGCGTCTTTGACGAGGAACAGTTCTTTTTCGCCGGTTACTTTCTTGTCGTAAGCGGTTCTGCTTGTCCACAATGTACCGGCATTTTCACCCGCCACAACCAGCAGTGGCTGGGTTAAGAGTTTGGACAGCACATCGTCAAAAGATGAGAACTCGATCAAGCGGTCGAAATTCACAAAGGGGAACTGACCGGTTGAGCGTGGGTGCTGTCCACGTGCGGTGTGGTAATACTCGTAGCCGTCTTGCAGTTCTTTCGGGGTTTCCGGCGTATTGTTGTTGCTCATCGCCCCTACATATAAAGGCTCTGCGCCGCCCGCTTCGGCGGTGCGTTGCGCATTGACGGCGGTGAGCAGGCCGTAAACGTCCTCCGGTGCGTTGCCGAACCAGCCTTCACGGAATACCGCACCTACATCGGCAGGCGACACGCCCGCTACGGCTTTAATGCGTTTGTCAGTTTGCGCTGCTTTGAAGGCATAGCCGCCGCTGGCACAGATGCCGATGACACCGATACGTTCTGCATCGACAAAATCTTGGGTGGTTAAGAAATCCGTTAATTCGTGGAAATCCGCCACACGGGTGGCCGGATCTTCCTTGCCGCGCGGTTCGCCTTCGCTTTCGCCTTGGTAGGTCGCATCATAGGCCAAAGCAACATAACCTGATTTTGCCATTGCTGCGGCATAAATGCCTGCGGCTTGCTCTTTTACGCCGGTCATCGGGTGCCCCACGATAATGGCCGGGTATTTTTTATCGGTGTCAAAATCTGCCGGCAAGTGCATATTGACGGCAATATTCAAACCGTTGGATGCTTTGTATTTCAATGATTTCATTTGCTTTTCCTTCTGAGTTGCCTATTGAAAGTGCGGCCATTTTGGCCAAGGTTTTGAGCCTTGGTAAATCCCTGAAAAATGAAGGGGCTTGGGAAGCAAACGCACCAAAGAGGGTCTTCTCCGAGCAGTTTAAGCAGTGTCTTGTAGAGATCAAGGTTTCGATGGTTGAAGCGGGAACTCGGTCTCCTTGATGTGCAGCTTGAACTTGTCGCGTCGCACGCCATGAAACTGCGCCAGCCGATGTTTGGCATCACTCTAGAAGAATTCGATGCCGTTGACGACCTGGAGCCTTTGACGAATTCGTTGTTGCCGTGCTTGATCGAAAGCGCTTTTCCAAACTCAAATCAACCAGCCCATCGTAGCCGCACCAGCCGTCGGTGTGGATGCAGCAGGTTGACCATGAGCCGGATAACTTCGCGCGGGGTGAAGTGCTCGCCTGCGGTTTCGTTGGCAACTTCGTTGAAGCGGCGGATCAGGTCTTCAAATACCTGCCCCATGGCGATGTTGTTCATGCGCCCCGGCTTGGCATGCGGCTCCAGCTGCTGGTACAGCGCAGTCAACTGCTTGCGTGTGCCGCCCTGTATGGCCTGCGCTGCCAGCCCGCTCCAGCCTATGCCCGCCACGCCACGTTCGCGGAAGGCATCGTACAAACGCCCGCCATCGCCGCGCACCATCCACATTCTTGCCACGGTGTTTTCTCCTTGTGATTATTTTTGTCTCACTCCCACTCAATCGTTGCGGGGGGTTTGCTGGAAACGTCATAGGTCACGCGGTTGATGCCGCGCACTTCGTTGATGATTCGCGACGACACCTTTTTCAGCAGCGCATACGGCAGCTCGGCCCAGTCGGCGGTCATGAAGTCGCTGGTTTGTACGGCGCGGAGCGCCACGACGTAGTCGTAGGTGCGGCCATCGCCCATGACGCCGACGCTCTTGACGGGCAAAAAGACGGCGAAGGCCTGGCTGGTGAGGTCGTACCAGCTTTTGCCGCTGTTGGGTTCGATGGTGGAGCGCAGTTCTTCGATGAAGATGGCGTCGGCCTGGCGCAGCAGGTCGGCGTATTCTTTTTTGATTTCGCCCAGGATGCGCACGCCCAGGCCGGGGCCGGGGAAGGGGTGGCGGTAAACCATGTCGTGCGGCAGGCCGAGCGCCACGCCGAGTTCGCGCACTTCGTCCTTGAACAAATCGCGCAGCGGCTCCAGCAGTTTCAGGCCCAGTTGTTCGGGCAGGCCGCCGACGTTGTGGTGGCTTTTGATGACCACGGCTTTTTTGCTCTTGGCGCCGCCGGATTCGATCACGTCGGGGTAGATGGTGCCTTGGGCGAGGAAGGTCGCGCCCTTCGCGCCATTGCCTGCGGCCTTGAGTTTTTCGGCCTCGGCTTTGAACACATCGACAAACAGCTTGCCGATGATTTTGCGTTTCTGTTCGGGGTCGGATACGCCCTTGAGCGCATCCAGGAACAATTGGCTGGCATCGACGCGCACGACTTTGG